>DATBFX010000525.1:0-24612 GCA_036558305.1 Thermomicrobiales bacterium | reverse complement strand
TCCGGATACCACGCCAGAAACTTCGTCGGCGTGACGCGGATCGGCTGGGAGTAGTCGGCGGCCATCCTGGCGGGGTCGGAACCGACGCGTTTGAAGAGATCGGCGTATTTGTCGGCGAAGGCGGGGAGCATCAACTCCGAGGTCGGCTGGGCGGTCAGTTCGGCGACACCTTCGATGATCGCCACGTCCTCGCCCTCGTCGGTGGCATTGAGGGCGAGGACGACGTGGGGCGAACGGCGGAGGTTGCGGACTTTCTGCTTGTCGGGTTGGCTGAAGATGAGGACGGTCTCGCCGTCCCACCAGAACCAGACCGGGACGTTGTGCGGTCTGCCGTCAGGGCGCGTGCTGGCAAGCCAGATGATCGGTTCCGCGCGCAACCGCTCATCGATGCGTCTGTCCTTGGCTTTCGAGAGATCGAGCATCGGTCGCCTTTCGTCGTGAGGTATCGAATCTCGTATTCCCATGGTAACGGAAATCGCCGGCGGGGACCGCCCGTTCAAGCGCCCGGATCGTCGCGGCTCAGCTTTGCGGAGATGAACCAACCTCCGGGATCGGAGCCTCACCGAGTAGGGGGCTGGCCAACTCCCGTTGGGAATGACCGGACCACCCCGCTCGGTGATTGCGGCTCGCGATCCGTGGCGAGTCTGACCAACGCATCTTGCATTGCCACAAGCGATTGACGACCTTGGTCTATCTTCATCAGTGAATAATCCTTCACTGCCGAAATGTCGCACTCTTCAGCGAAGCGGCGAACTTCATCGAGCGCTTCCACCTCGCTGTCGTACTCACCAACAACGTTGCTGGATGTGAGGTCAATCAACTCATAAAACGTGTCCATCTTCCGGATTCCCTTTCACTGGAACAGGATTATCCTGCACCAATCTCAGCAACCTCTCGGCGGGCGCTATAGATGCTGTAATGGTGTCGATCTCTGGTCGTTTGTGCGACCTCAACACTCCCGTCATCCGGCACCACCAGCGTGGCGACATAGCGGCCGAGTTGCAACCGAGTCTGGATCGCACGCTCGATCGCGTAAGCGAGATCGTCGTACGTCGAAACGGCGTCGGCCCATTCCCGTTCGTACCGCTGAGACCTGAGCGGCTTCCCCAGATCTCGCGCGCTCTTGAAATCTTCGAGAGTCGGCGTCGCACCGTGAATGATGCAGTAGAGCCTTCGTCCCACGGCGCAAATACCCGACTCGTACGGGAATCTGTTCCCCGTTCGCGTGATCTTATCGGGGTTGCGTTAGGCGTGAAACTGAGAATGCCCCATCCAATCGTGGGGGCCCGACTGTGGTTTTCGATCCAGTTCGCCTTAATCTCGGATGACGCGATCGCACGGGATTGCGGACTTCATGGTAGCGGAATTCGCCGGCCGGGACCGCCCGTTCAGGTACCGGCTTCGGTCTCCAGCCGAATCGCGACCGGCAGCGACTCCCGCGCCCAGGCGTTCGGCAGCGGACCGCCCGTCCAACCGTAGTACTTGGCGACGACCGTTTCGCGGGCGGTCTGCTCCTCGTCCGTGCCTTCGATCACCGCGGCGGCGCCGGTGAAGGTCCGGCCGTCGATGCGAAGGCGAATCCGCGGGTTCTTCTTGAGGTTCTTCACCCAATCGGCGCGGTCGCGACCACCTGACATCAGGTAGACCGTCGCATCCCGCGCGGCGTACCAGATCTCGATCTCGTGCGGTCTCCCGCTTACGCGGCCGATCGTTTCCAGGTAGCAGTTCGGCACGTCGGGGATGTCCATGGGGGATGATCGCTCCTTTGCGATTACCATCGGTCCGTCACACGAGAACGGTACCATCCCCGGAAACATCCCCTCGGGTGGTCCCTCCCCCAGCCGGCCCGTCCCCTGCTTCGCGCGAGACCGTACCGAGGTCCTAACCGGGAATCCACCTGTACCGTCATAGATTGCCGCTGATGCAGGACCTATCCTGACCTTGCCCAACCGCGGGCGCCAGGAATGCAACGCGCGAAAGGACCCGCGATGGATCGGTCGCCGGCCAATCCGCCCGAGGCGAATGGTCCGCGCCGGCTCTCTATCCGCGACCGCCGGCCGCCGCCGCCGCTGGCGTTGCCCAGTTTGCCGAGGCTGACGACGCGCCTGGCGCTGGCGCGCCCCCTCAGCCGGACCGACAACCTCCGGCGCGCGACGCTCGACCCCGAGTGGCGGCGGTAGGACTCCGCGGTCTATTCGCACGGCAGCCAGAACGAGACCGTCGTGCCGCGACCCTCGCCGGCGCTTTCCGCCCAGATCCGGCCGCCGTGCCGTTCGACGAACGAACGGACGATGTGGAGTCCCAGACCGAGACCGGGGATGCCGCTCTCGGTCGCGTTGGCGGCGCGCCCGAACGGGTCGAAGATCGATTCGAGCGCCCCTGCCGGCAGACCGATCCCCTCGTCGGCGACACTGACTCGTACGCCGTCGGGATCTTGATCGACTGCCACCCGCACCGTGCCGCCCCGCGGCGAATACTTGACCGCGTTTTCCAACAGGTTGACGACCACCTGCTCGATTCGGTCCGGATCGGCCACCACCGGACATCGCCCCGCGGTTTCGACGACCACCCGGTGCGTCTCCGCCGCCCCTTCGCGGTGGCGCTCGACGACGTCGCGCACGAGCGAGGACAGATTCACCGACTCCGGTCGCAGGGGCAGTTGACCGAGGCGGAGACGCGCCACGTCGAGCAGTTCGTTGGTCAAGCGGTCAAGCCGCTCGGCGCCCCCGACGACACGACCGACGAGGTGATTGACCCGCTCGGGCGAGGCGGTCCCCCGCGCCTGCTCCCGCGCCAGCAATTCGGCGAAGGCCTTCAGCACGGCGATCGGGGTGCGCAGCTCGTGGGCGGCGATCGACAGGAAGCGATCGCGCGCGGCGACGGCGGCCTGCGCTTCGGCGTAGAGGCGCGCGTTGTCGACCGCCAGCGCGGCGCGGCTCGCCAACTCCCTGGCCACGGCGACCTCGGCCGGACCAAACCGCCCGGGCGACGCCGCCCCGAAACTGAGCGCACCCAGCGTCCGGCCGCGGGCGGCGAGCGGCACCGCCAGTGCCGACCGCAATCCGATCTCGGCCACCAATTGGCGGTATTCCCCGTCTTCGGTGTACTCCGCCAACCAGTCGGGGCTCGCCTCGGGCGTGACGATCGCCTCTCCGGTGCGGATCGCCCGCGCCGCGGGCAACGGGCCGTCCCAGACCGGCGGGAAGCGGTCCTGGATTTGCCGCAGGATCGCCTCCCGCGCCGGTTCGGCCGCCGCCAACTCGACCCGGCGGATGGTGTGGTCCTCGTCGGCCAGGAAAACGACGCACCAATCCGCCAGGGCGGGCACGGCCATCCGCGCCACCGCCGCCAGGGTGGCCTCGACGTCGAGCGAGGCGGCGAGTGCGGCACCGGCCTCGGCCAGCAGCCGCTGGGTCCCCTCGTTCCGTTTGAGGTCGGTCACGTCGTGCCAGACGTTGACGACACCGCGGATGCGTCCGTCGGCGTCGCGCACCGGTGTGGCGCGGATACTCGACCAGCGTTCCTCGCCGGTCGCGAGGATACGGAACCGCACCGTCATCTCCGGCTCCGCCTCGCCCGCCAGCGCCCGCAGGACCGGCAACTGTTCCCTCGGGATGGGCAGGCCGTCTTCGTCCAGGACCACGTACCTGGAGAACACCTCCGTCAGCGGTGTCGCCAGCAACTCCGCGGCGGAGGCGAAACCGAGGGCGTGCGCCGCCGCGGCATTGGCGTAGACGAGGCGGCCACCCGCGTCCCGCAGGGTCACCCCGTCGGCGATGTGGTCGAGGATGGCGGCGAAATCGACGTTGCCGCCCGAGTTGGGCAGGAGCGTGGCGAGCGTAGACATCCGACTCCTCCGCGGCGAGGGTCGTCGACGCCGGTCGTCAGCCAGAATGACGACTCAACAGCGAGCATGATACTGGCTCACGATCTCGGACACTTGACCGCGACGGAGCGTGCCGATGGCCGTCCGGGGTCAACGCCTCCCTGGCACGATATTTGCCAAGGCGCATGCGGTAACGAAGGCGCCGCTGACGTCGCGGCATCGGAACGAAAGACAAGATTGAAGGAGGCGCAACCGAACATGGGGATCATCGCCTGGATCATTCTCGGCGCGTTGGCGGGGTGGATCGCCAGCAAGATCGTCGGGACCGACGCCCAGCAAGGCTGGATTCTCAACATCGTGATGGGCATCGTCGGCGCCATCGTCGGCGGCTTCATCTGGGGTCTGATCAGCGGCGACGGTTTCGACGCCGGGTTCAACATCGGCAGCCTCATCGTCGCCATCCTCGGCGCGGTCATCGTCGCCTTCGGCTTGGGTGCGTTGACCGGGAAACGCACGATCTGACGCAGACGGACAGACGGACAGACTGCACGAGAGGCTACTATCCGTCTGTCCGTCTGTCCGTCTGTCCGTCTCGGTCCTTGCCGCCCGGCCGCCTTAGTGGCAGGATTCCGCCATCCACGAGGTTCGCTCGATCGGTACGCGATGGTGCGTGCCGATGGCGACGCAAGAGGAGGACCCAGATGGCGGAGCAGGATCGCGCAGACAATCGGGTGTCCCGCACGCGGCTCGATCGCCGCTCGTTATTGAAACGATCGGGTGCCGCGGCGGCGATGCCGGTACTGGCAACCGCGCTCCCCGGCGCGGCGATGGCCGCCGGCAGGGGCGCGACACCCTCCCTCCGCGGTCGCGCCCAGGACGCGACGCAACTCGCCGTCGGGATGGGGACCGACGTCGACCAACTCGACCCGCGCCAGACGAATACCCAGGAGGGCTACTTCGCCAACGCGAACGTCTACGACTGCCTGGTGCTCTACGAACTCGGCAGCGCCAAATTGCGGCCGGGTCTGGCCGAAAGTTGGGACATCTCCGCGGACGCGCTGACCTACACCTTCCACCTCCGGCAGGGCGTCACCTTCCACGACGGGACCCCCTTCAACGCCGACGCCGTCATCACCTGGTACAACTCGATCAAGGAAGGCGCGCCGGGCAGCCAGTTCGACGCCACCAAGATGCCGTACATGGCCGGTTTCCTCACCGACCTCGTCGGCGAAGTCGCCAAGGTCGACGACGCCACCGTCACCTTCACCCTGCCCAAACCGTACTCGCCCCTCCTCGCCAACCTGGCGATCCCGATTTTCGGCATCCCGAGCCCGACGGCGCTGCAGAAGTACGCGCTCGACCTCGGCGTCAACCCGTCGGGGACCGGCCCGTTCATGCTGGCCAGCCCGGACGACTGGACGCGCGATAGCCAGTTGACGCTGACCGCCAATCCGAAGTACTGGGGCGGTGCGCCGGGCGTGAGTCAGGTCGTCTTCAAGATCGCGCCGGAGAGCGCGACGCGCCTGGAGCAGGTCGAATCGGGCGAGACCGACATGGCGATCTTCCTGACGCCCGACGACGTCAACAAGGCGAAGGACAACCCCGACCTCCAGATCGTCGAAGCGGCCGGGCTCAACACGAACAACGTCGAGTTCAACACCAGCAAGGATCCCTTCAAGAGCAAGGAAGTCCGTCAGGCGCTCAACTACGCCGTCAACAAGGAGGAACTCTCGCAGGGACTCTACAGCGGCGCGATGGTCCCGGCCGGCGGCGTCCTGCCGCCGACCGACTGGGCCTACAACCCGGATCTGAAGGGGTACGCGTTCGATCAGGCCAAGGCGAAGGACCTGCTGACGACGGCCGGCTACAGCGAAAGCACCCCGCTCAAATTCACCTTCATGGTCTACACCATCCCCCGCGGCTACAACCCGGCGGCCGACCGCCTCGGCACCGCGATCCAGGAGTACTGGAAGCAGGTCGGGGTCGAGGCCGACATCCAGACCGAGGAGTGGACGCAGTACCGGGCCGACCGCCGCGCCGACAAATTCCAGTGCTCGCTCTCCGGTTGGCAGGGCGACAACGGCGATCCCGACAACTTCCTCTACTCGCTGCTGGGCAAACCGAACTGGGGCGGCGCCAACACGAGCTGGTACGACAACCCACAGGTAGAGACCCTGCTCGAGCAAGCACAACAAATCACCGACCAGGAGCAGCGCAAGCAGCTCTACTACCAGGCCGAGCAGATGATCGTCGACGACGCCCCCTGGGTCTTCCTCGGCTACCAGAAGCACCAGGTCGTCATCCGCAGCAACGTCACCGACTTCCAACTCCAGCCGACGTACATCTACTACCTGGCTGGGGTGAAGAAGTCCTAGAGCCGTGAGCCGCGAGCCGCGAGCCGCGAGGAGTACGACGTCCGCGGTGCTCCGTCCAGGGCTGCCACGCTCGTCCAAACCGACGGCTAGCGGCTCGCGGCTAGCGGCTAGCGGCTTCGCCCATGACCCGCTACGTCCTGCGCCGGCTCGTCCTCCTGGTGCCGACGTTGATCGGCATCCTGACGGCCGTCTTCGTCTTGTTGCAGCTGATTCCCGGCGATCCCGCGATCGCGCTGGCCGGGGACAAGGCGAGCGCGGCCCAGGTCGCCAAGATCCGCGAGGAGTACGGGCTGAACCGGCCGCTGCCGGTGCAGTACGCCTACTTCATCAAGACGACGGTGACGTTCGACTTCGGTCGATCCCTGCGGACCCACCAACCGGTCAGCAAGGAGTTGCGCCAGTTTTTCGGGGCGACGATCGAGTTGAGCATCGCCGCGCTCTTGATCGCCCTGGTGTTCGGGATTCCGCTCGGCGTACTCGCGGCGACGCGGCGGAACACGGCGCTCGACTACGGGTCGATGATCGTCGCGCTGCTCGGGATCAGCATGCCGGTCTACTGGGCGGGAATCGTCCTGATCTACCTGCTCAGTTTCCGGCTCGGTCTCTTCCCGATCGCCGGCATCCTCGACAGCGGGATAAAATTGCACCACATCACCTACGGCTACGTCACCGACAGCATCCTGACCGGAAACTGGCGGGCACTCCGCTCCAGTCTCGACCACCTGATCCTACCCGCCTTCGTCCTCTCGACGATCCCGATGGCGATCATCGCCCGGATGACCCGCTCCTCGATGCTGGAGGTCCTCGGTCAGGACTACCTGCGGACGGCTCGCGCCAAGGGTCTGCGCGAGCGGCTCGTCATCGTCCGCCACGCGCTGAAGAACGCCCTGATCCCGGTCGTGACCGTGATCGGGCTCCAGTTCGGCGGTCTGCTGTCCGGCGCCTTTTTGACCGAAACGGTCTTCGCGCGGCCGGGTGTCGGCCGCTACGTCGTGACCGCGATCGGTGCCCGCGACTACCCGGTGATCCAGGCCGTCACGCTGCTGATCGCGATCCTCTTCGTCCTCATCAACCTGGCGGTCGATCTCATCTACGCGTTTCTGGACCCGCGTATCCATTATGGTTGAGAAGCCGGTAGCCGGTAGCGGGTAGCCGGTAGGAGTGACGGCCGGTTGGCGACCGGTCTTTGGGGGCTCATGGCGCAGCGCGACGAGTTGCTACCGGCTACCGGCTACCGGCTACCGGCTTCGCTCGCCCTCGAACCGAGCGCACGTCGCCAGACCAGTCTTTGGGGCGACGCGGCGCGGCGGTTGCGGCACGACAAGGCGGCGATCGCGGGGTTGGCGATCATCCTGCTTCTGGTCCTCGTGGCGATCTTCGCGCCGGCGATCGCACCGCACTCGCCGACCGATCAGTCGTTCATCAACAAGCTGAAACCGCCGAGTCGCGACTACCCGATGGGGACCGACGAGTTCGGACGGGACACGCTGAGCCGGGTCATCTACGGCAGCCGGGTCGCGCTGCAGGTCGGTTTGCTGCCGGTCGTCTTCGCGCTCGTCTTCGGCGTCGCGGCCGGGTTGGCCGCCGGTTACTACGGCGGGGCGACCGATCAGGTCATCATGCGGTTGACCGACATCCTGCTCGCCTTCCCGTGGTTGTTGCTGGCGATCGGGATCGTCGCCGTCCTCGGACCGGGGATCAACAACGTCATCATCGCCGTCGGCATCATCTACGTGCCGGCTTTTGCCCGGATCGTCCGCGCCTCCGTGCTCTCGATCAAGGAGAAGGAGTACGTCGAGGCCGCCCGCGCGATCGGCCAACCCGATTTCCAGATCATGAGCCGCCACATCCTCAGCAACGCCTGGGCACCGATCATCGTCCAGGCCACCCTCTCGGTCGGCCAGGCGATCATCTACGCCGCCGGTCTCAGCTTCATCGGACTCGGCACCCAACCGCCCGCCGCCGATTGGGGCGTCATGCTCAAATCGGGCCACGAATTCCTGCGCGACAGCCCGTGGATGGGTCTTTTCCCCGGTCTAGCGATCTTGCTCACGGTGCTCGCGTTCAATCTCTTCGGGGACGGATTGCGGGACGCGCTCGATCCGCGGATTCGGTAGGCGACCGTCACGATCCCCGCTCCGCATCGACGGCGGGCACAAGATCGAGAAACGCGCGTGGCGTGACGACCCGAAGATCTCCCAGTGCCTCATTGCCGGCCAGGGCGATGAGGTCGTTGTCGCCCGTCACCAGGTAGTCGGCTTGACCACCCAGCGCGACTCTCAACAACAGCTCATCGTCGGGATCGCGTACAGGCGGCACGACGATGGAAGCCGGTTCGACGAACCACGAACGCGAGCGAATGAACGACAAATAATCCGAGATTTCTTCAACCGTCGCGGCGTAGGTGCGCACGAACTTGGGCCGCCGCAAGACTTCGTCGATTTCCTGGTAGAGGAGCTCCGTCGTCACGACCGCAAAGGCGTTGGCGCGCCAAGCGACAAGGATGTCGTGAGGAACACCACGCTTGAGAATGAAGGCACTGACCAAGAGGTTCGTGTCAAGAACGGCGAGCACGGGACTGGTACCGCGCTCGCCGCTCGCGGCGAACCTCCTCGACAAGTTCGGTGATGTCGCGCATCACGTCGTCCGGGTCCTTGTCCTCATTACGATCTTGGACGCGTTGGATCGATGCCCACCACCCGTCCTCCGCAGACCGCTGCAATTTCGCGAAGTCTTCCGGACTGATGACGACGGCGATCGCTTTACCATTTTGTTCAACCACGACAGCCTCATGCGTCTCATGCACGGCTCCCAACAGATCGGTGAAATGAGCCTGCGCATCCGGCGCCGACATCGTTTTGACCATCGTGCGTCCTTGTCCGATGAACCAACGAATCCCGCACCGCAGTCTACATGATCCCGCGAGTTGCTCCCGTACCGGGACGCCGCCCCGCTCCCGACCTCGGCCAAGTCTTCCCCTCTGACCGGATCGCAGAAGTTGCCGGTCATCACGGCGACGCCGAGCGGTGCGGTGAGTCCGACCGCTGCACCTTGGATGAGGCGCCGACGGGTAGCGTCCGGCAATGACTCCGCGCAACCTCGTCCACGACACCTCCCTCCGCATCCTTTTGTCACATCCCGCGAACGATCGCCAAGCCCGTCTCACCGCCAATCGAGCGCCACGATCGCCACCGTGCAACGCGAAACGCAGACGAGCTTCCCCGCTTCGTCCGCGATCTTCACGTCCCAGACGTGCGTCGTGCGTCCGCGGTGGAGGGGGACGCCCGTGGCGGTCAACACGCCGTCGCGCTTGGGGCGGAGGTGGTTGGCGTTGATCTCCAGCCCGAACCCGCCGTATCCCGGCGGGCAGGAAAGGAAGCACCCGATGCTGGCGACCGTCTCCGCGAGGGCGACGCTGGCGCCGCCGTGCAGATGGCCGAAGATCTGGACGTGACGTGGCGTCACCGGCATCGTGGCGACGACCCGTTCGGCGGTCAGTTCCCGCAGATCGATCCCCAACGTTTCGATCAGACCGCCGCGGGTGATCTCGGCGATCGCGTCCTGGTCCATGCCGTCCCTTTCCGCTTCGTTCGTCCCGCCGGGTTGGTATGCTGCCCCGTACGGCACCGATCGGCGCCGTCACGACGCGCATCGTACGGAGGAAGGATATCCGTGACCGAGGGGACCGGTTCGCCAACTGGCATCGCGGAATCGCTCGACGCGATCGAACTTCCCGCGCCGGGAACGAAGCAGCGCGGGCAGCTCAGGTTTTCCAACTCGACACTCAAGGACTGGTCGTGGCCCTATACCGTCATTCGGGGCGCCAACGATGGGCCACGTCTCGCGCTTCTCTCCGGTGTCCACCCGACCGAATACCCGGCGATCGAGGCGAACATCCGCACGGCACGGCACCTCGATCCCGCCCAACTGAGCGGCACGGTCGTCTCCATGCCACTGATCGACGTGCCGGCCTTCCTGCCGCGCTCACCGTTTGTCTGCCCCATCGACAACAAGAATCCCAATCGCTTCTTCCCCGGCAACCCGAACGGGACGTTCACCGAGGTCATGGCGGACGCCATCTTCCGCGCGATTATCCAACCGGCGAACTACCTGATCGACCTCCACGGCGGCGACATGGTCGAGGCGCTCGTGCCCTTCGCCGTCTGGTCCGCTTCCGGCAATCCGGAGGTCGATCGCGTCTCGGAGGGGATGGCGAAGGCGTTCGGTCTGCCCTACGTCGTCACCCACCGACCGCAACCCGGTTTGGCGGGGATGACGATCCAGGCGGCGGCGCAGGCCGGTATCCCCGGCATCACGCCGGAGGCCGGGAGCTGCGGGCTCCTGACCGAACCGGAAACGCAGCTGCTCTTCAACGGCGTCCACAATGTCTTGCGCCACCTCGGGATGCTGACCGGAGCGCCGCATCAGGTGCCGCCGCCGGTCGAGGTTCAGCAGTTCTCCTGGCTCTACTCCCCGGCCGAGGGGATGTGGTACCCCTCGGTCAAGGTCGGCGACAGCGTCGAGGCCGGCAAGGACGTCGGCGCCATCTACGACATCTTCGGCGACCAACTGGCCGAGATCCGCGCCCCGCACGACGGCGACGTCCTCTTCGTCACCAGCAGCCCGGCGATGAAGGAGGAGGGAATCCTGCTGGCGATCGGCGGACGGTGAGGCGTCAGGCGTCAGGGGAGGGCGGTTGGTGCTGACACGGGATGGTTGCAGAGGGAGGCAGGAGCGGGTTCGGGCGCTGCTTGAGCGCGGAGGAATCGGAGCCGCGTTGATCAGCGATCCGCGCGATGTGTACTACCTGACCGGGTTCCTCGCGCCGGCGGTGCCCGCGTTTCCGGTGTTGCTCTATCTCGAGACGGGTGGCCGCGCCGTCCTGGCGGCGCACACGGCGGAGGAACCGGCGGCCGTCGACGAGCGGGCAACCTACGAACCGGCCCTGTTCGCCACGATGAATCCCGATCTGACGCGGCGGCTCGCGCGGGCGGTGGCCGAACGCCTTTCGGGCACGGCTTCGGTGCGCCGGATCGGGTGGCAGGCCGAATCGCTGCCTCGACACGTCGGCGAGGTGTTGGGGGAGACGCTGCGCCCCGACGAATGGGCGCCGATCGATGACGGGTTGGCCGACCTGCAGAAGCGCAAGGACCCGGACGAGGTTGTCTTGCTGCGGGAATCCATCGCCTGCACCCTGGCCGCCTACGATGCGGTACGGCAGGCGATCGCGCCGGGAGTCAACGAGTTGGCGGTACTGGAAGCGGGGCACCGGGCGGCCAATCTGCGCGCCGGGGAACCGGTGTTCCACAACGGCGACTACCGCGCGGGAGAGCAGGGCGGCCCCGCTCGCAATCGCGAAATTCGTGCCGGCGAGCTCTACGTCGTCGACGCCTGGACGGTCTACCGCGGCTACTGGTCCGATCTCTGCCGCACCTTCGCGGTCGGCGATCCGGCACCGCTCCAGCGCGAGGTTTTCGCCCACATGGCGGCCATCGTCGCCGATGTGCCGGGGCAATTGAAACCGGGCGTCCGCGGTACCGACCTCTGGCGCTGGATCGACCGCCGCGTCCGCGAGCACCCGCATCTCCGCGAGGCCGGGCTGGGACACCACGCCGGTCACGGCGTCGGCGTCCGCGCCCACGAGGCACCGGACCTCAATCGCGACCGCGCGGGTGTCCTCGAACCCGGCAACGTCGTCTCCTGCGAACCCGGTACCGACACCCCCGACCTCAACCGCGGTATCCGCCTCGAGAACACCTTCCTTATTACCGAGTCCGGGTGCGAGTTGCTGTCCGACTACCAGATCGCAATTTCGTAGGGGCGGACCGCCGTGTCCGCCCTCGTACGTACGCGCGTTCGTGGCAGGGCGGACAACGCCCAGGGGACACCCGGTCCGCCCCTACGACATGGCGGCTTCACCCAACGCCAGCAACCCCGGCAGTTTCACGTCCAACCGCCGCCAGGTCTCTCCCGCGTCCTCCGTCGACCAGATCTCGCCGGTCTGCAGACCGGCGATTAGCGAACCCGGGTGGCCGCGCGGGGCGAGCAACGCGTACGGCATGTACGGCAGCGGGTTTGGCAACGTGCCGCCGTTGAGCGATTGCCAAGGGGCATCGCCGCGCTTGCGGTAGAGCAGCGCGCGGGCGTCGCCGTTGTTGCGGTGGGCCTCGCGCGCACCGTAGGTGGCGGAGACGTACCAGAGGTCGGGATCGGCGGCGTCGACGGCGAGCCCCCAGGTGTAATGCCGGTCCGTGCCGGCGTCCAGGGGGCGCCAGGTTGTACCGGCGTCGTCCGACCAGGCGATACCGCCGCCGGCCGCCTCGTAGACGCGATCGGGGGCGGCGGGGTGGGTGGCGAGGGCGTGGGAGTCGTGCTGGCTGTCGGGTTTGCGGTCTTCCCAGGTGACGCCGCCGTCGCGGGAGCGCATCACGCCGCCGAGTTCGATCCCGACGTAGACCGTCTCCGGATCGGTCGGGTGGGCGGCAATCCAGCGGACGTGGCTCGTCCACGGGCGCGGTGGGAACGACCAGGTCGGGGCGCTCGGCAACTCGGTCAGGCGCGGGAACGTCTCCCAGGTCAGACCGTCGTCCTCAGAGCGATAAAGGTTGCTCGGTTCGGTACCGGTGTAGATCGCGGCCCGGCCGTTGTTCCGGCGAGCCGGTGAAAAGGCGACCGAGAGAACGCGCCGGTGGGGGATCGCGTCGCGGCCGACCTGCTGCCACGTCGCACCGCCGTCGCGACTGCGGTAGAGGCCCCGGTCGAAGGTTCCGGCGTAGATGCGGTTCGGATCGTCGGGATCGACGGCGAGGCATTGGGCACCGCTGCCCTCAAACGAAAGCGCGACATCGAATCGTTCGCCATCGCTGCTGTCGATGCGAGCGACGGCGTCGCCGGTTGCGGCGAAGAGACGGATCGGTTGCACGAGCAGACTCCTTTCACGACGCGGTCAAGTGTGCCATCCGCACGATCGCGAAGACACCGTGGCGGTCCGCCGACCGCGGCGCGACAATAGGTCCCCTGGTGGTCATCCGATCGAGGAGAGGCAGGGCATGTCGGAGCAAAACCGGAACACCGAAACCGCCTGGCGGTTCCACAATGCGACCAAGTACGCCCGCGTCGTCGCGGCGGAGGGCGACGACGATCTGCTGATGGGCACCCCACCGAACCTCGGTCCCGCCATCGGCGAGCAAGACCCGGCGATCGAACCGTTTCCCTACAAGATCTATACCTCGCTCGAACCGATCCCGTTGCCGCGCGAACCGCTGGCGACGACCGTCACCGCGTTGGATGCGCTCGCCATGACCGGCGACGTTCCGGGTGAGGGAGCGGTGCCCGATCTCGCCACGCTCGCCCGACTCTGCCTCTGGTCGAACGGTCTGCTCAAACGTTGGACCAGTCCGTGGGGCCGCGAGATCGAGTTTCGCGCGGCCGGCTGCACGGGAGCCCGCTATCACCTGGAGCTCTATTTCGTCTGCGGCCAACTGCCCGGTCTCGACGCGGGCGTCTACCAGTACGCCGCCCACGATCACAGTCTCCGCCGCTTGCGCGCCGGGGATTACCGCACAATCGTCGCCGAGGCGACCGGCGACGAACCGACCGTCGCCGCGGCGCCGGCGATCGCGGTCTGCACCAGCACCTTCTGGCGCAACGCCTGGCGCTATCAGGAACGCGCCTATCGCCACGTCTACTGGGACACCGGCACCCTTCTCGCCAACGTCCTCGCCCTCGCCGTCAGCGAGCAATTGCCGGCCAAGGTCGTCCTCGGTTACGCGGACGACCAGATCAACGCCCTGCTCGACGTCGACGGCGAGCGGGAGGCGGCCGTGGCACTCGTCGCGCTGGGCCGGACCGGTGACCGCCCGCCCGCCGCACCGGCGGTCGGTCCGCTCGACCTGCCGACCCGACCGATCTCCTCGCGCGAGATCGACTTCCCGTTGATCCGGGAGGTGCACCACGCCTCGGCGCTCGCCAACGGCGCCGATGCCGCGTCGTGGCGGGCGACACCGCTTCGCCACACCCCACCCCCTCCCGGCGGTTCGACGACGCCGCTGCAACCGCTTGGCACGTCCGAAATCCCCCAGGAGTCGATCGCCGACGTCATCCAGCGGCGGCGCTCCAATCGCCACTACGCGGCCGAGACACCGCTTCCCTTCCCGCTCTTCTCGACCGTCCTCGCACAATCGACGCACGGCACCGCGCTCGACGCGCTCGATCCCGCGGCACCCGCGCTCTTCGCTCCCTACTTGATCGTCAACAACGTCGAAGGGCTCGCTCCCGGCACCTACGTCTTCGACCGGACCCAGAACGCGATCGAGCTGCTCGACGAGGGCGACAAGCGGGCCGGCGCGGCACGGATCGCCTGCGGTCAGGATTACGCCTCCGACGCCCACGTCAACGTCTACGCGATGACCGACCTGACGCCGGTGCTCGACCGCTACGGCAATCGCGGCTACCGCCTCGCCCAACTCGAAGCCGCGCTCTTCGCCGGCCGCCTGCAACTCGCCGCCCACGCCCTCCGCCTCGGCGCCGTCGGCTCGACCTCCGCCGACGACGAGGTGACGGCCTTCTTCTCACCGCACGCCGCCGGCAAGAGTTTCATGTTCGTCGCCGTCTTCGGAAACCGGCGCCGCCCGTCGGCTAACGAGACGACCGAGAGCAGCCGGTATTTGCAGCCGTCTTCGCCTTCCGAGTGACCGTACCGGCGGCCACATCGACAACGCGCTATTGACGATTCACAATGCGGTACGCGATCCGTCATTCTGGGAGACCGCCATGGCAACACAAACGCTGACGATCGAGTTACCGGAAGAACTCCTTGCGTTGCTTGGCTCGCCCGAAGAGGCCGCAACCAAGGCTCGGGAGACCCTGGTCGCCGATTTGCTGCGCGAAGGTCGCATCAGCCAAGGCCAGGCAGCTCGCGCACTCGGCGTCACCCGCGGCGACATCCTGGATCTTATGGTGAGGTGGCGCGTCGAATCCGGCCCCGAGACCGCGGAGGAGATGCGCCGCGAGATCGACGATGTTTGGCGAACGATTCGGCGAGATTGACCGATGGTCGCGGTCAGCGACAGCAGTCCGCTGATTCTGTACAGCCGCATCGGTCGCTTTGATCTCCTGCGCGTAATCTTCGGCGATGTTGTTATCCCGCCCGCGGTCTGGCAGGAAGTGGTTGACCTCGCCTCAGGACGTGCCGGCGAGGTCGATGTGGCGACGGCGCCGTGGATTCGACGGCAGGCACCCCTCGATACCGGTGCCCTTTCCCTCCTCGCCGCAGACCTCGGTCCCGGTGAGGCAGAAGCGATCGTACTCGCTCGAGAAATCGGTTGGCCTTGCACGGTCATACTCGACGATCTGCGAGCGCGCCGGATCGCCCGAAGATACGGACTCACGATCGTCGGCAGTGCCGGACTTCTCCCGATTGCGAAGCGCCTCGGCGCGATCTCCACTGTCGCCCCGGTGCTCATTGAGCTCAAAGCCGCCGGTCTCTATCTGAGCGCCGCCAAGTCTCGGGAACTCCTCGCGTCCGTCGACGAGGGCGACGACGAACAGCGCACCTGAGTCATTGCAACGGGGACTCGGCGTATGGGGTCGGACCGAAGAAACTCGACCGCGGTTGTAAATGCCGACGCCACGTCCTCGTCCAGCGTCAGACCGTGGCCGCGGTCGTCGGTCAGGTGGATGAAGCCCTGGGTGATCGGCGGATCGCCGTCGACGAGGTCGCTCCACCAGTGGACGTCGAGGGCGTGGTATTCCATCACCAGGAAATTGCCCATCGCGGCGCAGATGTGGGCGGAGGAGACGGCCGGTTGGGTCACGCCCCAATGAGGGCTCCATCTCTTGAGGCGGCGGCCGCTTCCGCGTCGCTGACCGCCGGCAGCGCCATCCGCGTCGCGGCGTCGAGGAGCTGGAGGTGGGACTGCTCGAAGGCGAGCCAGACCGGTTCGTCGAAGGCGGCACGGGAATTGGCGGGGGTGGTGGCGGCGGCGAGGTGCTCGATCCGTCTGCCGATGCAACCGGTGAGATGCGGTGGGTGCGACCAACGCGTCGGCGGCACCGTCCACCGCTGGAATGTCATCCACCTAACCATTCCCGCCCGCGGACCGTCACGCGGGCGCAGATACGCGCGGGGTCGCTATGCCGCCGGCGTGGCGGAATCGGCAGCAAGACTCGCCGCCGTGGCCGGGTTCGCCGGAAGCAGGGAAACGGAGAGGAGCATGAGACGACTCCGCCCCAGGTTGGTCGCGGTGCCGCTGGCACCCGCCTGGACAAAGACCGAGCCGCGGGCAGTCAGCAGCGATTGAGTTCCGGGGGCAACGGTACGAGCGCGCCCGGCGGTCGAACCGGGGTTGGTCCCGGCGGCGCCGCTGTAGGTGATCACCCCGGCGTCGGCGGCGAGACCGAGGGTGCCGGATTCGACGACGAAGAGTCGCGGACCGGGCACGGCGGCGAGTGCGACTCGCTGACCGCTCGCGACGTCGAGGCGCTCGATCCTCAATTCGACGGGAGCGCCGGGCACCACGCCGGCGACACCGTTGCCGAGCGGATCGACGACGATGCCGTCCATCGTCGTGTACGGGACGAGTCCGAAGGGCGCCTGCGGACAGACGATGACGTCGAGAAAGTCCGCGCCGAGCGTTCCGTCGTTGCGGAGCGCGAACGAGGTCGGATCGGTGGGGCGGTAGTGATCGCCGGGTCGGAGCGTGACGTCGGGACCGCCTTCGCCGGAGATCGGGGGGGCGTCGGCCGCGCGACGGAATCCGGAGTCGGCGTTCGTCGACTGAATCGTGACCTCGCCGTTTTCGACGAGGAACAGACGGGGACCGGTCGTCGTGCCGCTGGCGATCGAGGTGCCGGGCGGGAGCGTGTAGCGGGTGACGGCGATGAAGGCGGGGGCCGGCGGAGCGTCGTCGAAACGCGCCCGCAGGACCAACTGGATCGTCACCCCGGCTGCCTCGGGGGTTGCGCTGTCGTCGGCCCGGGCGACGTGACCGAGCCGGGCGAGACCCAGGAGGACGACCAGGAGGAGTGCGCGAACGGTGACGAGGCGCATCGGGCACCTCCAGGAAACGCAACGCGGCACCCGGTCAACGGGCATTCGCGCGAACGCCGTCGCGCCCGATCGGGCGCGAGGGTGTCCTTTAGCGAATCCCCACCGCCACGGGTTCGTCCGCAACCCCCGTCGTCTGTCCCGACAATCCGACCACGCGCGCCCGCCCGCCGCGGTTGGACATCACCCCGCGGCAGTCGACCACGAGCCGCGCCCGGTCGGCAATCCGCTCGTAGTCGATGGCCGAGTGGTCGGTCACGACGACCACGACGTCGGTTTCGGCTAGCAAGAAGTCGGTCAGGTCAACGCTCCGCATCGGCGAGGCAACCAGCGACGCCAGGCCGTCGTCCACGAACGAGGGGCAGAGGGGATCGTGGTAGCGGACCTCGGCCCCCTTTTCCGCGAGCAGTTGGATGATCTCGATCGCCGGGCTCTCCCGGTAGTCGCCGACGTCCTTCTTGTAGGCGACGCCGAGGACGAGGATGCGGCTGCCGCGGAGCGCCTTCGCCTCGTCGTTGAGCGCGTCGGCGACCAACTGGACCACGAAGTCGGGCATCCGGCCGTTGATCTCGCTCGCCAGCTCGATCATCCGCGTCTTGAAGTCGAGACTCTCCATCTTCCACGACAGGTAGTGGGGATCGAGCGGGATGCAGTGACCGCCCAACCCCGGTCCCGGCGTGAACTTCATGAACCCGAACGGTTTGGTTGCCGCCGCCTCGATCACCTCCCAGACGTTCAATCTCAGCCGCGCGCAGACCTGGGCCAACTCGTTCGCCAGCGCGATGTTGATCATCCGGAAGGTGTTTTCGTAGACCTTGGCGAGTTCGGCGACCTCCGCGCTCGTGACCGGAACGACCTTGTCGACGACCGTCGCGTAGAACGCCGCTCCCACCGCGGAGCAGGCCGGCGTCAATCCGCCGATCAGCTTCGGCGTGTTCTTCGTATTCCAGCGAGGATTGCCGGGATCGACCCGCTCCGGGCTGAAACAGAGGAAGAAGTCCTCGCCGACGGTCAGACCCGATTCCGCCAAGACGGGCAGGACGATGTCGCGCGTCGTCCCCGGATAGGTCGTGCTTTCGAGGATGACCAACTGGCCCTTGCGCAGCGATGCCCGGACCGCTTTGGCGGCGAGGACGACGTAGGAGAGATCGGGGTCCTTAAGCTTATTGAGCGGCGTCGGCACGCAGATGACGACGACGTCGCACCGGGCCAACTCGCCGGCGTCGGTCGTCGCCGTCAGGCGACCGGTACGGACGAGGGACGAGACGTCGTCGCTCGGCACTTCGGGGATGTGGCTGGCGCCCGACCGCAGGGTCTGCACGACCCGCTCGTTGACGTCGACGCCGACGGCGTGGTGCCCGGCCCGTGCCACCTCGACCGAGAGCGGCAGACCGACGTAGCCCAGACCGATGATACCGACGACACAATCACGACGCTCGATCCGCTCGCGCAAATCGGTCAGCAGCGGCTCCAATCGAAACTCCTTTGACTGGTATCGAACCATGCTGGCAACACGTTAACGCGGGCCGCGCTTGCGGTCAATCAGCGTGCGCATCGGGCCGACCGGGACCCAGGAGGGCAACCCGCGCCCCGGTTTCGCATCGGCGTCGGGCAGCGATGCCGGGACCGCGCTCAGACCCCGTTCGCACCGAGTGCTGAAGGCCGCTTCCATCTGCGCGATCCGCAGCGCGTCCTCCGGGAAGGCGGTGCCCAACGAACCGTCCGCCAGGCAGGCATTCAATGCTTCCGCCTCGTCCCGTAGCTTTCGCAACTTTGCCCGTCGCAGCGCCGACTCGGCCCGCGCCTCGGGCGGACGCTCCACCGGGCCCACCGAACTGAACGGCCGAAGCACCGCGGGCGCGAACGGCTCGCCGAGGAAATCGAGGCAGTGCCGCAGCGTTTGCTCCGGCGCGGCGATCAGGTCGTCGCGCCGGATCCTCAGCACCACGGCCGAACCGAACGCGCGCTCGGCATCCAGGCACGCCCTCGTCGTGTCGAGCCAATGCCGATACGCCTGCTCTGCGGTGAGTCGCATATAACGCGACCGGTAGAGGCGCCGCGTCTTGTCGGTCGTGAGCGCGTCGACCGCGTCGTCCAGATCGCGAACGACGTGGACGAATCGCGCCTCCGGGAAAAGGCGGCGGAGAACGAAGACCGCGAAGCAATTGCTCGGCGTCCCGTCGACCCAGCGGGTGGGCCAGTAAGGATTCGCCGCGGCACCGTCGGACGCGCCCGCGTCGACAACGACCGACCGCAGCATCATGCCAGCGATCGCCACGCCGAAGTGTGCGAAGAAGTCCTCGATCTCGATCCCCGCGACGTCCAACTGGGATCGGTTGCGATGGCGCAGTCCCTGGGCAAACGATTGCTGGAGTCCGATCCCGAATCGCTCGAACCAATTGGTTTCCAGGACCGGCAGCAGGTTGGGGTGTTGGCCAAGGCTCAAGGTGAGGAGACTCGCGCCCGAGCGGAGCGCACCGAGCACGAAGACCGGTCGCGGCGAGCCGCCGAATCCGCCGGTCCCGCCGCGCTCACGCCCCCGCGTTTCGGCCAGAAGATCGGGCGGAACCACGGGCTCGGCCGCGGTCGGGAGACCGAATCTCATGCCGGCCAGACTCCGCCCGCCGCCGATGCCAGCCGCGGCCCGGCGACGTAGGTCAACGGGATCGGGTCGGCCACCGCGATCGGCGTCAGGATCGGTTCGGCGCCCGCGGCCACCCGGTCGGCGTTTTCTCGAAACCGCGCCAACTGGATCTGGCGCACGGCCCGCCGCGAGTCCGACCACAAACCGGTCTCGGCGCTGGAGGTGAGGGAGCCCGCCCGGTTCCGGACGACGTAGGCAAAGTCGGGGATGTTGACGATGCGCGCGACGTAGCTGGCACGGCGCTCGAACTCGGTGTCGGCGCCGAATTTGAGCCCGGTGGCATAACCGCCGAGGCGCATCACCAGGTCGCGCGAGACGATCGAGCTGGGGTGCATCAGCGCGTGCCTCGACGCCGACGTCTCCAACGTCGCGTTGACGTCGAGGGGATAGGTGAGCGGCACGACTTCGCCCTCGGCGCTGATCAGGCGATACGCCTGGCAGCCGACCATCTCCGCCCCCGAACGCTCCGCCTCCGCCAGGAGCGATGCCAGCCGCGTCGGCGCCGACCAATCGTCCGCGTCCTGAAAGAGGTAGGCGTCGTAGCCGGTGTTGGCGATCACCTCCTGCGAGAGGCGATAGGGACCGACGTTTTCGGTGGAGGCAAGCAGCGTCACCTGGGGAAAGGCACGAACGATCGCGACCGGAGGGGAGCCGGAGGCATCGTCGACGACGACGATCGCGTCGAGCGGACGCGTTTGCCGGACCAGGGAATCCAGGCAGTCGCCCAACCAGGCTTCGCACTGGAAGTGGGGGACGATTGCGAGCACCGACGATTGCCGGCCGAGCCGGCGGTCCCGCTGCACGAGTGGGTGCGCCAGCGGATCGTCGAGGTAGGACGCGACCGCGGACTCCGCGAGCGACGAAAGCTCACCCAACGCGGGATTCCATCCGAATCCGTGCAAAACGAAGATACGTCAAACAGGCCAACGAGGCGGGAGCCCTCAGGGACTACCCGCCTCGCGATGAACCTCGGCCGTGTCACGATCCCGCGGCACGCGCCCGCACGGACACGTTACTCCGCGGTGGTCGGATCGCCCTTGAGCCGTCGCAGGCCGCCGGCCACGAGCGCGGCACCGGCACCAAGGACCGCCAGTGGCTTGACCCACGAGTCACCGGATCCGGAGTCGCCGACACCGGTGCTTGGCAACTCGTAGACGTCGTCGTAGGCGTCGTCCCGCAAACTTCGCCTGTTGCCCGCACCCGGCGCGGCCCGCACGCCTTCTGCGAGGCTGACCGCCACCGACGCGGAAACGCCGAGGGCCATCATTCCGCGGACGAACGCCCGCCGGCTAATCCTGCCGTTCTGGTAGGCCTCGATCAGATCGTTTCGTGCCACTCCAGCTCCCTTCTCTTCCCAACCCGTGACGCACTGCTTACTTACCACGAATGGCAAGTAAATGCAAGTACGGACGCCCCCCCCAGGCCGGTACGAGCGCCGTCGGGAGCCATTCTCCCTTGCATCTCCGCAGACGTCAAGGTGTCAGGACGTCACACCCGATCGGCCGGGTAAACCTCGAACGCGCGTTCCGGAATCCGTTCCGGATCGATGTCCGCCGCGGTGCACCGCGCGCGCCCAGCCCTGGCACGCAGGACGCGTGCCTCCGACCGGCGCGGCGGTCACGATCCCAGCGACAGTCCTTCCTGCGCCATCGCCTGCGCGCAGAGTTTCTCGGCGATCGGATCGCGGGAGGGGACCGGCGAGAGGCGGCGGACCATCGCGCCACTCCTGTCGTAGTAGCGGATGTAGGTGAGGCCGTTGATCACCGTGGCCATGTCGCCGAGGTACGCCCAATCGGCGTTGAGGCGGGCGCCGTCGACGAGCATCCACAGATCCGGCGAACTGAGGAGCGCCTGGCAAAGCTGTCCGGTCGAGACGATCGAGCGGACGCCCGTCCAGTAGTCGACGTAGCGACCGTCGCTCGTCAACCGCGAATAGCGTTGGGCGCGCGCCCGATCGAGCGGGCTGGAGATGAAGATCAGGTCGTCGCGGCTCCCCAGCGCCAGGTAGGCCTGGGTCGGGATCGAAACGAACACCGGCTCGCCCGGTTTGTGGCGCGCCGCCACGTACTGCGCGATCTTGACGTAGTCGCTGCCGATCACGGGGTTGGTCTGCATCCGGTTGAGCCCCGTCGCCTCGTGCACCAGGACCAGCGCCAAGAGGGCGACGGCGGCGATCGCCAGGATGCGAGTCTGCGCCGTCCCGTTGCGCGCGGAGCCGGCCGGTCGGCGCAGGACACGCGGGTGTGCCCGCGGCAACGACGTGCGGCGAACCCTCGTCAGTGGCGTTTGGTGCGTACCGACCGACATGACCGGGATTATACGTGCGCGCTCCGCCGGGCCGTCCACCGCTGCCACCCGGCGAGACCGAGCAGCACCAGACCGGCGACGATCCCTGCTCCCGTCAGCCACAACCCGATCCGCAACGAGGCCGGTTCGTAGCGCACCTCGACGACGTGACTACCGGCCGGGAGGGGGACGGCGCGCAGGACGTGGTCGGCGGCGTAGATAGGAACGCGCTTGCCGTCGACGTAGGCGTGCCACCCCGCGTCGTAGACCTCGCTGATCACCAGCAGTCCGTCGGCGTCGGTCCGGGCATCGAGACGGATGGTGTCTGCCTCGGCGCGCGTGACCGTGACCGCGTCGGCCGCGGCGTCCGCCGGTTCGGCGAGGGGAGGGGGTGAGCCCTCCAGCAGCGCGGTGGTGCGGGGATCGATCCCTCCGGTCGCCAGCAGATCGAGCGACGCCCCGGGTTCAACCTGGCGGGCATCGTGGACGATCCAGGCGCGCGGCAGGGCCGACGGACGCTCCAGCACCCGGATCCGGTCGTTGCGGAAAACCTCGCGGGTCGCGCCGACGAGGGAGGAGAGGTCGGGGCGCGAGCGGTCGGCAGGCACGTCGTTCGGGATCACGACGTAGCGGACGTTGAGGAGGTCGAGCAGCGAGGAGTTGACGCCGCTCGGGAGGATGTTGGCATCGTGGTAGTCCTGACGGACACCGCCGTTGATCGCCGCGATCGTCGTCACGTACCGCGCCAACTGGATCGGGTTGTAGCCCTGGACGTCCTGGAGCCCGAGGCGCATCCCGCGGGCGCTGACGAGGAGGCGCTCGATGAGCGGGTCGAGCCGGCGGGCGTGGTAGGTCAACCCGTCCTGGTCCGCCGTCCGCAACCCGGCACCGTCGTACCCGAAGTAGCGGAACGTCTCTCCCTGACGCATCCGTGCCTGAAGAAACTCGCCCGCGCCGCCGGGGTCGGTCGTACCGGCGAGGAGTTCCATTTTGGCGCGGAGCGAGGTACCCGCCCCGTGCGCGCCGATCGTGTCAGCCACCAGATGCCCCGTCGGATCCCAGACGACGAGTGCCAGGAGTAGGACGGAGAGCACCGAGCCGAGCGGCACGTCGCCCGGCAACCGCGCCCGCACCCGCGGTTGGGACAGCACGGCGGCGAGGGCGAGCAGACCGGAGACCGCCGCGACCACCCAGACCGTCCGGTCGTGGATCGTCCCGCTGCCGTCGCCCAGCGCGTCCCGGATCGAGATGACCACCAGAAGCGGTGCCGCCGCGGCCGCGATCGCCCACGGGCGGTGCGCCCGTTGCGTCCAGCAGGCGACCGTCGCCCCCGCCAGGATCGCCGGTCCCACCCAGAGCAGACCGACGATGCGGTAGGCGGAGTGCTCGTGCAGCGACCGGTACTCCGGGAGCAGGTAGAAGAGGCGGTGGAGGGGTGTCGTCTTCAGCGTCAGCGTCAGGATCACGGCCGTATAGACGGCGAAATAGGGCACCGCGTAGCGGCGACGCGCGATGAGCGGCGCCAGGATCGCCAGTGCAAACGTGGCACCACCCAGGTAGAACTTGAGATTGCTGTTGTCGAGACTGAGGATGCGCCCGAGCATGCCGAGCACGTCCCACGGCGGCGTCCCGCGGTCGGTCACCTCGTCGTAGGCGCCCCCCGCCAGGTTCGTCGCCGAATTGACGTCGAGCCGGATCAAGACCCCCGCGGCACCGAGCAGGAACCCGAAGCCGAAGATGCCGGCGGCGTGGATGAGTGCCTGCCCAGCCCTCACCCCCAGCCCCTCTCCCTTCCGAGGGAGAGGGGAGACGACGCGGCGCGCTCCCCCTCGCCCGCGGTCGGGAGAGGGGGCCGGGGGGTGAGGGCCGTCGATCAGCGTCCGATACGCCAGGTAACTCCCGACGGCGAGCACGCCGTTGTACGCCCCCTGCCCGATCCACCCCGCCAGCATCTGGCTGATGGCAAGACCGGTCAGCCACCAGGCGAGGCCGCGGCCGGTCCACGTTTGCGCCCGCAGACTCAGCTCGACGCCGAGGAAGGCGAGCGGGACCCACGGCGCGATCTGCGACATGATGGTGCAGCACGTCGTGTTGTGCGTCAGGAAGGGACCGAAGGCGAAGGCGGTGCCGGCGACCAGCGCCGGCGTGGTGCCCATGCCGAGGACGCGCGCCAAAGCGTAGGTGCTGAGCCCGCCGACGAGGAGGTGGATGATCGCGAAGACCTTCATCGCCGGAATCGGGGAGAAGAGCGTGAAGGCGAACATCGCCGGCAGGTAGGCCCACCCCGATTGGGGATCGCCGGCGAACGGCGTGCCGCTGAAGACGAAGGGATTCCACCCCGGTACGTCGAGGTGGCGCAGGGCCTCGCCCAGGTGCGCATACCAGGGCAGGTAGAAGGTGATGACGTCCACCCTGGCGACCCAGCGGTCGATCC
>DATBFX010000524.1:0-11282 GCA_036558305.1 Thermomicrobiales bacterium | reverse complement strand
CGAGACGGCCTGCGCCCTCCCCGGCGGCGGCAGCGGTCACTGCTGCGGCGGCGTCTGCCGGGAGTGCTGCGCCGACGGCGACTGCGGGACCGGGCGGACGTGCAGCGGCGGCACGTGCGTCTGCGACCCGGCGACCTGCGCGGGTTGTTGCGCCGGGAACGCCTGCGTGGGCGGGAACGACAGTGACGCCTGCGGCCACGGCGGGGTGACCTGCGCGGTGTGTCAGTCGCCCCAGACCTGTGGCGGCGGCGGCACGGCCGGGATTTGTGGGTGCACACCCACCTGCCAACAAGGCTTTTGCAACGTCTCCGATGGCTGTGGGGGGACCTGCCATTGCCCGACGTGTCAGCACTGCTCGGGCAACTTCTGCGCGGCGGATCAGGACCACACGTCGTGCGGGGAGGGACTCCTTTGCTCCAGCGGCACCTGCACCCCGTGCATCCCAGACGGTACGATCCTCGGTAACGGCTGCGTGGGGGATATCGGCGGACTCTGCTGTAGCGGCGGCTGCACCTCTGGCCCGGACTTTGCGCGCTGCTGCCACCTACACGACGGCATACTCTGCTGCGTCTTTGACTCGGACGGGAACCCGTTGTGCTAGGGCAAGTGCCGAGCTTCGAGCTTCGAGCTTCGAGCTTGAGTGGCGCCCTATCGTCGTCGAGTCCTTGGGTCGAAGGCATCGCGCAGGCCGTCGCCGACGAGGTTCATGGCGAGGACCGTGACGGCCAGGGCGAGACCGGGGGCGGTGGTCATCCACCAGGCGTCGCGGAGGTAGGAGCGGCCTTCGGAGACCATCAGGCCCCACTCGGCGGTCGGGGCGATCACGCCCAGACCGAGGAAGGAGAGGGCGCTGCCGTTGAGGATCGAGTAGGCGACGCCGATGGTGGCGAGGACCAGGACCGGGGCGGTGATGTTCGGCAGGATGTGGCGCAGCGTCACGCGCAGGTCGGAACAGCCGATCACCCGCGCGGCGTCGACGTAGGCCTCCTGTTTGGCCGACAGCACCGTCCCGCGGACGACGCGGGCGTAGACCGGGATGGTGCCGATGCCGACGGCCAGGATGACGTTGCTGAGGGAGGCGCCGAGCGCGGCGACGATCGCCAGGGCGAGGAGGATGCCGGGGAAGGCCAACAACATATCGACGAAGCGCATGATCAGACTGTCGACGATCCCCTCGTTGTAGCCCGCGATCAACCCCATGATCGTGCCGAAGACCACGCTGATGAAGACGGCCGCCAATCCCATCTCCAACGAGATGTGCGCACCGTCGATCACCCGCGACAGGACGTCCCGCCCGTATTGATCCGTGCCAAACCAGTGTGCCCCGCTGGGCGCCTGGCGCGCGTCCTTTGGCGAGACGCCGATCGGATCGTACGGCTCGATCCACGGCGCCGCGATCGTCATCAGGATCAGCGCGAGCAGGATCAGCGCACCGACAACCGCACCCGTGCTCCGCGCGTACAACCGCCAAAAATCCGCGATCCGCCGCGATTGTGGGCGCTGCGCGGCCGTCGACAACTCCGGCTGCCCGCTGCCGACTACCGACCGTTCTGCCGCTCTCGAAACCAACGCGATCCCCGTCTTCCGTCGGGGCGGACCGCCGTGTCCGCCCTCGTGCATTTGTGCACTCGTGGCCGGGCGGACACGGCGGTCCGCCCCGACGACGATCTCATTCGTAGCGAATGCGCGGATCGAGGAACCCGTAGAGTAAGTCGACGATCAGGTTGACGAGGACGTAGGCGATGGCGACGAAGAGGACGACGCCCTGGACCATCGTGTAATCCTTGGCGACGATCGCCTGCACGGCGAGCCGCCCGATCCCCTGGCGAGAAAAAACCGACTCGACGATGACCGCACCGCCGAGGAGGTAGCCGAACTGCAACCCCACCAGCGTCACGGCCGGGATCAGGGCGTTCTTGAGCGCGTGGTTCATCGTCACCCGCGCCTCCGACAACCCCTTCGACCGCGCCACGACGACGTATTCCTGGTGGAGCGCCTCGATCATCGACGAGCGAACCAACCGGGCGATCACGGCCGCCGACCCCAGGCCGAGGGTGATCGCCGGCAAGACGAGGCGGTTCCAGCCTTCGGAACCGGTCGCGGGGAACCAGTGCAGCCGGAAGGAAAAGAGGAAGATCAGGATCAGACCGAGCCAGAAGGCCGGCGCGCAAATCCCGACCATGGCGATACTCATCGCCAGACTGTCGACCCAGGTGTGCTGCCAGACCGCCGAGGCGATGCCCAGGACGACGCCGACGATGGTGGCGATGACCATGCTGGCCACCGTCAACTGGAGCGTGGCCGGCAATTGCTCCTTGATCTGCTGCGTGACCGGCAGGTTGCTGCGGAAGGAGGGCCCGAGGTCGCCGCGGACGGCGCCGCTGAGGAAATGCCCGTACTGGACGAGCAGCGGGTCGTTCAGACCGAGACTCTGGCGCAGGCGCGCGATCTGCTCGGACGACCCGCCCGTCGACGACAGCATGAGCTGCGCCGGATCGCCCGGCAAGATCCGCATCAAGAAGAAGACGATCGTCGTCACCCCCCAGACGACCGGGATGGCGACCAACAACCGCCGCTGGATGTACTTGAGCATCAGTGCGCTCCGCGGACGGACAGACGGACAGACGGACAGACGGACAGAGACGAAGAGCGCATCCCTGAGGACGTCGTCACACATTCACGATGCATCCCTCTCGGCTCTCCCTTCCGTCTGTCCGTCTGTCCGTTTGTCCGTCTAGGTCACTTGTCCAGCCAGACGTCGTACAGCCACGGGTACCAGCCGCGGGTGTCGACTTTGAAGTTCTTGACGTAGGACTTGAGGGCGTAGATGGCGGCGAGGTCGTCGACGGGGACGATGAGGGCGTTTTGCATCGTCATCTGTTGGATTTGGGCGTAGAGTTGCTTGCGTTTTTCCTGGTCGGGGGTGGCGGCGGCGCTGTCGATCAGGTTGTCGAGATCGGCGCTGCGGTAGCGGGTCCAGCCGTAGCCGGTGTCGATGTTCTTGGAGTAGAGGAGGTAGCGAACCACGTCGGGGTCGGCCTGGATCCAGCCGATGTTGCCGAGGTTGGCATCGCCCTTGGTGACGATCGGGATCAGGGCGTTGTAGTCCATCTGCTGGATGTCGACGGCGATACCGATGTCTTTCCACTGCGCCTGGATCAGCGGCGGGGTGGTGTCGGCCGTGCTGGTGTACAACGAGATCTTGGCCTGCTGGCCGTCTTTCGCCCGGATCCCGTCGGAGCCCTTGACCCAACCGGCCTCGTCGAGGATCTGGTTCGCCTTGTCGGGATCGTAGGGGTACATGTCTTTCAGGGTAGGATCGAAGCCGAGGGTGGCGGCGCTAAGCGGGCCGTAGGCCGGAATGTTCTGGTCGAAGAAGAGGGTCGTGCAGATGGTCTGCTTGTCGATGCCGTAGTTGAGGGCTTGCCGGATCGCCAGGTCGTTCGTCGGCGCCTTTTCGGTGTTGAGGGCGAACACGTTCGGAATACCGGCGACGGGGGCGGTCAAGACCTGATAGTCGGGATCGTCCTTGAAGAGGCTGACGTCCTTCGCCGCCACCGAGTCGATGCCGTCGGTCTCGCCGCTCTGGACCGTGCCCGTTCTGGTCGCATCGTCCGTGATGATCTTGAAAACGATCTGGTCGAGGTAGGCGGGACCTTGATGGCCGAAGATCTTGGGTGCCCAGTTGTAGTCGGGATTCTTTTCGAGCGTGACGTGGTCGTTCTCGACCCACTCCTTGAGCTTGAAGGGGCCGGTGCCGACGAGGTTGTGGGCGAAGTCGGCGCCGTACTTCTGGACTGCCGTCGGCGAGATCGGCGAGCAGTAGGACTGGCTGACCGAGTCGAGGAAGGGCGCGTACGGGCCGGTGAATTCGGCGCGGACGGTGAACTCGTCGACGACGACGGCTTGCTTGAAGGGGCCCATCTGGCCGATGGCCGTCTTCGACTTGGTGTCCGGATTCATGATCCGGTCCCAGGAGAATTTGACGGCGTCCGCATTGACGGGGGTGCCGTCGTGGAATTTGACGTCCTGGCGGAGGTGGAAGGTGTAGGCGGTGGCGTCCGGGGCGACGTCCCAGGCCTCGGCGATACCGGGGACGTAGGAGAGGTCGGGCGCCTGCCAGATCAGCGGGTCGACCGTGTTGATGTTGATCTTATTGGTCACCGCGTAGGTGGTGACTTCCGGGTCGATCGTCTCGGGCGCCTGATTGAGCCCGTAGGTAAAGGTGCCGCCTTGTTTTGGCGTCTCGTCCTGGGCGGCGACCGCGGCCGGGGCGACGCGGCCGCCGATCGCCATCAGCGAGGCGGCGATCCCGGCGTCCCGCAGCAACTCGCGCCGCGAGATTTGCCCTGCCCGGTACCGCTCGATCACCCGATCGAGGAGGGTTTCTGGTCCCTTGGTCTCTGCCATTGAATACGCCTCCTGTGTCTCGTCATTCCGAGCCTGTCGAGGAATCTCTTTCCGTGTCCGGCGTCGGACCTACCGGTCCACCTCCTCTCGCTTCGAACCCCGAACCTCGAACCCGTTACGGCAAGACGATCCCCAGGTCCTGCTCGGCGCCGCGCAGGTGTTCGCGCATCGCGTGCGCGGCCGCCGCCGGTTCCTGGCGTTCGATCGCCGCCAGGATCTCGGCGTGCGCGGCCAGCGCCCGCTCCACCTCGCCCGGTAGCGAGTGCATCCGGTACCGGGCCTGGGTCAGAAAGTCGAAGTCGAGCGCCATCGCTTGATCGAGCAGGCGGTTGTGCGAGGCGCTGAGGATGGCCTCGTGGAAGTGCGAGTCCCAGACGACGACCTGGTGGAGGTCGCCGACCGACATCCGCATCTGGGCGAGGGCGTCGGCCATGGTGCGCAATTCGTCCGGCGAGGCCTTGACCGCGGCGAGCCGGGCGGCCGTAGTCTCGACCGCCAAGCGTAGCTCGCAGAGTTCCTGGAGGGCGTATTGCTGCTCCCGAATCCAGGTGGAGTAACCGTCGATGCGGCTGGCGTCGGCGCGGACGAAGGTACCGCGGCCGTGCTGGATCTCGACCACGCCGCGCGCCGCCAGCGCCTGCAATGCCTCGCGGATCGAGGCACGGCTGACGCCGAAGTCGTCGGCCAGCGAGGCGACCGAGGGCAAGCGGTCGCCTTCCTTGAGGGTGCCGGCGGCGATCTGCCGCTGGATCTCCTGGACGACCCCGTCGGGGATGGTCGCCCGGACCTGGCGCGGAAAGACGACGGAGCGGGACATGATCTCCTCAGGTCATCTGATGTGTGAACCGCGGGAACGTTAGCAAGTCGTGGCGGTGGCGTCAATGGGTGAATGCGACGTGATGTGGGCGACGCTTTGTTCGGGGTGCATCAGGAACGCGAGTCCCCAACTTGGAGCAGACACCGGGCTGCCAAACCTCTGTCATTCCGATTCAGCGTCTAGCGCGGTCACGAGACCTCTTCAGGCGCTGCCTGTCTTCGGCATCGCCGACGCGGTGAGGTCCTTCGCTTGCGCTCAGGAAGTTCAGGGGGAGCACGCCCCTCTCATGTGAACATCCTGAGCGCAGCGAAGGACCTCACCCGTGACGGCCATGCCCACAAAGGCCATCTGATCGCGCACTAACGGTACCTGCGCCGACCAGCCGGCTTGCCCTGGCGAATCACCAACTCGGCGAGTTCGGCCAAGGCAGCGGTCTCGGCCGGCATGCCGGTGGGAATGGGAACGCCGATCGCGGCCAATGAGGGGTGCAGACGTTCGACTTCCGCGCACAGTCCCCGGATGACCTCGAGAGCCAGGAGCGGGTCGATCTCCCATTCCAGGCGGGGCAGCAGCGCGTCCAATTCGGGTTCGGTACCGCGGTTCTGTCCGGGTGCCGACGGGTCGGGGCCCTGCGGAAGCATCACCAGACGCCAGAGGAAGACGAACGGGTCGGTGAGGAGTTGGATCTGCTGGGTTGCCCGGCGGCTCTCGCCGCGACCGGCGTATTTGACCGCGATCGGTGCCATCGCCCAGAAGAAGATGAGGGAGTCGGTGGCCTGCGCCCGCTGCTCGTCGACCGGCAAGGGAGGGGGAATGACGACGGGGACATCGATCCGCGCAAACAAGAGTCGCGTTTCCGGGGGCCGCACCGCCTGGCTCGCCGGTCCGACGATCCAATCGACCTCGAGCGGTCCCGGATAGACCACCAGTTGAAACCGGCTCGCCGGTTGCGAGGGTGATTCCATGTCGGGTTGGACGAGCAGAGGTGGGCCGACGCGCCGGTACAACGCGTCCCGTTCGTCGAGAAAGGACGCGAGGACCTCGTCCGCCACCGCGAGGTGGAGGTCGAAATCGCTCCACGCGTCGTCGTCGCCGCGACCGAACGACCCAGACAACCAGGCCGCCGTCACCCGCAAGTCTGCCTCAAGGACCTCGCCGATGCGGGTCAACACGAGGTTGCGTGCGTGAGCGTACGCGTGCAGCGCGATCGTCGGATCGGGAGTGGTCGTCTTGGTCAATCGTCTCATCTCCCCGCGGGCTCGGACGCGCGGCGTTGCGGTCGCCTCGCCAATGCCGCGCCCGGTTGACAGCGGCAGCCTTCGGCGTAGATTAAACCCGCCGTGAATCGACGCGTACCGAGGAGGGACGACTTTGGCGACGAACGTGCCGGTGGACGCAACCGCACTCCGCGAGCGACAACGCACGGATTGGAACCGCGCCGCGGCGGGTTGGCGGCAGCGAGCGGCCCGCGGCGGCGGGGACACGACCCTGACCGACCGGCTCATCGCCATGGCCGGCATCCGAACCGGGCAGCGTGTTCTCGATCTGGCGTGCGGGGTCGGCGATCCCGCCCTCGCCATCGCCGCGCGGGTGGGACCGGCCGGTTCGGTGCTCGGGCTCGACCTCACCCAGGCGATGCTCGATGGGGCGCGGTCGCTGGCAGAGGAGCGTGGGATCGGCAACGCCGAGTTTCGGCGGATCGAGAGCGAGGTGGAGTTGGGGGTCGCGGACGGGAGTTTCGATGCCGCGACCTGCCGCTTCGGGTTGATGTTTATGCCCGACCCGGCGCGGGGGCTGGCGGCGGTTCGCCGCGCCTTGAAGCCGGGCGGGCGCGTCGCCGTTTGCACCTGGGGACCGCCCGAGCGGGTGCCGTACTTCGCGTTGCTCACGGCGATCGTTCGCCGCCACGCCGACGTGCCGCCTGCCGATCCAGAGGCGCCCGGACCGATGCGGCTGCCGACGCCGGAGGTGGTGGGCGGCGTCCTCCGGGACGCCGGGTTCGCCGCCGTCGAGACGGACACCCTTGAGACCTTCGGTCAGGTCGCCGATACGCCGGCGGCGTACTGGGGGGCGCGGACCGAACCCACCGGTCAGTTCGCGTCGGTCCTGGCCGCGTTGCCGGAGGAGACGCAGCGGGCGATCCGCGAGGACGCGATCCGCACGCTGGGCGAGATGTTCCCGGACGGGCCGGTTCGGCTGGGTGGGGAGGTGATCGTGGCGGCGGGGATGAACCCGGGCTGAGCGAGGCCAAAGGGTGCAGGAGACGGTTCAGACCGGGGGCGCGGCGTTGCCGGAGGATCTCTAGCGAGCAGCGGTATAACCATCGTCATGGTCCACCTCATCGTGGCATGCGTTCCCGCGCACGGGGCGCACGGCCGTGCGCCCCTCCATGTGTCATAATCGTCATGATCGTCACCCGGGTCCCCTCGTACTCCTCTTCCCCGAGCGGTGTCCAGCCCAGGCGCTCGTACAACCCGCGTGCCGATTCGGTGTAGAGGTAGAGCCGCGCCACGCCCATGCTCGCCGCTTCCTGCACCGCGTGGCGGACGAGCGCGCTCGCCACGCCCTGCCCGCGTCGCTCGGGTTTGACGTAGGTGCCCGCCAGCCACGGCGTCAGCTCCGGGTGGCTCGCCATGTCGTTCGCGACGAGCGTGACCGAACCGAGCAACTCGTCGCCGTCGAGCGCCACGTACTTCGTCGGAATCCGATCGCGGTGGGTGCGCTCCTGCAACCCCGCGGTCCAGGTCGCCAGCGACCCGCCCGGGTCCGCGTGCCCCCACTCGTCCCAATGCCACCGCGCAATCGTCTCGATCAGGTCGAGGTGATCGGCGATGCTCTCGATCCGGAACTGCTGCACCATCGTCGCCTCCAGGACCCGTCGGATGCCGCCTCGTTGCCAATCTGACACAACAGGCGGATCGGAGTTATAAAGGAGAATAGACGCGTCGAGTTTGCGTCTCCGCTTGCCCCGTCGCCTTCGCCCCCGATGCCAACGAAGGTCTGCACCGTGCCCAATCAGACAATGGTCTTGGCCGAACCCCAGGTTCGGCCCGCGCAACCGACTCTACCGGACCCGGTCATCCGCGTCCGCGATCTGCGCAAGGTCTACGAGGTGCCGGAGCGCGAGAGCGGACTCAAGGCGGCCGCGACCAGTCTCTTCCGGCGGAAGACGCGGGAGGTGGTCGCGGTTGCCGGGATCGGCTTCGAGATCGAGCCCGGCGAGGTCGTCGGGTTCCTCGGGCCGAACGGGGCCGGCAAAACGACCACCCTGAAGATGCTCTCCGGTCTGCTTCACCCGACCGCCGGCGAGGCGACGGTCCACGGGTTTGTCCCCTGGCGGCGCGATCGCGACTACCTCGGTCAGATGGCGCTGATCATGGGGCAGCGCAACCAACTGACCTGGGACATCCCGGTCATGGACTCGTTCGAGCTCAACCGCGCCATCTTCCGCATCCCGTGGGACGACTTCCGGGCGCGCCGCGACGAGTTGATCGACCTCCTCGACCTCGGGGAGCTGGTCAAGAAACCGGTCCGCAATCTCTCCCTGGGCGAGCGGATGAAGTGCGAAGTCGCCGGCAGTCTGCTCCACCGCCCCCGCGTCCTCTTCCTCGACGAACCGACGATCGGGCTCGACGTGGCGATGCAGCGCCGCATCCGCGCCTTCGTCAACGAGTACAACCGGCGCTACGACGCCACGATTTTGCTGACCTCGCACTACATGGCCGACGTCGAGGCGCTCTGCCAGCGGGTGATCGTGATCCACCACGGGGCGCTGCTCTACGACGGCGATCTCCCCGGTCTGGTCGATCGCTTCTCGCCGCTGAAGACGATCACGATCGATTTCGAAGAAGGATCGCACCTCGCCGAGCCGATCCTGCGCACGCTGGCGGGTCGGGAGGGCGAGGTGGTCTCCGCGAGCGAGGATGGGGCGACCATCCGCGTCCCGAAGGCGGAAGCGGCGCGCGTCACCGGCGAGGTCCTCGCCCGCATCCCGATCGCCGATCTGACCGTCGAGGACCCTCCGATCGAGGAGGTGATCGAGCGGGTGTTTGCCAGCACCGCCGCCGAAGCCGCCGGCGACGTCGTGGAACCGGCGCTCGACACGATGGTCGATGCCGCGAGCGAAGCGCGCGAAAAGGTGGGCGTTTGATGGCGATCTCGAATGCCGCGCCGCGTGCGAGAGGGGCCGCGCCCGCGGTGCGATCGCGCATCGGCCTGTCGCCCCGCGCCCTGCTCGGGTTCTATCAGGCAAAGTTCCAGAACGAGATTGCCAACCAGTTCGCCTACCGGGGGGCGATCGCGATCTGGTTGCTGGCGCTCGTCTCGGCGCCGGTCATCTCGCTCGTGGTCTGGACGACGATCGCGCGGGAGAACGGCGGCAGCGCCGGGGGGATCACGACCGGTCAGTACGCGGCGTACTTCGTCGCGGTGATGGTCGTCAACAACATGACCTTCACCTGGATCATGTGGGAGATGGAGTGGCGGGTCAAGAATGGGTTCTTCTCGCCCGTGCTGCTGCGTCCGATGCACCCCATCCACAACGACCTGGTGGTGAATCTGACCTTCAAGATGATGACGCTCGTCGCGATGCTGCCGATCGCGGTCGTGCTCGCCGTCGTCTTCGGCGCCGAGTTCGAAACGACGGTCTGGGATGCGTTCGCCTTCGTTCCGGTGCTGATCGGGGCGATGGCGCTCCGCTTCCTCTGCGAGTGGACGGTCAGTCTGGCGGCGTTGTGGATCACCCGGACGGTGACGCTCAACCAGCTCTACGGGACATTGACGATGTTCCTCGCCGGGATGGTCGCGCCGTTGAGTCTCTTCCCGGCGCCGGTCCGTGTCATCGCCTTCGTCCTGCCCTTCCGGTGGACGGTCGCGTTCCCGGCCGACGTCTTGTTGGGGCGGGCCGATGCGCGTGACCTCCTGGTCGGAATCGGGATGCAACTCGTCTGGATCGCGATCTCCTTACTGGCGATGCGCGAGGTTTGGAAGCGTGGTGTCCGCCGCTACTCGGCGGTCGGGGCGTGACCTATAGCGCGTTGCGGAGGAGACGACCTTCGCGGTGCCGTGGGGGCGGACCGCCGTGTCCGCCCTCGTGCGTGAGCGCCAACGTGGCAGGGCGGACACGGCGGTCCGCCCCTACGCAGGACGTGGTCCGCCTCCTTCGCAATGCACTCTTGAATCACCAGGAGGTTCCTCAGTCGGTATGCACGCCCTGACTGTCGTTCGCACCTACATCAAGTTGGGGGCGCTCAATGCCGTCCAGTACCGCGCCAATTTTCTCTTTGACCTGGTCGGCGCGGCCACCTACCTCGCCAGCGTTTTGCTGACGCTCGGGCTGATCTTCCGGCAGACCAACTCGGTCAACGGTTGGAACGCCGACGAGTTGATCGCCCTCGTCGGCATCCAGATCCTGGTCGGCGGTGTCGTCGGGCTCGTCATCCGGCCGTCGATGCAGCAGTTAATGGAGAACATCCGGCTGGGTACACTCGACTTTATGCTGACGAAACCGGCCGATTCCCAATTGCTGGCGAGTGTCCAGCAGGTCAACTTCGGCGCCGTCGCCGAGATCGTCGTCGGGGTGGCGGTGATCGTGACCGCGCTCGTCCGCCTCGGCGCGACGATCGGTGGGCTCGACGCGATCGCCTTCGTCGTCTTGATCCTGGCTGGTCTGATCATCGTCACCTGTTTCTTGACGCTGCTCTCGACCTTCTCCTTCTGGTTCGTCCGGCTCGACAACATCCTCGTCATCTTCCAATCGGCCTTCGGCGAAGCCGGTCGCTGGCCGATCGGCATCTACCCCGGTTGGCTGCGGATCTCGCTGACATTCCTGATCCCGATCGCCTTCGCCGTCACCGTCCCCGCCGAAAGTCTCACGGGGCGCTTGACCGGCTGGACGTTGCTCGCGACGCTGGCGTTGACAGTCGGGTTCGTGGTGGTCACTCGCCGGTTCTGGCGGTTCGGGCTGAAGCGGTACACGGGGGCGTCGGCGTGAAGCGGCCTCGGCGGTCGGCCCCCCCAGGATGGGCGGGCCGGGGGGCCGACCGGGCGAGCAGTG
>DATBFX010000523.1:0-2163 GCA_036558305.1 Thermomicrobiales bacterium | reverse complement strand
CGGACGATCGCCTTGTTCGCTTCGACCGTCATGGGCGGGTACTCCTTCCCTCCGCCTGCCGAAGCCATTATCGTCCGCAAAACCTTTCCGGCCGATCTCCGTTATCCCTATGAGCGTGATTTCCCGGTAGTCGGTTCGGGGCGCGGGGGAAGGAACGTGACGGAGCGCGCTCAGCCGCGGACGGGTTGGTCCGCCGCGGAAACCGCCGCGGCGGATGGCGATGCCGAGTTGGTGGCGCGGGCACGGGAAGACCGCGCCGAGTTTGGCCTGCTCTACGCACGCTACGTCGGTTCGATCTATCGGTATTGCTATCGGGCGTTGGGAAGCCGCGAGGCGGCCGAAGACGCGACCAGCCAGACCTTCACCGCCGCCCTCGCCGCGCTCCCCCGCTATCGCGAGGGATCGTTCCGGGGTTGGCTCTTTGCCATCGCCCGCAACGCCGTGGCGGACACCCGCCGCCGCCGCCCGGCGCTGCCGTTCGAGACCGCGCGAACGATGCCGGATGTCTCGCCGAACCCGGAGGAGCAGGCCGTTGCCGCCGAGGCGCGTGCCAACCTGCGCGCCGCATTGGCGCGGTTGACACCGGATCAGCGGGACGTGGTCGAGTTGCGGCTTGCCGGGTTGACCGGACCGGAGATCGCCCGCGCATTGGGCCGGCGACCGGAAGCCGTCAAGAGCACCCAATTCCGCGCATACGGTCGACTTCGCGAATTGCTGGGGTCCGGACCCGAGGAGGAAAGTCATGCGCGCTGATGAACGGGGTGCGCGCGAGGCGCTGGACCGCGAGCTGGACCGGCTCGCCGCCGATCCCGGCCCGCCGGCGGCGGACTCCGGTCTCACCCCCGATCTGGTCGAGACGTTGCATCGCGTCCGCCTGCTCGCCGCCCGCGAGGCGCCGCCGCAACCCGACGCCGGCTTCGTGCGCCGATTGGAGGAATCGCTGATGCACCCGCCGCGACCGAACCGGCTTGCCCTGCCCGTTCCGCGCCGGTGGCCCAGGCAGGTGCGGCACCCCTCGCGCTCGATGCCTTCGCCGTCACCGCGCGGAAGCCTGGCCGGAATGGGCGCGACGATCGCCTTGCTGCTGGTGACGTTGACGATCGGCGGAGTGGCCCTGCGGCAGGCAGGGCGCGATGGCGGCACCCCGACCGCGTCCCTGACCGCCCAGGATACGCCCGAGGTACCGCCCAGCGACGAGCGATGGACCTGCACCCGCCCCGATCCGTTCGAGCGTTGCGCAACGTCGATGTCCTCGGTCGGCAGTGCCGAGTTGGACGTCCGTCGCGTTGACGCCCGCGTTGTGGACGTCCGACGGGTGCAACTCCAGGACTGGCACGTCACGCCGGGAGGCGAGGTTTTGCCGGACGCCGCGCCGTGGTCCTTCGCCGGGGCGATGGGCGTGATCGTCGACTTCGTCACCGACGGTGCGTACAGCGCGAGGTTCGACGTCTCCGTCTCCGTCCAACGGTCGCCCGATGGCGCCCCTGGCGCATTCGTCCGCGAGGATGTGCCCGCCGGTACGACCGTCGAGCTCGCCAAGGGCGAATCGATCGCCTATCCCCTCGGCGCACAGCAGTCGCTACGGAACCCGCTGACCCGGACCACGCTCCACTTCAAGCGCGCCCTCTTTGCCGACGACGAGGCGGTCTTCTTCCGTTTCTCGTCCGCTGCGACTCCAAGCACGGGGCAAGACATCGAGCGGCTGACGACCGGTGCAGGATGGCAGATGAGCGTCGACGGCGACGGCGTCCTGTCGCAACCACTTGGCTCGCTGGTCCCTTACGAGATCTCCTTCGAACTCGCCTACGTCCGCGTACCGGAAGGAGCCGTCTTTCCACCGCCGTATTGGCGACAATTCGTCGCCGTCGGGCCGGTCGCGCCCGTGCCCTGGGAAGGATCGGGCACGATGACCGAGGGGTACGTGCTCCTTGTCCACGAGCCCAAAGGATAGCGACTCAGGCCGCCGCCCGTTGACCGGGCGCCGGAATCGCCCCGAGTTGTTGCATCAGGCCGAGCAGATCGTCGTGGTGCCACATCTCGGCGATCTTGCCGTCGACGACGCGGTACATCTCCAGTCCCTCGACCACGACCTGTTTGCCGGACGGAGGCAACCCGGCAAAGGGACCGCCCTGCGTCAGATGGTGGGTGTGGTACACGACGACC
>DATBFX010000522.1:0-5900 GCA_036558305.1 Thermomicrobiales bacterium | reverse complement strand
AGAACGATTCCTTCCGCCTTCCGCCCCCCGCCTTCCGCCTACTTGGCGAGCCAGGACTGCTTGAAGGTCAGCTTGGAGTTGTTGGCCATGTGCTTGTAGCCATGGACGTAGTCGCGGAGGGCTTCGTACTGGTCGTAGAGGTAGAAGAAGGCGTAGGGCGCCTCGGTGACGATGATCTTCTCGGCGGCGTTGTAGCGCTGCTTGCGCTCGGCCTGATCGACCAGCGTGCGGCCTTCCTCCAGCAGCTTGTCGACCTCGGGGTTGCTGTAGCCGACGATGTTGTACTGGGCGTCGGTGTGGAAGCGGCCGTACAGCCAGTCGTCGGGATCGATGGCGCCGATCCAACCGATGATGGCGGCGTCGAAGTCGCGGTGGGTGAAGACCGCGTCGAGGTAGGTTCCCCATTCCTGGGGGTTGGGCGTGACGTCGATGCCGATCTGCTTGAGCTGGTCCTTCAGCATCTCCGCCGCCTGGACCTGGAGGGCGTAGTTCGAGCCGGCGCCGATGGTGAGCGGGAAACCGTCCGGGTGACCGGCATCGGCCAGCAGCGCCTTGGCCCCCTCGATATCGGGTTCCGGGTAGATGTGGAGATCGGCGTAGGCCCAACTCCAGTCCGGGATCGGCCCGCCGTCGATCGCCTTGCCGTAGCCGAAGAGGATCGTGTCGGTCATCACCTTGCGGTCGATCGCCTTGGCGATCGCCTGGCGGACGCGGACGTCGGTGAACGGTTCGCGCGCGCAGTTGAACATCAGGTAGTCGTGGAGCGTGCTTGGCCCGGTCGCGAGCACGACCCCCTGTTCCTTGCCGAGCGATTCGATGTCCTGCTGCGGGATCTGGTCGGCGAAGTCGACGGTGGCCGTCTTGATGTTCGCGGTCCGCGTCGGATCATCGGAGATCGGGGTCCAGACCAACTCGTCGAGGTACGGGAGACCCTCCTCGTGGTAGTTCGGGTTCTTCGCGAGTTTGGCGTGGGTGCTGGGGACGAATTCGACGAAGGTGAAGGGACCGGTGCCGACGGCGGTTTTCGAGAGGTCGCCGTTCTTTTCGACCTCTTCCTTGGGCACGACCGCCATCGTCGTGTTGAGCTGGATCAGCAGCGCCGCGAAGGGCTTGTTCATGGTGATCCGCACCGCATCGGACGCGGGTGCTTCGATGCTCTTGACGTCGACGAGCAGATACCCCTGGGGCGAACCGCCGTTCGGGTCCTTGACGCGGTTGAGGGAGTAGACGACGTCGTCGGCCGTCAAGTCGCGGCCGTTGTGGAACTTCACGCCCTGGCGCAGTTTGAAGTCGTAGACGAGTCCGTCCTCGCTGATCGTCCACGACTCGGCGAGGTCGGGCAGGACGTTGGCGTTCTCGTCGAGTTGGATCAGTCCGTTGTAGACCTGCTCGATGACGAGGGTAGAGGAATACGAAGAGTTGAGGTGCGGGTCGAGACTGGTGACGTCGACCTGCATCGCGGCGGTCAGCGTCCCGCCCGGTTTCGGCGTTTCGTCCTGGCGGTTCGGCGCGGCGGTCGCCGGCGACGCGGCGAAACCGCCGACGGTGGCGGCCGCTCCCGCGAGCCCGGCAGCCTGGAGGAGGCGACGACGCGAGAGGGCCTGCGATTGATCCGGCGCGACGGGGAGATTGGCCGATGGGTCACGCTTGTCCATGCTCTGCTCCATTCGTTGGGTGAGAGGACAACCGAACGGGAGGGCGCCTAACGCGTGGGAGGGATTATCCGTTCGCCGGTGCTCGTGTCAAGCGACGTCCTGCCGGCCGCGGTCGAGCGCCGTTACCCACAGCCGCGCTCTCGTCGTCGCGTTCGCGCTATGATCGCGTTGCACCCAACGAGTGCCGCCCGCCGCAGATGACAACGGCGACGTTTGCAGGAGGGATCGCGATGGAAGTGCACGAACGGCCCACGCACACGTGTGCGGAACTGCTGACGCAGGACGGTTACACACCGGAAGAGTTGGCGACGCTCCTGGAGATGGACGTCAACCTGATCCGGCAAGCCGCCTACAACGGACGGCTCAAAGCCTGCATCGTCGATCACCACGTCCTGACCAACAGCCGCGCGGATGCACTCCTCTGGCTCGCGGGGCGTGACTGAGGGCAAAAAGGCTCGTGCTCACGGGAACAATCCAGAATTCGGCAACCGCCGTCCCGGCGGACTCGCGAGTCGCGGTACGATTGAACGGCGCGACGTTCGATTGGCCGCCCGAGACGGGAAAGGCGCCCACGGCAATCACAACCGGCAACCAATGGAGGGGAAGTCACCGTGGAGGTTCACCATCGACCAGAGCGTTCGCCGGCAGACCTGTTGATGCAGGACCATTTCACACCGGAGGAACTGGCGACGCTCTTGGAAATGGACGTCAACCTGATCCGGGAGGCGGCGTTCAACGGTCGACTCAAGGCCGAGATCGTAGACCACACCATCATCCGTATCAGCCGCGCCGATGCCCTGCGCTGGCTCGACGCGCGGCGCTGACCGGTTGCGCCCTTCGTGTAGGTCAGCCAGCAAACCCGAAGATCAAGTAGATCACCAACCAATGCGTCGCCGCGGCCGGGAGCGCCCCACCCGGCCAGCGCCTCACCGCCCGCGACAGCAGCGCGACCGCCAGTCCGATCACGAACCCGCCGGCCAGCGCCAGCGCCGGCGACGCCTCCGATGGCCCGAGCGCCGTCAACAGCGAATCGTGGATCCCCCAGGAGACGCCGAAGAGGAGCGTCGCCATCCAGATCCCTTGCGCCAAATCGCGATACGAGCGCACGACGACGCCGAAGTGGATCAGGTGGTACGCCGCGACGTCCGCCAACCCGAACAGCATCAGCTTCGCCGTCGGCACCGCCGGTCCTTCGATCAACCGCACTGCCGCCACCATCAGCGGCAACCCCAGCAACACGAACCGCGCCTGCTGCCTGATCGCCGCGCTTCGCCCCTCCCTCTCCTGCGAAGCGGGCAGGATGCCCCCTGGGCCGCGGTCGGGGGTGGGGGTTGTTCCTACCGGTCGTTCCCGCAGATACGCCAATGCCAGCAGCGCCGCCGCCGCGGGCGCGCCGATCCGCGCCAGATACCACGGCATCGGCGTCTGTTCGGGATCGACCGCCGGCGCCGAGGTGAGCAAGAGGAGGAGCGGCCAGACCGCCTGGTGAACGAGGGTCAGGTTGAGCCAGCGGTAGAGCCGCTTGAACGTCGCCAGCCGCTCGCTCAAGACGAGTTGCCCGCCGATCGTCGTCATCGCCGTCTGCGGTTTGTCGGGTCTGGTAGGCATGGTCCGGGATGATAGTCGAAGGACCGGGCGACACCGAACACCGTCACCGCTCACGGGGGCAACGAACCCGTCGTGTGTGCAACAGGTTGCTGCACAAATGCCCCGCTTCGGGACCTACGACGGCGCAGGCTCTCCGTTGCCGAGCTCGCGCTCGATCTCCTCGATCGTCGGTAGGGAGCTGCGCAGGTGCGTCGGCAGCGATTGGAGCAGTTGCGTCTCAAATCCGGCGATGCCGATCGGCTTGCTCAGATCCCACAGCGCGTACTCGGCGACGAGTCGGTTTTTCTCGCGGCAGAGGATCAACCCGATCGTCGGCTGATCGACGCCCGGGTCGCGGACGAGATCGTCCACCGCCGACAGGTAGAAATTCATCTTCCCGGCAAATTCCGGTCGGAACGCCCCCGTCTTCAGGTCGATGACGACGTAACAGTGCAGCCGGCAGTGGTAGAAGAGGAGATCGACGACGAAGTCTTCTCCGCCTACCTCCAGCGGGTATTGTTCTCCGACCAAGGCGAATCCCACCCCAAGCTCGAGCAGGAACTGGCGTAGGTGGGCCAGGAGACCGCGTTCCAGCTCCTTCTCACGGGCGTCGTCGGCCAGCATCAAGAATTCGAAGTTGTACGGGTCTTTGAGCATTTGCTGAGCGAGATTCGGACTGCGCCGGTGGCAACGTCCGCGCGAAGTTGGTGACGGCCCGCCCTTGGCGCCGGTAAAGATCGGTGCCAATTTGGTGCGCCAATACGGCACGCGACCATCCGTGTTCGACCGTCTCGCGGATGTACCACCCTCGCTCTTGCGAGTCGCTAACCTTGACGAGCAGGTTCGTGAGATGACCCCACGGCAATTGTGCAACAACCTGTTGCACAAATAGCTCGTCCGGAAACGCCTCCGCCAGCGCCCGCATGTACTTGAGATTGCGCGCGGAAAAGCCCTTGAGTTCGGGGAACGCATGGCGAAGGTCGGCGGCAAGGCGATCGATAACCTTGGCGCCCCACCCCTGCTGCCGCTGTCGAGTCAGAACCTCCTGACCGATGTGCCAGTAGAGGAGGACGAGTTCCCGATTGACCGCGACCACCGCCCGCAACTGGGCCGAGCGGATCCGATCCTTGATCTCGTCGACGAACGCGGCATAACCGACCGGCAACACCTCGCCAGCCGGAGCCGACCCCGACGCGTCCCCCCTTATCGCCACGGTCCCCTCACCTTCGCGGGGCTCGTCGGTCGGTCCCCGCCCCCAACCGAAGCGTTGGGGGCAGAGGCGGGAACTGCTACGGGATTACGACAGCGCCAGCAGCATCGGGTTTTGCAGGTACTTCTTGACCACGATCAGGAAGCGGGCGACTTCGGCACCGTCGGAAACCCGGTGGTCGCAGGAGAGGCTGATCTTCATGGGGTGCCCGACCACGACCTGGCCGTCCTTGACAACCGGGGTTTCGGCGATCGAGCCGATGGCGAGGATGGCCGCCTGGGGCGGGTTGATGATCGCGACGAATTCCTCGACGTCGTACATGCCGAGGTTGCTGATCGTGAAGGTGCCGCCCTGGAACTCGTGCGGTTGCAAGCCGCCTTCGCGGGCGCGCTTGATCAGGTCCTTCGCCTCCCGCGCGATCGTTCCCAGACTCTTCTTATCCGCGTCGGTCACGAACGGGGCGATCAGGCCGCCCTCGATCGCGACCGCGATGTTGACGTCGATGTTGGCGTGATCGTAGAGGGTGTCGCCTTCGAGGGTCGTGTTCAGGTTCGGGAACTCGCGCAAGGCCAGCGCCACCGCCTTGACGATCAGGTCGTTGAAGGAGACCTTCGAGGCGTCGTCGGCGAGCTGGGCGTTGACCTGCTCGCGGAAGGCGATCGCCGCGTCCATGTCGACTTCGGAGGTGACGTAGAAGTGCGGGATGACCTGTTTGCTCTCGGCCATCCGCTTGCCGGTCGTCTTCCGGATCCGGCTCATCTCGCGCGTGGTGCCGGCGGGACGGCCCATCGCCGCGGGGGCCAGGGGTTGGGGGCTGGGGGCTGGGGCAGGCGCGGTAGTCGGTGCCGCCGCGGCAGGTGCCGACGGCTGAGGGCTGACGGTTGACGGCTGCGGCAGCGGTTTGGCGCCCGTCAGGTACGGGGTCAGGTCGTCCTTGACGATGCGGCCACCCGGACCGGTGCCGGGAATGCCTTCCAGGTTGATCCCGTGTTCGGCGGCGAGGCGCTTGACGAGGGGAGAAGCGCGAAGGCGCTCGCCCGGTGCGCGCGTGACGGCCACGGCGGCGGCGGCGGCTTCGCCGTTGGTCGGTGCCGGGGCCCTCTGCTGACCGTTCGTCGCGGCGGGCGCCATCGGTTGCTCGGCCGGTTTGGCCGTCGTTTCGCCTTCGCTACCGACCTCCGCCTCCGGCGGCACGGTGCCCTGCGCCTGGGCCGCGGTCTCGGTCGCCGGTTGCGGCGGAGCAGCCGCGGCGGCGCCGTCCTCTTCGCCGATGGTCGCGATCGCGGTGCCGATCGGCACGGTCTGGCCTTCGCCGACGAGGGTTTTGGTCAGGACACCGGCGTCGGCTGCCTCGATTTCGAGGGTCACCTTGTCGGTCTCGATCTCGGCGATCGGGTCACCGGCCTCGACCTCCTCGCCAACGCTTTTCAGCCAGCGCAGGAGCGTCC
>DATBFX010000521.1:0-22106 GCA_036558305.1 Thermomicrobiales bacterium | reverse complement strand
GCTCCTCGTCGCCGCCCTGGCGCGGATCGGGCGCCGCCTGGCCGCCGGCTGCACCGTCGACCAGCGCCGCGCGCACCCCAGCGCCTGCCAACTCCTGGCCGATCCGTCCCGCTGCTACGCTTAGCTTGATGCCCATGGGGCACGGCGTGCCGTGCCCCTCCAGGTTATTTCTCGGACTCGACCGCGAGGGTCAACATCTGCGCCGGCTCCGGTCCGGGGTTACGGAGTTCCCCGCACGCGTGCTGCGGGAGAAGGACGGAGTCACCCGCGTCGATGGTGACCTCGGTCCCGGTCGCGACCCGTGCCGGTGGGCCGGAGGCGTGGATGACGGTTAACGGGGCGTCGCAGCGGACGGCCGCCACCCCGGACTCCATGGCAACCAGGGTGAGCGATGGAGCATCGCCCGCGATCGGCAGGGCGGCGTTGGCGGCGAGCGCGACGTGGTCGAGCGAGAGCAGACCGGGTGCGGAGGGGGCGGCGGTGGTGATGCCCAGGCCGAGGAGTTGTTGGACGACACCGGCGGGATCGGCAGGGCGGCCGGACGGATCGCCCTCGACGACGCCGACGAAGCCGACCAGGACGACCGCCGGGGTCTGACCGGCGTTGCGGATCTCGACCGCAAAACCGCCGGGAACGACCGCGGACTCTCCCTTGCCGACGACGAAATCGGTCCCGGCACCGGTTTGTTCCGACCGGTTACCGGAGCGGGTCACCGTTGCGATACCGTCGGTGCCGATCGTCAAGGCGCCGGACTCGACAGAGACGAGGTCGCCGTATGGTCCGATGCCGATCTCCTCGGCCGCGCCGGGATCGTACGTCACCCGAGCCAGACCGACGAGGGCCGGCGCGGGCGGCAGGGCGTCGAGGACACCGGCCGCGAGCGGTTTTCGATCGATGCCAGGCACGGCCAGAGGGGTGCCGGCGGGCGAAGCGGAACCACGAGCGTCGTTACCCATCACCAGGAGTGACGCGAGGAGAGCGAACGCACTAACGAAAAACAAGAGGCAACGCATGACAAGTATCCTTTCTTACGATCATGATCAACGCGGCGCCGGATCGGCCGGCATCCCGGAAAAACCTTCTTACCCTACGCGGCTTTGGCGGCGGCGATGGCTTTGGCTTCGAGGGCGACGGAAATTCGGACGTCGTCGGCGATCCAGAGGAACGGGTTGCCCCGGGTCATGCCGAAGTCCCGACGATCGAGCACGAACGTGGCGGCGATGCGGGCGAACGATGCCGAGAGGGTGCCCTCCGCCTCGATCGCGATCTCGCGCGTGATGCCGCGGACGGTCAGGTAGCCGGTGGCGCGGTAGCGACCGGCACTCGCGTCGGCGAGGTCGCACCAGCGGCTGGCGAAGGTGATGGTTGGGCAGGATGCGGTGTCGAAGAAGTGCTTGCCCCGAAGGTTCTTGTCGCGGCGGGCATCGCCGGTATCGACGGTCCGCGCGTCGATCGCGATCTCGACCTGGGAAGTGGCCGGATGATGACGGTCGAGCGCGATGGTGCCGGCGACCCCGGCAAAGCACCCGGTCACTGTCCGGCGCTTGACGAAGGCCATGCGCTCCTCGATGGCGAAGTCGACGGTCGAGGCAATGGGGTCGATCTGCCAGGCCGCGGTCGATGGTGTGTCGAACTGCAATGGAACTGAAGTCTTCATCTCTGGTCCTCCAATAAGGCCAAGCGCCGCACCATGCGTGCGGGCGCCAACGCTGCCGATTCGGCCCGAGCCCGACGGTTGCCATTCCGTCCGCACCTCGCTCGGGCATGGCTCCATCATGTGCCAGGTAGACCGCTGGCGCTTCGATACGGTCACGGATTTGCACGGGGAGTCCGGCATCGGTGAGGTCACGGATGCGGATACGTAGGATGGTCAGAGGAGGTTGTCGCGGACGGCATGGGCGGCGGCGGCGGTGCGGGAATCGACGCCGAGTTTGGCGAGGATGTTCGAGACGTGGGTCATCACCGTGCGGCGGCTGATGAAGAGTGCCTCGCCGATCTCGCGGTCGGTGCGACCCTCCACGATCAACCGCAAGACGTCGACTTCGCGCGGTGAGAGCTTCGAGGGCGGGCGGACGTCCGCGAGGTCGGGCGAGGCGGCGAGGGCGGCGGCTTCGGCGATCGCCGCGTCCGGGCCAAGAGAGCGTCCCTCGGCCCAGGCGGCGGCGAAGGCACGCTCCCCCATCGCCGTCCGGCAGGCCGCAATCGCCCGGTCCTTGGCGGATCGGTAAGCCGGTTCGATCGGGAGACCGCTCGCTTCCGGGCGATCGACGGCGCCGAAGAGGCGAGCGGCAGTCCGCGGTTTGCCCCAGGCGACGGCCACGATCGCGACGCCGGCAAGGGCGAGGGCGGTGAGTCGCCGGTCACCGTTGTCGTTGGCCTGGACCAGACCCTCGGTCAGCGATGCGAGCGCCTGCTGGTGGGCGCCGCGGCTCGCAAAGACGAACCCCAGCCCGACGTGGGAGAGGGCGACGCCCCAACTCTGGTTGGTCAAGCGGCGGCGATCGAGTGCCTCCTGGAAGACCGCTTCCGCCTGATCCAGATGGCCCTGGGCGAAGGCGGAACTGCCAAGGTCGCCCAGGACCTGCGCGACAAAACCGACGGCACCGCCGCGACCGGCCGACTCGTGGGCCAACGCCAGCGACTCGCGCTGATGCTCCAGGGCGCACTCGAAGTCGCCGCGATGGATCGCGATCCAGCCCAGACTGAGGAGTCCGCCGGACAGGGCGAGGGTGTAGCCGAGGGTGCGCGCCTGGGCGGTGGCCGCGGCGAAGTGTCGGTGTGCCTCGTCGACGTCGCCCTGGGTGAGGGCGAGGATACCGGCACCCCACTGCGCTCTGCCGCGGACGTGGAACGGCGCGTCGGAACCGGCGGTCAGCACGCGTTCGAGAAGGGCGCGCTCCTCGTGGTAGGGACCCTGGGCGTACCAGAGCGGCCAGAGGGCACCGGCGAGTTGGAGTGTTCGCTCAACCTCGCCGGCGTGCTCCAACCAGGCGAGTGCCGTTCGCAGGTTGCCCTGCTCCGCGGCCAACCGGTTGAACCAGGGCCGAAAGACGCCGGACGTCGCGTCGCGATCCGCGCGCTCGGCGAGGGCGATCGCGTAGTCGGCATGCGCGAGGCGGACCGTGCGTTCTTCGCCGCTCGCCGCCAGTTGCTCCAGACCGAATTCGCGGACCGTTTCGAGCAAGGCGAAGCGCGGCTCCTCACCGTCGTCCGACCGCTGGACGAGGCTCTCGTCGACGAGGGAGGCGAGGAGATCGAGAACGGAGACGGACAGACGGACAGACGGACAGACGGACAGACGGAACCGGTGATGCTTCTCTGTCCGTCTCCCGCGACGGCTTCGGCCGCCTCCAGGGTGAAGCCGCCGGCGAAGACGGCGAGGCGGCGGAAGAGGGTCTGCTCGTCGGCGGAGAGGAGGTCGTGGGACCAGGCGATGGCGTTGCGAAGGGTTTGGAGGCGGAGGGGATGGTCGCGGGCACCCTGGGTGAGGAGCGGGAGGCGTTGGTCGAGGCGGAGGAGCATGGCATCGGGCGAGAGGAGGGGAGCGCGGGCGGCGGCCAGTTCGATGGCGAGGGGCAAACCGTCGAGGCGACGACAGATGGCGACGACGGTCGCGGCGTTGGCGTCGGAGAGGGCAAAGGAGGGGTTGGCGGCTTCGGCGCGGGCGACGAAGAGTTGGACGGCGGGCGATGTCGCGGCGGTGGCGGCGGTGATGCCGCCGCCGGCCGGGGACGCCAGCGGCGGGACGGGGTAGACGCGCTCGCCGGACAGGAGAAGGCGGGATCGGCTGGTGACGAGCAGCGTGAGTCCCGGACAGCGGCCGAGCAAGGCGGCGACGGCTGGTGCGGCATCGGTCAGGTGCTCGAAGTTGTCGAGGATGAGGAACGACGGATGCGTGCCGATTCCCGCCGCGACGGCATCGATCGCCGACATGCCGCGTTGTTCGTGGGCGCCGACGGTTCCGGCGATGGTTGTCGCAACCGATGCGGGATCGCCGATCGCCGCCAAACCGACGAACCAGGCACGGCCGGCAACTTCGCCGGCGACCTCGGCGGCAACCTGGACCGCCAGTCGCGTTTTGCCGACGCCGCCCGGACCGGTCAGGGTGATCAGGCGGTGACCCGATCGCCGCAAGAGGTCGACGACCGCCGCGACCTCGCGCTCGCGCCCGATCAGCGGGGTGATTGGTTGCGGCAACCGATGCGGGGAGGCGGTAGACATCGCCATCGCCATTCCTCCCGTCCGTCTGTCCGTCTACGATTGGTCCCAGAAGAGGCGCCGGAACTCGCCGGTGTCGTAGTAGCCGACGATGTTGACGATCTTGTTGCCGGCGACGCGGAAGACGGCGATCTGCTCGGAGATCAGCTCGCGGCCGAGGCGTTCGGCGAATTCGCGGACCACGAACTGGACGGCGGCGCGGTCGGCGGTGGCGATCACGTCGCTGATTTCCCAGTGGGCTTCTGGGTAGGAGGAGACGACGGAGCCGAAGTAGGCGACGATCTCCTCGGCGGGGCGGACCGGAGCGGCGTGTGGTTGCGAGCGGAAGGTGGCGTGGTCCGCCAGGGTGGCGTGGAGGCGGCGCGGGTCGCGCTCCTCGATGGCGGCGAAAAATTCGCGCGCCAGGGTTTCGGCGATCGATTGCTCGCGGTAGACGGCGCTCATCGGCGACCACGCCCGGGGTTGGATCGATCGGGGTCGATCACGGTTGCCGGGTGGAGAAGGGGACGAGGCGCAGGAGGTCGTCCAGGTGCGCGCGCGCGGCGGCGTTGACGCCGTCACGGGCGCCGCTGCGATCGAGGGCGATGTCGATCTCGTAGAGGACATCGAGGTCGTGGTTGGCGAGGTGCTCGGCGAGCGTGCGGATTTGCCAATCGTGCTCGCGGCGGCTGGTGCCGATCCGTGCCCAGGCCGAATCGGGGAGCCCGCGCAGGAGCGAACAGGTACTCTGGCGGAGGCGGCGGAACTCGGCCATCACGCCGAGGGTGGTGCGCTGCTGGTCGCGGGCAACCTGTGCGGCCGTGCGGACGACCGGTGGCAGTTTGTCGAGGTTGGGATTTGATTGGTTGGCGATGAGGTGCATCTTGGGGAACACGCGGAGTTCCTCGTCGCGGAGACGGATGACGAGTTCTTTGACGGACGGCGCGGCGCGGCGCGGGCTGCGGACGAGGAGGGTCTGGTCGTGGACGGGGGTGAGCCAGCGCGAGAGGTGGTTGATGGTGAAGTGGAGGCTGATGATCAGGGAGTCGTTGTCGAGGTCGGCGATCTTGACGTCCGCCGCCGCGGTGCCCTGGAGTTGTCCGGGCCGGCTGACCGGCCGATCGAGGGTTTGCATGGTCTGTATCGCTCCGTGGTGCCGGTTGCTGGTCCCGAGTTCCCGGGTCCCGGATCCCAGGGTTTCAACCCTGGGCTGACGCAACGAAACCCCTTCGGGGTTAACTCGAAGGGGTGCTTATCGCGGCTCAGCCTGCCAGGGCATCGCGCGCCTGCTGCAAGTGCTCCTGGTCGTGGTCGCAGACGTGGTTCTCCATCCACTGGAGGGTGATTTCGCCGTAGTAGCCATGGGTGCCGGGGCGCGTCCAGGCCTCGGGGGGAAGGCCGCGCAGGAAGGCGACGTGGTCTTCGCGGAGGCGGCGGAAGTCGTCCATCGTCGCGACCGGGTCCTGACCGCGGTAGTCGCGCTCGATCGACCAGAGTTCGTCGTCGAAGCCGGGGAGGTGGGGATGGTCTTCCTCGACGATCCGGTGGGTGCGTTCGAGGTAGATCTCTTCCCAGTCGCGCAGGTGGGGAAGGATCTCGACGACGCCCCAGCCGCCATCGCTGGCCGGTCGCATCAGCGCCTCCGGGTCGTGGTCTTTGAAGACGACGCGCGCCAACTCGTCGGGATACGCGGCGAGCGCGGCGAGGATTTCCTCGCGGGTTCGTCCCCCGTTGGTCACCGGCAACCTACCCGTGGCTGGGCGTGCGGCATGCGCCGTCCCGTTCGATCCCGATTCGACCGCTTCCATCTCAACGCCCGTCCGGTTCACGCATGCAAGGATACAGGAATCCGTCGCGCATGACCGATCATGTCTCCTCCGCGAGGACGATCGGGACCTCTGCCGCGACCAGGGGCGGGGACGCCGAGAGGCGCCAGCAGCGCATGACGGGAGGGACCGCGGCGAACGAGACGATGAGCATCAACGCCTCCGGGTAATACGCCTCGCGCAGATCGGTCGGCGACGGCGCCGGCGGCGTCGCGGGGTGACTGTGGACGATCGCGCCCAGGGTCCAGCCGTTCGCGTCGAGGTCGCGGAAGGCCGCGAGGACCTCGGCCGGGTCCATAGTATATCGGGTCGGTGAGGCGTCGAGGTTGGTCCCCGGAAAGAAGCGCGCGCCAACGGCCGTGTCGCCCGATGGTCGCTGGACGGCAAGCAACCCGCATCCTTCGTGCGGAAGCGCTGTTCGGAGGTGCTCGACCATGACCCGGCGGAGCGCGGAGGTCAAATGGAGCGAGCGGGGAGGTGCAACGCGTTCGCCGCTGCCATCGGTCTGGCCGTTCATGCGGTCCTTCCGGCTGTGCCGGCGGTCGGGCCACCGGCCTACGGTACAATCGCCGCCGCGCGACCGGGCGATTGTAAATCCGCCTGCCGGTACCGTCGCGGCCGGCCCCACGTGCGCTTACCCGACCGGGCCGCTCATCGAAGGAGTTCCCCGTGTTGCTCTCCCGCGGATCGCTTGCGGTCAGGGTGATCGCCCTGCTGGTGGCCGGGTTGCCGATGGTCGCGCCGTTGGCGTCGGTCGCGGCGGTCGAAACGCCGTCGCTGACGGCGCCCCATCCGGGCCCGGGTGATACCGATCCTGCCCTCTATACGCCCGTTTTGGCCGGCGATCGCGAGGACGTCTACGCCGCGACGGCCGGGCGACTGACGCGCTACAAGATCGCGGCGACGCTGACGCCGGCGGGCGATCAACCGGCGATCGTCGCCGGCACACTCGACCTGAGTTACTACAACGGAACCGGCGAGGCGCAACGGGCGCTCTACCTTCGCCTCTATCCCAACGACGACATCTACGGCGACGGTGGGCAGACGCTCGACTCGGTTACCGTCAACGGAGCGAACGTCACGCCCGCGTTGAGCGTGGCCGACACGGTGGCCGAGATCGCGTTGCCGGAGGCGGTGGAGCCCCAGGCGACGGTTGATCTCCGGGCCACGTTCACGACGACGATTCCGACCGATCCGCACCAGGGTTACGGAATGTTCGGCTTCGATGCGCAATCCGGCATGTATGCGTTGGCGCATTGGGAGCCGCTGCTGGCGGGATACGATCCGGTCGACGGCTGGAAACTTGACCCGCCCAGCGTCAACGGCGATCCGGTTTTCACCAACGCGGCACTCTACGACGTGGGGCTGACGGTGCCCGACGACCTGACCGTCGTCACCACCGGCGCCGAGAGCGGACCGACGGTACGGGCGGACGGTCTGGCTCGCCATCATTTCGTCTCGGGTCCGGTCCGCGACTTCGTGATGGCGATCGACGCCGACCTCCAGTCGGTGAGCGAGGACGTCGACGGGACGACGGTGCGATCCTGGTATCAACCCGGCGCTGAGGAGGCGGGGCAGAACGTCTTGCGGTACGGGGCCCAGGCGCTTGCGGTCTACGGCAAACTGTTTGGCGTCTACCCGTACGCGGAACTGGACATCGTCGAGGTCGACCTGCGCAACGCGGGCGGGGTGGAGTTCCCGCAGATCACCTTCATCGAGTCGGACCTCTACGATCCGAACAACTCGATCGCGCGACGGGATCCGGACACGCTGGAATTCGACGTCGCCCACGAGGTCGGCCACCAATGGTGGTACGGGTTGGTCGGCAACGATCAGTACGAGCACGCCTTCATCGACGAGGGGCTGACGAATTACTCGACGACGGTCTACTTCGGCGAGGAATACGGGGCCGAAAAGGCCCAGGAACAGGTCGATCGCAACCTGAAGCTCTGGTACTTCTACATGCTCTTCGGCGGCGGCGGCGACCAGGTCGTAGACCGGCCGACCGACGACTTCTCCTCGCAGGGCAAGTACGGCTCGACTATCTACGGAAAGGGTGCGCTCGGGTTCGGCGCCATCCGCGAGGCGATCGGGGACGACGCGTACTTCGCGGCGCTGCGGGCCTACGCGGCCGATTTCCGGTTCAAGGTGGCGACGCCGGACGACCTGCTGGCCGCCTTCGAGCGTGCCTCGGGGCAAGACCTCGGGGCCCTCTGGCGGCATTGGTTCGAGGCCACCGACGGCAAGCAGGATTACGACCGGGCCGAGTACTCGCGATTGCAGCGGGAGTATGGGGGGTAAAGGATTACCCTCACCCCCGGCCCCTCTCCCGGTGCGCGGGAGAGGGGAGCGTCTTCATCAGGGCGGATGCCTCAGGGGAGAGTCGACGAGATCGTCGCGGTAGAGCGGGTTGCCAAGGAGTCGGGTCACGCCGTGCGTAGGGGCGGACCGCCGTGTCCGCCCAGGCACGAATGCGCGTACGGACGAGGGCGGACACGGCGGTCCGCCCCTACGGTACGACCTGGCTCAATTGCACTGCCATGCGTCCTGACATTCCGTCTCGTGAAGCAGCGCTCATCATCAACTCTCCCCTCTCCCGCGCACCGGGAGAGGGGTCGGGGGTGAGGGTTGGGCTCCTCCGGCTCTCTTTCCCGCCCCGTCCTCGGCGCCCTGGCGATCGCGGTGGCGACGCGGGGGGTGCTGGCGGGGATCGTCTGGTTCGCGGTGCGGGTGATGCCGCGCCATGCGCCGTATCCGGTGCAGTTGCCGGACACGTTCTTTCCCGCGCGGCCGTTGCTCGATGGATGGGCGCGGTGGGACGCGGCGCACTACGTGGCGATCGCGCGGTTGGGGTACGGGGCTGACAACCCGAGTCCGCACGGAGGAGTGGGGTTCTTTCCGCTCTATCCGTTGCTGATGCGGGGAGCGGTCGAAGTCGTCCGGGCGGCGCCGAGCGAAGCCAATCTCGCGTTGGCGGGCATCGTCATCGCCAACGTCTGTTTCCTGGGTGCGGTGGCGCTGCTGGCGCGGTTGGGGGCGGCGCGGTTCGGGGCGCGGGTGGGGATCGAGGCGGCGTTGCTGTTGTGCGTGATGCCGTTCGGGTTCTTCCTGAACGCGGCCTATTCGGAATCGCTGTTCCTGCTGCTGGTGTTGCTGGCGCTGACGTTCGCGGACGAGAAGCGGTGGTGGCTCGCGGGTATCGCCGGCGGACTGGCGAGCGCAACCCGATTGGTGGGGTTGGCGCTGGCGCCGGCGTTGCTGCTGGCGGCGTACCGGCGGGGAGCAAGACTTCACGAATTGGTGGCGACCGGGGCGCTTTCCGTGTCCGGCGCGGTCGCCTACTTCGTCTACTGCGGTTGGCGGTTCGACGACCCGTTGGCGTACTTCAACGCCCAATCGGAATGGGGCGGTTGGGACGAGCACGTGCGCTTCTACGCCGAGCTCTTCTTTCGCCATCCCCGCCAGGCGTTGACGGGCCGGCCGGAGGACCTGATCGTCGCGCTCGATCTGGCGGTGGGGGTGGTCTTCCTCGCGTTCTTGCCGCGTCTGTGGCGGATGGGTATCCCGGAGATCGCGCTGTTCTCGACGTTGCTGATCGTCGTCCAGGGCGCGTTCACCTGGCTGTCGCTCGGACGATACATGCTGCCGGCGGTCGGCGTCTACTTCGCGATCGCGGTCTGGCTGTCCGGACCGCGGTGGTCGGGCTGGGTGAGGGACGTCGCGGTGGTCTGTTCGGCGTTGCTGTTGGGTTTCCTCACGGTCCTCTACGCGACGGGGTTTTGGATCGTCTGAAGTCGTCGCCCCGGTCTACATCGGTCCCGTGAGTGTGACCTCGAAGACGGCAGCGACGACCGGCTGGTCGGGGCGGGAGATCTGGACCTCGACCTGCCAGTGACCACCCATGCCCATCGGGACCTGTTTCGCGAGGTAGCGTCCCGATGCGGTATGGGCCGCCTCGTTGACCGAGACGCCGTGGTTCATCTCCAGGTGCTGGTTGAGGACGAGGACCGTGGCGTCGTCGACGGGCGCACCGGTGTCGTCGGCGACGCCGATGGTGAGATCGACCGGGCCGGCTTTGCTCTGGGCCGCCGTGACGGTGATCCACAAACCGTCGGCGGCGACCGGGGTGCCGAGACCGGTCTCGCTACAGACGACCGCAGCGGTCGGCGTGCCGAGGTCAACTGGGGTGGCGGGGGTCCCGTTGGTGTCGGTCAGACGGGGGCAGGTCGGTGTGGCGGTCGGCGTTTCGCCGGCGCCGAGGGTCGCGCGCTGAGCCGCCGGCAAGGCGAACCAGGCCGCCAGGATCAGGCCGGCCAGGACGGCGGCGGTGAGACCAAGCCGCTTCGAGAGGTTGTGGTTCGTCGGGTTCGCGTTCGCCATGAGATCTCGCTCCTGAGTGCGGCAGTCCGCTCTGCCACTACTACGCCGAGTTGGAGGAATGAGATCACACGGCGAATGACGCGGTGACTACCGAGGATCAGGGGCGGTCGAGCGGCGGCCCGTGTTTGGCGACGTAGCTGTCGATCAGGCGGCGGGCGATGCTCAATTTCTGGGGGACCTCGGGCAGGGTGTCGACGGTGAACCAGCGGGCGTCGGCGATCTCGGTGGGGTCGATGACGATCTCGCCGCCGGCGTACTGGGCGGTGAACCCGATCATCAGCGAATGGGGGAAGGGCCAGGGCTGGCTGCCGAAGTAGCGGAGGTCGGTCAGGCTGATCCCCGCCTCTTCGAAGATCTCGCGGTGGACCGCCTCTTCCAGCGATTCGCCCGGTTCGACGAACCCGGCGAGGGTGGAATACATCCCGCCGGGGAAACCGGTCCCGCGGGCCAGAAGCACCTCGTCTCCCCGCTCGACGAGGACGATGATCGCCGGCGAGAGGCGGGGGAAGCTGAGGAGTCCGCAGGCGGGGCATTTCTTCGCGCGCTCGCCAATCGCGTACTCCGTCGGCGTGCCGCAGCGTCCGCAGAACTGGTGGCTGCGGTCCCACTCGACGATCTGGGCGGCCCGACCGGCGAGGGCGAAGAGATCGTCCGAGACCCGACCGTAGAGGGTGCGGAGATTGCGGAAGGTCGCACCCGGTGGTGGCTCGATCTCGGCCGCGATCTCGGCCGCGTAGCAGTGGCGGCCGGTGAAGGCGCCGAGGTAGTTCCGGCGGAGCGGTTCGACCGCCAGCGCGGCGGGATCGGGGAAAAGCGGGATCCCACCGGCCGGCACGGGCGCGTCTTCGACGACGAGGATCTCGCTGCCCCGGAAGACGAACCACAGGGCGTGATCCGGCGTGTCGTCACCGGCGGGCGGGTCGATCGCGGAGACGAAGGTGCGTTCCATGCGGCGATTGTACCGCCCGCCGGTGCTGCCGGGTGCGACGTCCGGTCGGGCGGGAGCGCGCCGCCTCATTGGCGGGTTGGGACGAACGACGGTGCGGGCGTGGCCGGTCGTAGGGCGTATCATGGCGAGGGAGAGGACGAACGCGACCCAGAGGAGGAGGCGGGCAGGTGACGATGCGGGTGTTGGTCGTCGGCGGTGGAGCGCGCGAGCACGCGTTGCTCTGGAAACTGGCGCAGAGTCCGCGGGTCGCCGCCTTGCTCTGCGCGCCGGGGAACGCCGGTACCGCGGAGTTGGCCGAGAACCTGCCGGTGCGAGCGACCGACGTCGAGGCGGTCGTGCGGACCGCGGTCGAACAGCGGGCGGATCTGGTCGTCGTCGGACCGGAGGAGCCGCTGGCGGCGGGATTGGTCGATCGCCTCCAGGAAACCGGCGTCCGGGCGTTCGGCCCGACGCGGGCCGCGGCGCGGATCGAGAGCAGCAAGAGCTGGGCGAAAGGGGTCATGGGCGACGCCGGTGTGCCGACCGCGCGGGCGGCCGTGGCGCGAACCCTGGAGGAGGCGATCGCCGCGCTCGGGAACTTCTCGCTGCCGGTGGTGATCAAGGCGGACGGGTTGGCGGCGGGCAAGGGCGTCGTGGTCGTCGGCAATCGGGATGAGGCGTTCCACGTGCTGACCGCGTTCCTGGAGGACCGCGCGTTGGGCGAGGCGGCGGCGACGGTGGTGATCGAAGAGTTCCTGCGGGGCCAAGAAGTCTCGGTGTTGGCCTTGACCGACGGCTCAACGATCGTGCCACTGGCGCCGGCCTGCGACTACAAGCGCGCCTTCGACCGCGACCGCGGACCGAATACCGGCGGCATGGGTGCCTATGCACCGCCGCCCGCGGTCGACGCGGCGCTCCTGGCAACCATCCAGAGGACGATCCTGGAACCGACGGTGCGGGCGATGGCGGACCGTGGGGTGCCGATGCGCGGCGTCCTCTACGCGGGTTTGATGCTGACCGAGGCCGGTCCGAAGGTGCTGGAGTTCAATGCCCGGTTCGGCGATCCCGAAACGCAGGTGGTCTTGCCGCTGCTCGACGCCGATTTGGCGGAGTTGCTGTCGGCCGTGGCGGACGGGACGCTGGTCGACGTCCCGCCGTTCCCGCCGCCCGATCGGGCCGCGGTGGGCGTGGTGCTGGCGTCGGGCGGCTACCCGGCGCCCTATCGCACCGGGCTGCCGATCGAAGGTCTGGAGGCGGTGCCGGACGATCTCCTGGTCTTCCATGCCGGGACGCGGCGGGATGAGGGGGGGCGCGTCGTGACCGCGGGGGGGCGCGTGTTGACCGTGGTGGGGCTTGGAAGCGATCTCGCCGCGGCGCGGGAGCGGGCGTACGCCGGGGTGGCGGCGCTCTCGTTCGAGGAATCGCATCACCGGTCGGACATCGCGGCGTCGGCCCTCCCGGCTCGGCCCCCCCTTCCCCCCAATCCTGGGGGGTGAACGTGGGAGCGTGCCCCGAGGAGCCGCCCTGAAGGGCGCACGGTCGTCTCCCCCCAGGATTGGGGGGAAGGGGGGGCCGAACGTCGATCATGCGGCGGCGACGGTGACGAGACCGACGGTTTCGGCGGCGGGCGCGATCAGCCGCACGTTCGATTCGATCAGCGAGAGGTGGGCGCGGGCGGCGTCTTCGCCGATGCCGGGTGGGGCGTAGATGCAGAAGAGGGCGGCGGTGGTGTTGGCGGTGATGCGGGCGTATTGGGCGGGACCGGCGATGATGCTGGTCAGGATACCGGTACGGTCGCGCATGTACATGTCGTTCGGTTTGCAAGGTTGCTCGGTGCCGTTGTAGAGGAGGTAACACTCCTCGCCGGTGGCGACGTCGACGGTGACGGGGAGGGAGAGGGCATCGAGGTCGTGGCTGGCGGTGAGGATACCGGTGCCGAGCTCGGCCATGAAGGCGGCTTCGACGAGGGCGGCGCGGCGGGGTATCGGTTTCCCCTTGTTGACGACGGAATCGACCTGGAGCAGGACGTGGTAGGTCTGACCGAAGCGGCGGTAGTAGGCGTCGTTGGCGGGGAAGTGACCGGTCGCGCGGATGTCGGCGCGGGAGAGACCGGCATAGCGAGTGCGCAATTCGGTTTCGAGACGCTCGCGGGCGGCGTCGAGCGCGGGATGCGTTTCGGGGTTGGCGACGCCCCGCACGGCGAGGACGCCGGCCACCGCGCCGGGATAGGCAGCGTACCAGGCGGGCGTGGCGACGAATAGGTCCGCGTCGGTCACGACGCGCTTCCCGGCCAGAGCGGATCGGGCACCGAGAAACCGAGCGGTTCGTTCCAGCCGTTGCGCCCGGCGATCCGATCGACCGGGCGCCTCGCGGCGACACCCCAGCGACCGAGCGGATACCCCATCGTGATGCAGCCCGCCATCTCCCAGCCTTGACCCTCCGGGACGCCGAGCAGGCGGTAGACCTCGTCCTGGCGGAAACGGAGGATGGTGGTCAGGGTGGTGCCGACGCCTTCGGCGCGGGCGGCGAGCATGGCGCTCCAGATCGCGGGGTAGATCGATCCGCCGCTGGGGTCGGATTGGGCGAAGGCGAAGAGGAGGAGGGGGACCTCTTCGAAATGGTCGGCGAGGTACTGGGCCGAGTGTTGCATCCGCAGCATACCGACACTGTCCGGATCGTCGGGTGCGGCTTCGGCGGCGGCGATGCGTTGGGCGTAGGCAGGCGAGGACCAGAGTTGTTCGACGCAGGCACGGTAGAGCGGGCCGATCTGGTCGCGCAGGGAAGGATCGTCGACCAGGACGAAGCGCCAGCGTTGGGTGTTGCCGCCGCTCGGGGCGCGAATCGCGGCGTCGAGGATGCGGGCCTGGACGTCGTGCGGGATCGGGTCGGGTTTGAGACGGCGCATCGCACGGGTCGTGTAGAGGACTTCGTAGATGTCCACGAGCGAAGGCTCCTTCCGGCAAGCGAGGACGATCGGGAAAGGATTATCGACGAAGAAGGCGAATCGTCCAGCGAAGCGAGAACACTGGACGTAGGCGGGCGAGAGAGCCAGCATCTCGGCACCGTTCCGACGGACGGGCGCGGGGACCGATCGGTCCCCGCGCCATCAACGACCGGGCGTTGCGGAAACGCCGCCAGATTTACGACTTCGTCGCGGTGATCGTCACCTCCAGCTTGATCGTGTCTTCGGCTTTGACGAACCCGGAGATGTCCGGCGCCGACATGCCGAAATCTTGGAATTTGAACGACGTCGTGGCGGTACCGGTGACGGCGTCCCCGTTCAGCGTTGCGTTGGCATCGAACGTGACCGGTTTCGTTACCCCGTGGATCGTCATGTTCCCATCGAGCTTGAAGGTCGACTGCTGTCCCGGCACGAGTGGACCGGGCCAATTCTCGACGCCGGTGATCACGTACTCGGCGATCGGGAACTGATCGGACTGCAGCGTGTTGCCACGGATGAAGTTGTCGCGGTCCGGTTCGTCGCTCTTGAGCGTCCGCAAATCGACTTGGATCTTCGAGGCGCCGGTCGGCTGACCGTCCGGTGCGAGTACGAGTTGTCCCTGGAAGGCGTGCGTCGAGAGGACCGCATCGTTGGGATCGGGAAGCGCCGTGAGTTTCTGGTGGACCGAAATCTTCGCCTCCGATTGGTCGCCGGCGATCGCAAACGTCGTCGCCCCCGCGGGGCCGGAGACCGGAGACCCGCCGACCGCGGGACTTGCCGCGGGGCTGGAGCCGGGACCGGCGGTGCCGGGCGCCTGCGCGGCGGCACCGGCAGACGAGACTGATCCGCCGTCTCCGGTCGCGCCGTAGAGGGCGTCGTATCCGTCCGATGCGCTGCCGGTACCGGTCGTCGGAACGCTCGCCGCCGCGGTGTCTCCGGGATAGGCCGAATCCGAGCCGTAGTCGGTCGTGAGCGCGCCCACCGCGGCCGCGGTCGACGACTCGGCGTCCGAAGGGAGGTTGGCAAACGGTGTGACGGGAATCCGCGTCGAGGTCGCCTGCCAGGGGAGTTTGTGCGCGTGGCCGAGGAGCGTCAATCCGAATCCGACCACGACGACGAGGGGAATCGCGAAAGCAACGGCGAACCCGTAGAGTGTTTTCCGGTTCATGCGTAGCACCTCGTACGTTCCTGTTAGGACGAGGGCGCGCCCACAGACCCCTACGCATAAGCCGAAGGGGTGGATGAGCTGACGCGTGGTGGCGACTACGGATGGAGAGGTCACAGTACCAGCGCCAAAGAAGCCGGCGAGGGGCAGGTTGCCCAGCCCCTCGCCTCGCGTGTCCGTAATTAGAACCCTATGCCGACCGGGGAACTTCGACGAGGGCGTAGTCCTGGGGGCCGATCTCGATCCAGCCGTTCCTGACGGCGTAGAGGACGGCCTGGACGCGATCGTTGACGTCGAGTTTGCGCAGCACCGAGGTCATGTGGTTTTTGACCGTCTGCTCGGTGACGAAGAGTTCGTCGGCGATCTCCTTGTTGGAGAGCCCCTGGGCGACGCAGTCGAGGACCTCGATTTCGCGCGCCGACAGGGGCAAGGCGGCGATCACCGAATCGGTGACCGCCGCCGGTTCGGTGGCGAGGGCGCGGAATTCGGAGAGGACGCGCCAGGCCAGTTGGGGCCGCGAGAGAATGAGGCCGTTGATCAGGTTTTCGCCGCCCAGGACGCGGCGCAGCGCGTCGAGAAGGGTCTCGCCGTCGATGTCCTTGGTCAGGAAGGCCGTTGCCCCGGCGCGGATGGCGTCGAAGAGGCGCTCGTCGTCGATGTGCATCGAGAGAAAGACGATCCGGGTGTGCGGACTCTGTTTGCGGATGACGCGCGCGATTTTGAGCCCGGTGACGCCGGGGAGTTGGACGTCCATGACGACGAGTTCGGGATGGTGAACGTCGGCGAGGTGGATCGCCTCGTGGCCGTTGGTCGCTTCGCCGACGATGGCGTAACGACCGGTCTCTTCGAGCATGCGCCGCAACCCACGGCGAAACATCGGATGGTCTTCGACAAGCAACACCCGTCGCTTCAGCATTGTCCCTTCCTTCGCCCAAAGCCCGCCACGCCTGCACCCCGAGACCGGCCGGACAGAGCGCCCCGCTCGGCGTCGCCCCCTTCCCTCAAAGGCGGCGCCGATTTGCACCGGCGTTCGTGATTGGCTTCCAGGAGGAAGATATCGTGTGGGCTAGGCCATTGGTATAGGATGTTTAGGTAGGATTTGCCCGGAAGGTAGTACCATCACAACGATACCAAGGAAGTACCATGTGCCTGCGAGGCAAAGGATACAGCCGACCAACGAAGGAGAATTTCATGCCAGATCGATCGTTGTCGGAATCCGGTGTCGCCGAAATCAACGGAGCCCGATTGGCCTATGACCTGGCCGGTGAGGGGCCGGTCCTGGTGCTGATGCACGCCGGGATTTGCGACCGGCAGATGTGGGACGACCAGTTTGCCGCGTTCGCGCGAAATCACCGGGTGTTGCGCTACGACGTCCGCGGCTTCGGCGCATCGAATCTGCCGCCGGGTTCGTACGCGCACCACGACGACCTGCGGGCGCTGCTCGACGCGCTGGCGATCGAGCGGGCGACGCTGGTCGCCGCCTCGATGGCGGGCGGGATCGCTCTGAAGACGGCGCTGACGTACCCGGAGCGCGTGAACGCCCTGGTGCTGTCGACGACGGGCGCCGCGACGGCCGAGCCGACGGCGGCCGTGCGGCAGCTCTGGGGCGACGCGGACGCGGCGTACGAGACCGGAGACATCGCCAAGGCGGTCGAAATCGAGTTGCGTGGTTGGGTAGACGGTCCGCACCGGTCGCCGGCGGAGGTCGATGCGGCGGTGCGGGAGCGGGTGCGGGTGATGAACGCGCCGCTCTGGGAACGGATCGCCGACGAACCGGATGCCGGCGAGGAAGCGGAGTTCGCGCCGCCTGTCCATGAGCGCCTTGGGGAAGTCCGGGTGCCGACCTTGCTGATCGTCGGCGAGCTGGACCAGCCGTACATCGTGGGGAGCATGGAGCGGCTGGCGACAACGATCCCCGGAGCCGAGACGGTGGTGGTTCGTGGCACGGCGCACCTGCCGAGTATGGAGCGGCCCGTCGAGTTCAACAGGGTGGTGTTGGATTTCCTGGAACGGCGTGGCTTGTAACGAATCGGTAGGGGCGCTGCTTGCGGCGCCCTCCTCACGGGTACGAACGCCGCCTTTACGAGAAAGGCGCCGCAAGCAGCGCCCCTAAGGCGTGTCTCCCGCCCCCAGTGCGTTTCGTGTCAACCAGAGCAGCCCGATCAGCGTCTTGCCGTCTTCGATTTGATCTGGACCGGGGGCAGTCAATGACGGCACCTTGGCGAGGGGGACGCGGACGAGTTGCGCCGGTTCCTCGGCGTCTCCGTCGTGTTCGACGGGGACGCAGGCGTCGGCGCGGAAGAGCGTTATCCGCTCGGTCGAGTAGCCGGGGGTGGGAAAGAAGGTCACGAGCGCGGTCAGGGTGCCGGGGGTGTGACCGGTCTCTTCGATCAACTCGCGGCGGGCGGTTTCTTCGGCCGATTCGTCGCGGTCGCGGGTGCCGGCGGGGAGTTCGAGGAGGGCGCGGCCGGCGGCGTGGCGGTACTGGCGAACCAGGAGCAAGTGGTCGTCGGTGGTGAGGGCGAGGACCGCGACCGCGCCGGGGTGCTCGACGACCTCGCGGCTGCTTGTGCGGCCGGAGGGGAGGAGAATGTCGTCGACGCGCACGCGCAGCAATCGGCCGGCATAGCCGTCATGGCTGGCGATGGTGGTCTCGGGTGGCATCGTGGGGTCCTCGGCGGATCGCGGAAACGACGACGGCACCCGACTTCGGGTGCCGTTCGGAGGCGCCAGGCGGATTCGAACCGCCGATCAGGGTTTTGCAGACCCGTGCCTTACCACTTGGCTATGGCGCCGGGCAGGTCAGACGGACCGGATCGGACCGGCAAGGCAACGCCGGGCGTCGCCGGGAGCGCCCAAGTCCGCGACTGCGGCCGCACCGGAAGTGTAGCACAGCGTCCACGGCGCTCAATCGATCCGCGCCGTGAGTAGGGCCGCAGCCGTGACTGCTCCGCTGAGGCCACTCAAGGCGCAGCGGCGTTCGCCGGATCAGGCTCCGCAGGGGAGCGCGCACCTGCCGCAATCGAGGCAGACCGTGCCGGCGCCGACGCACGCCTGCGTGCTGCTGCACGTCCCCAACCCGCCGGCGTTGCTGGCACAGAACGCTTCGCCGGTCAACCGGGCATGGCATTGGCAGAGGCCGTATCGATCGACCCCGCACGGGGTGCCCCCGGCGTTGCAGGAGACGATCCTGTCGGCGGTGCAGGGTCGGGTGCAGAATCCGCCCTGGCATGTCTCGCCCGCAAGGCAGCAGGTCCCGTTGCAGCAGGCATTGGCGCAGCATCCGTTTCCGCACGGTGAGCCGAAGAAGCAGTCGATGCCACACGTGGTGCCATCGCAGGTCGCGACGGCGAAACCCTCGGGTGTGGGGCACGGGTCGCACCGGTTGCCGCAGTGCTCGATGCTGTTGCTATCGACGCAGGCGGTGTCGCAGAGGTGGAAGCCCTCTCGACAGGGGAACTCGCAGCCGTTGGCGCCGCAAACGGCCTCGGCGTTCTCCGGCGGGGTGCCGCAGCAGATGTTGGCGCAGCAGGCGGTCGGGCAGCAGGCACCGTTGCACTCGACGAAGCCGTCGTCGCAGGTGAAGCCGCAGGACGTGCCGTCGCAGGTGGCGGTGGCGTTGTCGGGGACCGGGCACGGGTCGCAGCGATCGCCGCAGTGCTCGATGCCGGTGCTGTCGACGCAGGTGCTGCCGCAGGCGTGCAGACCGGGCAGGAAGCACGCATAGACGCATTCCGTGCCGTTGCAGTCATGGACGAATGCCGGGTATTCCCCAAGCTCGCAACAAACACTCTCGCAGCAAACCCGATCCTGGGTACAACAGCCGTCGCCGCATTGGCGACTGATCTCGTCGCAGGTAAAACCACAGGTCGTGCCGTCGCAGGTCGCACCGGTCGCATTATCGGGCACCGGGCATGGATCGCAGCGGTCGCCGCAATGGTCGGTGCTGTCGTCGCTGACGCAGGCGCTGCCGCAGACGTGGAAGCCGTCCCGGCAGGGGTACTCGCACACGTTGTCGCCGCAGACCAGGTCGGCGTTCTCGGGCGGGGGGTCGCAGCAGATCGTGTTGCAGCAGACCTTGTTGCAGCAACCGTCGCCGCACTCGTCGTAGCCGGCGTCGCAGGCGAACCCGCAGGTGACGCCGTTGCAGGTGGCGGTGGCGTTGGCCGGGGGGGCGGGGCACGGGTCGCAGCGGTCGCCGCAGTGGGCGAGGTCGTCGTTGGCAACGCAGGTGTCGCCGCAGCGGTGGAAGCCATCCCGGCAAGGGAACTCGCAACCGGAGGCGCCGCAGACGACGTCGGCGTTCTCCGGTGTGGGGTCGCAGCAGAAGGTGTCGTCGCAGCAGGTCGTCGGGCAGCAGTCGCCGGCGCAGGGGACGTAGTCAGCGTCGCAGGCGAACCCGCACGAGATTCCGTCGCAGGAGGCGGTGGCATTCGCGGGCGCCGGGCACGGGTCGCAGCGGTCGCCGCAGTGGGCGACGTCATTGTCGGCGACGCAGGCGCCGTTGCAGAGGTGGTACCCGGCCGCGCAGACCCAATCGCAAACGCCCTGGTCGCAGGTGGCGCGGGCGTGCGCCGCTGCCGTGCACCGCTTGCCGCATTGACCGCAATTGACCGGATCGGTCGAATACGAGGCGGGGTCGACGCACAACTCGTTGCAGGCGATGGTGTTCGGTGGGCAGGTGCAGACCTTCGTGCCGCCACGGCCGTTCGGGAGACAGGTCGCCGGGGGGCAGCAGTTGGCGTCGACCCGGCACAGCAAGCCGGCACCGCGGCAGACGATGACCGCGGAGGCGTCCTTGTCGATCAGACCCGCGAGACCGCTCGCCGCGGTTGCCACCAGGGCTTTGACGACCCGCCGCCGTGACAGCTCGGCGGCGAAATGCTTCGTCAAGGAATCGAACCGGGTTCCGTCCATCCCGACGCTCCTCTCGGACAGCGGCGGTAACGGGGTGGCACGACAAGCGTGGTGGCCGGACGACGGATACTGGGCTGGCAAAGACGACAACGGACCAAGGGGCGATGCTGACAAATTATCCGATGTTGCAATTGTTGTCGAGAGTAGTCGGTGCCAAAACGTGTTCGTTTGGCTACGGGTGCCTCCTTTCGGTCGCTCGCTCCCGTGCCGTCGAGAACTTCTCTCAGCCGCTCGCGACACAAACGAGATCGGCGGCGAGCCAGAACGGCGGCAGGTAGGCCGGTGCCGACGAGAGCGGCAGGACCTCCGGGCGCAGGCGCAACCCGAGTTCGTCGCGCAGGAAGGCGCGGCGCGCTTCGATGCGCGACCAGACGATGGGATGGTCGCGGGCAAGCTCGTCCCGGAGCGAATCGTCGGCGATGGCGAGGGTGTCTTCGCAGTTGAGGAAGCGACCGGGCGGCACCGGGGTCGGGATGATGTCGCACTGCATGACCATGCCGGAGGCGATGGGTTTGGTGCTGCCGGCGCGGACCGGCGAACCGAGCCACTCCTCGTACGAGGTGAGGTGACCGGCGTTGACGAAGGAGTGGAAGGAGGCGCCGGCGAGGGCGTGCTTGACGGCGGCGTCGAGTTCGCCGCCGGTGACGCCGATGCCGACGGTCGTCCACCAGGTGGCGATGGCCGCGTAGTACGGGCGGACGAGCGAGGCGACGAATTCCTCGTCCGGTTGGTCGAGGAGGAGTCCGGCGCGGCAGGTGAGTCCACCCCAGTAGCCGACGGCGCAACTGATCGCGTCGCCGCGGGCGATGACGCGGGAGGACGGACTGCGGAGCCCGTTGAGTGCGCCGTCGCCGGCGGCGACGATCGGGTGCAACGTCAGCGGTTCGCCCTGGTAGCCGAGCAACCCGGCCGAGTCGTATTCGGTCATGCCGGGTCGGGTGCCGCGGACGACGCGCATCACCGCGGCCGAGGCGCGGGCGGTTCCCCACTCGAAGTTGGCGATCTGGGTGGCCGAATTCCGGGTGCGCAGTCCGAATCCCACGTCGGTCAAGACGGCGGTGACGTCGACGGCCGGTGTTTCGGTAACACGGTTCAGGGCGCGGAGGAGAAATGCCGGGACGAAGGCGGGGATAGTGACGTCGTCGGACTCGCCGGGGTCGAGCGACTTCCAGCCGGCGACGCCGACGCGGTCGCCGCGTCCGAGACCGATTTCTCGTAACAATTCGTCGAGCGGCGGCGAATCGACGTTCGGCTGGTCCTGGATGCTGAAGGGATGGTAGAAGCGGAGATCGACCGGCAAGCCGGCGATCTCGGCGTAGGCGACGCCCTCGACCCCGACCAGGAGCACGCGCGCGTCGCGGGGACCGAGCAGCAGCAGCGCCTCTTCGAAGCGCGGGTCGTAGCCGGTCAGCCAGACCAGGTTTCCGAAGTGTTCCCGATCGCCGTAGACGGCGACCCAGTCCATCCCCGCGATCTCGTGGAGGGCGCCAGCGCGCTGCTCGTACTCCGCGGTCGCGATCGCCGGCCGCTCCACGGGAACGCCGAACTCCGGCAACCTGACCCGACGCAGATCGACCCGCATTCTGCTCCTCCCTCACCCACGCGACAACGGTTGCGGCTACGATACGGGTATTGTCGGGAGGGGGCAACGGGGAGCACGGAACGACCCTCACCCCCTGCCCCCTCTCCCGGTGCGCGGGAGAGGGGGGACGTTCTCGTGAGAATCTCCCCTCCCCCTGCGTAGGGGGAGGG
>DATBFX010000520.1:0-12972 GCA_036558305.1 Thermomicrobiales bacterium | reverse complement strand
TCGTCGCAAAGTGTCCAACGTTCGTCACACCTCACCCGTTGACCGTGATCGCCTCACGCGCGTCGTGTCACGACCCCAAACCGGCCAACCGCATCACCACGTCGATCAGGATCGCGCCGGCCACCATCCAGAGCAGCCCATTGAGCCGCCCCCGAATCTCTTTCAACTCACTCGCCAGTCCCTCCACCATCTGCCGCGTCACCGCCTCGTATGCCGACCCCGGCCGCAACTCCACGGGGGCGGTCCCCCGCAGCCGCTGCAACCGTTCCCGCACCTCCGCCTCGGCCATCGCTCCTTCCATCCGAAGGCGGAGGGCGGAAGGCGGGGAGAATGTTTCCGTCCGCCTTCCGTCCTCCGCCCTCCGCCTACGTCCCGTCCAGTTCCGCCAGGATCTGCGCGATCGCCTCGGTCAAGCCGTCGGCCTGTTCGCCGGCGATCGCCCGTTGCGCCCGCGTCGCCTGGACCGTCACGCTCGCCAGCCGCGCCACGCCGGTGACCAGCTTCGAGAGGTCGGCCTCTTCCAGCAGCAACCGGGCGAGCACCACCCGCAGCGCGCCGATTTCGTCGGCCAATCCGCGCTCGGCCGCCGCCTGCGCGATCACCTCGCGCAACGTCTGGTCGAACAATCCCCGGTAGTCGCCCTCGTCCAGCCGTCGCCGGAACTCCGCCGCGGCCGCCGTGCGCTCGTCCTCGCCGAACCGCGCACCCTCGACCCCGACCTCGTCCTCCGCGTGGCTCCGACACCACGCCGCGCCCTGCCGCACGAACCGACTGCACCCCGGCGCCGCGCACCGCCTCCGGTCCACGGCCTATGCCAGCTCCGGCACCATCCGCTCACCTCCTTTTCCGCTCGGCACCGCGACCGCCACGAATGGCGACCGCACCTTAACGAGCGCATCGAGAAGGCAAAAAAGTGACAAAATTGGGTAAAGCTACGTGTACGAACGGGTGAGGAGGGGATGATGGTTCCCGATTGGTAGAAGTCCGGGGTGTCAGTCCAATAGTCAGCGATGAGTTCGTCCTTCAAGACGCGCCAAGCCCTCATCGAGGGCTGTGTCGACGGCGGGGTCCGGTGGCGAGACTCCCGGCGTCGTGCTTTCCGCGCCCGCCGCGCGCGGGGCTCCACCGGTGGACGCCCCGCGGCCCCGCCGCCCGTGCGCCGGCCCTCCTCGCCACGCCACCGCCGCCCCAACGACTCCGACGCAGCCCTACCGGTTCGATCGCCTTCCGCCGCCGAGGGGACGTCGAGCGCGGAGGTTTGCCCAAATTTGTCATCTTTTCGCCTCTTCGATGCGCTCGTTAAGAGAGAGACCCGATCGCGCGTGGCGCCGGTTCGTCGGTGGCAAAACAGCGGACGCCAACGGAGAGGGACCGTGCTCCCTGCCGTCAGTTGGGCGTATCTGGCACTACGCGTGTATCGGTTAGCCACCAGCGGCGGCACCGGCCGCTCCGAGGGCCCCGAACGTACCGGTACCTCGGTCGCCCTCGACGGTGGTCGATCAGGTCATCGCAGATGGGAGAGATAGGCGCTTCCATGTGCCGGCGTTGAGGAGCAGGCTTGCGGCAATCGTTTTGCTGGGGAGGACCGGTGGAACGAGACGGGACGTGGTCGCGGGCCATACCCGATCCGCAGTTCTCCTCGCCGCCGACGCCCCGTCCCCATACCGGATTGCGCGCCCGCGGACTGCCGCCACGGCGCCGCGCGATCCCATCAGAGCAGTCGAGGTCGCGTCATGGCTGTCGAACGATCGTACCACCCGGACCAATCGTACCTGCCGCAAAACACCGTGGTCGTGCTGCCCAAACCACTGCCGATGAACCGGGGCGCCTTCTGGGTCCTGTTCTGGACCGTCGGCCTGCTGATGGGCCTCTTCGCCCGCGCCATCATCGACGGTCCGAGCGACACCGGACTGGCGAACGCCGCGGCCGGCAACCGCGCCGCCGCCGGCGATCTGGCCGCCGCCGCCGAAGCCCCGACGATGCAGGTCAACGTCCGCGCCGTCCTCGAACTCCCCTCCCCGACCGTGACCAATACCCCGCAGCCGACCGCGACCTCCAGCCCGGACCCCGCCTCCGGCCTCGATTTCTGCGCCAATGCCGACCCCGGCAAACTCTGCAAGGTCCCCTTCCCGGCCCCGCCCACCCCAACCCCCTACCCCTCGTGCGCCAACATGGACCAACTCACCCCCGGCGACTGGTGCGTCTGGCCGACGCAAGAGCCGGCGGTGGCGAGCCGGCAGTAGCGAGCTTCGAGCTTCGAGCTTCGAGCTTGGGGTAGCGCTCAGGGGCGCGCGGGCGATCTCGGCGGATCCGCCGGTGCGGCGCCGGCGTACGCCCTCGAAGCTCGAAGCTCGAAGCTCGAAGCTCGAAGCTCGAAGCTCGAAGCTCGAAGCTCGAAGCTCGAAGCTCGAAGCTCGAAGCTCGAAGCTCGAAGCTCGCTACTCGACCGCCTCTTTGAACCGCCGGATCGTCGCGATGTGATCGCGCGGCGAAGCGAGCCCGGCCCCCATCGTGTTGACGGAGAGGTGCGTCGCCCCGGCGGCGCGCCACTTCTCGGCCTCCTGCGCCCATTCGGCTTCGGGGATGGTGCGGACGTCGATGCGGGCGTCGATGCCGACGGCGTCGCGCGGGCGGCCGGCGGCTTCGGTCGCGGCGCGGAGGAAGGCGATTTTCTCGGACATCGCCTCGTCGAGGCGGCCGAGCGGGAACCAGCCGTCGGCCAGGCGAGCGGTCCGTTCCAATGCCACCTCGGCCATCCCGCCGATCCAGATCGGGATCGGGCGCTGCACCGGCAGCGGGTTGAGCCCGGCCTCGGTGATCCGGTGGTATTTCCCCTCGAAGGTCACGACCGGTTGCGTCCAGAGGAGCCGCAGCACCTCCATCTGCTCCTCGACGCGCCGGCCGCGGGTGGTGAAATCCTCCCCCAGCGCCTCGTACTCGACCGGGTTCCAACCGACGCCGATGCCGAGCCGGAAGGTGCCCCCGGTCAGCACGTCGACCTCCGCCGCCTGCTTGGCGACCAGCACCGTCTGCCGTTGCGGCAGGATGATGATCCCCGGCACGTAGGCCAGCTTCGGCGCCACCCCGGCCAGGAACCCGAAGAGCACGAACGGCTCGTGGAACTGGTCGTTGGCGGTGTAGCCCTTCCACCCGGGCCGGTTCGTCGTCTCGGCGCCGATCACGTGATCGTAGGCGAGCAGGTAGTCGTAACCGACGTCCTGCGCCGTCTGCGCGTACTCGCGCAGCATCCCCGGATCGGTGCCGATCTCCAACTGCGGAAACGTGACGCCGAGCTGCATCCTGCCGAACCCCTCCGTTTGCTCACTATTCCCTGCCCGCCCGGTGCGGGACCGAGCCGGGAGTGTAGCACCGCGATTCCGCCCCCTTTCGGCACGCCCTCGGCAGCGTCACCACGTCGCCGGCCTATACTCAACCCATGCGACCGACTCCCTACGCCCACGTCAACGCGGTCCTGGACGAACTCCTCGCCGGGATGCGCGGCGTCCTCGGCGAAAAGCTCGTCGGTCTCTACCTGTTCGGATCGCTCGTCACCGGCAGCTACGACGACGGGATCAGCGACATCGACCTCTTGGCCGCGACCGCCGCCGCCGTCGACGACGAGGAACTCGAAGCCCTTCGCCGCATGCACGCCGAGTTGGTCGCGCGGCGCCCGGAATGGAACGACCGGATCGAGGTTGCCTACCCCTCGACGGCCGCGTTGCAAACCTTCAAAACCCAGACCAGCCGGCTCGCCATCATCAGTCCCGGCGAACCGCTCCACACGGTCGCGGCCGGTCGCGATTGGCTCCTGAACTGGTATCCGGTCCTCGAAGCGGACGTGGCCCTCTTTGGTCCCCCGCCGCGCGACCTCATCGCCCCGATCTCAAAGGAAGAATACGTCGCCGAAGTCCGCGCCCACGTCCGGGCATGGGGCCGGGGGTGGGGTTCCTTGCGCGACCGCGGCAGCCAATCCTACGCCGTCTTGACCATGTGCCGCGCCCTCCACACCCACCGCACCGGCGAATACGTCTCGAAGGCCCGGGCCGCCGCCTGGGCGCAACGCGCGTTTCCGGAATGGGCGGATCTGATTCGGGAAGCCATCCAGGTGCGGACGGCGCCACGGGAAGAACGGGCGCAGCCGAGCCCAACCATCGCGGAAGCCGCACGCTTCGTCCACGTGATCAAGCGTGAGATCGCCGGAACTTAATCGGATCACGGGAAACGACCCAGGAAGATCGTCGCCAACCAACCAAAAGGTATCGAATCTCTAATAGCCGGCTTCAGCCGGCTTATGTTGATGAGCCCGGCACTTTAGTGCCGGGTCTACTACAGTCTACAGCTATTCGGCGTGAAACACCTCCGGCACCGTTTTCCACCACTCACCCGCCCCCACCTCCGGCACCGGTTCCTGCATCGGCATGCAGACCGCCCACCACTCCTGCGTCTTCGGATCGGCCGCCATCGTTGCCATGTCCGCCGCGAAGTCGGTGCCGACGTACTCGAAATAGGCGAACAGCAACCGCTCATAGCGGAAGATGCTGTAGTTGCGGATGTGGCAGGCGTGGATCGTCGCCAGCACCTCGGGCCAGACCGCCGCGTGCAACCGCTCGTACTCCTCGACGTGTTCCGGTTTGATCCCGATCACCTGTCCGTAGCGTCGCATGCGCGCGGGCCCTTTCACTTCTGCGCAAATCGCCGCGTCCATCGTAGCCGACGAAACCGGAGATCGGTAACGCCGCTGACCTCCCTCGGCTTTGACGGAGGAGCGGGCGGTGGCGGATACTTCCCTTTGTGATTTTGCGCACGAGGGTCGGAATGGTTTTCTCCCTTCGCCGCGTGACGCGACGAGTCGGACGTGCGCGCGGCTCGCCCGCCTGCCGGTGAGGACCGAGGCCGACACCCGCCGCGGTCGACAAAGATGAGCAAGATGCGCACGGCGCTTCGTGGTAAAGACGATCCGGCGGGTCTCCCGCAAGACGAACTCGATCGGCGCGGTTCCCAGAACGGCGTCGCCTTCGGCCGCAACGGTCGCCGCGGCGCCGGCACCCCGGACACCGACGAGGCGATCCCCGACATCGTCATCCGTCGCCTGCCGATCTACGTCCGTACCCTGCGCGCGCTCCGGGAGCGCGGGATCGCCTCGGTCTCCTCGGACGAATTGGCCGACCACATCGGCGTCACCGCCGCCCAGATCCGGCGCGATCTCTCCTACTTCGGCAAATTCGGTAAACAGGGCAAGGGCTACGACGTCGGATTCCTCGCCGATACCATCGGCCAGATCCTCAAACTCGACCGCCAGTGGGACGTCGCCCTCGCCGGTTTCGGCAACCTGGGCCGCGCCATCGCCCACTACCGTGGGTTCGTTCCCTCCTCCTTCCGCATCGTTGCCATCTTCGACCGCAACGACGAGCACGTCGGTCAGGCCGTCGACGGTCTCACCATTCAGCGCCCAGACCGCATCGCCGCGGAAATCGCCCGCCTCGGCATCAAGATCGGCATCGTCGCCGTCCCCGCCGCCGCGGCCCAGGACGTCGCCGACCGGATGGTCGCCGGCGGAATTCAGGCCATCCTCAACTACGCTCCCGTCGTCCTCAAGGTGCCGCCCGAGGTCACCATCCGCGAGATCGACCCCGTCGGCGCCATGCAATCGATGACCTACTACCTCGACGACTGATCTCACCGGCCGACCGCCTGACCATCCGCTCCCTCGCGCCGGGATGCGACCGGCGTGCGCCGTCGGCGCCAATACCCGAGAATGCGCACCTCGTGCCCGTTCGCCAGGCCGGTGACGCGCGAGAACGGGAGGTCGGCAATGACGGACGTGCAAGGTGTCTCGCCGCTTGCGGTCTTGACCGATTACCGGGGCGCGGCAAACCAGCGCGGTGCCGATCTCATCGCCGAGAACGATTCCCTGCGCGCCGCCCTCGCCCTCCAGAACGACCTCATCGACCTCGCGCTCGCCGAGCGCGGGGTGGCCGCGATGGTCGATCGCCTCGCCGCGGCAGTCGGCAACCCGGTCGCCCTCGCCGACCAGCTCTTCCACCTCCTGGCCAGTTCGCCGAGCGGCGAACACGGCGATCGCCACCGGCGCGAAGCCCTCGCCCACGGCGGCACCCCGCGCCGCGTGCTCGACGACCCGCACGTCGGCGCCCATTTCCGCCTCGTCGGCGAGCGGCGGCAACCGACCCTGTTCCCGGCCTTCCCCGAGCATGGGATGGACCGGCGCCGCCTGATGGCGCCGGTGCTCGCGAACGACGAGATCATCGGCTACGTCACCGTGCTGGAAGAGCGCCCGTTCGCCGATTCGTTGCCCGCCACGCTCGAGCAGGCCGCCAAACTCCTCGCCCTGGAGTTGCTGAAACGCCGCGTCGCGCTGGAAACCGAACTCCACCTGATGACCGACTTCCTCGGCGATCTCCTCACCGGCCGCTCCCCCAACCGCGACGCGGTCGTCAGCCGGGCCGGTTTTCTCGGGGTCGATCTCTTCCGGTCCTGGATCGTCCTCCTCGTCGGCACGGACGACGCACCGGCGCTTTGCGCCGCGGCCGACGCCGCCAACCCGGTCGCCGCCCACCAGAAACTCTTCGAGGTGATCCGGCGCCGCGTCCGCCAACTCCTGCCGGGCGGGATCGTCGCCGTCCAGGGCGAAAGCATCGTCGTCCTCCATCCGGCCGCGACCGTGCCCGGCGCCCGCACGAACGGTCCGAGCGATCTCGCCGACGAGCTGCGCCGGGAAACGGCACGGATGCTGCCCGGCGCGACGACCACGGTTGCCGTCAGCGGCGTCTGCCGCTCGCTCGACGATTTCCCGGTTCGCTACGCCGAGGCGCGGCGCGCGCTCGACGTCGCCCGCGGTCTCCAGCGGCGCGACCAGACCGTTGCGTTGGAGGACCTCGGACTGTACGGGCTCCTCTTCCGCCGCGAGGATGCCGACGAACTCCGCCGGTTCGCCGATCGCCTGCTCGGCTCCCTGTTCGCCTACGATGCCCGCCGCGGCACTCGCCTCGTCGATACCCTGGACACCTACCTGGCCGAAGGGGGTGCCTTCCGCGCCACCGCCAGGCGCCTCGGCATCCACCTCAACACCCTGAAGGGCCGCCTGGACCGGATCGCGCAACTCGCGGAGATCGACCTCGGCGACGCCAAGACCCGTCTGGACCTCCAGATCGCCCTCGAAATCGCCCGCGTCGCCGGGCAGACCGGACTGCACTGAGACAACCATCCAGGTCAATCCACGATCGCTTGAGACATACGACCGTTGTTTGGTCCTCCGTCGGTCGATAAACTCGCCATCCATCGGCCAGCCGTCGTTCCGAGCAACAATCCGTCATTCCGAGCGAAGCCGAGGCCTCTCCCGGAGCGCAGCGGAGGCGTCGTCTCGCGGGCATGCTGCTTTTGGCGGAGAGAGATTCCTCGACAAGCTCGGAATGACGGAAAGAAGCGTGCCGGCTCGTCGGGATCGGAGCGGACCGTGGGGGCGTACGTCGCGCGCAGGTTGGCCCAGGCGCTGCTCACCCTGTTCCTGGTCTCGCTCGTCGTCTTCGCGATCATGCGGGCGACGCCGGGCGACCCGGCGCAGTCGATGCTCGGCAACGTCTACGGGGTGACGCCGGAACTGCTGGCCTCGGTCCGCCACGAGATGGGGTTGGACAAATCCCTCCCCAACCAATACCTGATGTGGCTCGCCGATCTGGCGCGGGGCGACTTCGGCCACTCCTACATCAGTCAGGCCTCGGTCGGGACGTTGCTGGCGCGGCGGTTGCCGGCATCGCTGGAACTGGCGCTCGCGGCGACGCTGCTCGCCCTGGCAATCTCGGTCCCGGCCGGCGTCCTCTCGGCGCTCCGGCGCGGTTCCTGGATCGACCACCTGACGACCACCTTCGTTACCGCCGGCATCGCCATGCCCGGTTTCTGGCTGGCGATGCTCATCGTCCTGGTTTTCGCGGTCCACCTGAAGTGGTTGCCGCCGAGCGGTTACGTCTCGTTCGCCGAGGACCCCGTCGAGAACCTGCGGTTGCTGATCCTGCCGGCGTCGACCCTGGCCATCCTCGTCGCGGCGCCGACCATGCGGTTCCTCCGCTCCAGCATGCTCAACGTGCTGAGCGAGGACTACGTCCGCACCGCACGGGCGAAGGGGCTGATCGAACGGACCGTCGTCTACCGCCACGCCCTGCGCAACGCCCTGATCCCGACCGTCACCTGGATCGGGCTCCAGTTCGCCTACCTCGTCGGCGGCAGCGTCATGATCGAGTGGGTCTTCGGCTGGCCCGGTATCGGCTGGTTCGCCCTCAAGGCGGTCCTCTCGCGCGACTACGTCGTCGTCCAGAGCACGGTCGTCACCATCGCCGCGATCTTCGTGCTCGTCAACCTGATCGTCGATCTCCTCTACGCGGTGCTCGACCCGCGGGTCCGGTTGAACTGAAACGGTGCGGCCGGTGAGTTCGTCCGAGGTGCCGTCGCTTGCGCAATCGTCGACCCCGCCGGTGTCCGACCTGGCGCATAGGGAGCACGCCGGTGCCGAGGCGCTGGCCGTCGCGGGCGGCGCGCGCCGCCCCCGGTTCGCCAACTGGCGGCAACTCGTCGCCTCGCCCGTCCGCGTCGTCGCGGTCGTCATCCTCGTCTTGCTGGTCGGAGGAGCGGTCTTGGCGCCGGTGATCTCGCCGTACGATCCGCTGGCGATCGACATCAAGAGCCGGCTTGCCGGTCCGAGCGGTCGTCACCTGCTGGGCACGGACGAACTCGGCCGCGACCTCCTCAGCAACATCCTCTACGCCAGCCGCATCTCGCTCCTGGTCGGCCTCGGCGCGACGCTTTTGGGCGGACTCGTCGCCATCCCCCTCGGTCTGCTGGCCGGCCTGCGCGGCGGTTTCGTCGACGTCGTCATCATGCGCCTGACCGACGGTCTGCTGGCGATTCCCTACCTCCTGCTCGCCCTCGCGATCGTCACCTCGCTCGGGACGAGTATGTCGACCCTGCTCCTCGCCCTCGCCATCACCTTGATCCCGGCGACGATCCGCATCATCCGGGCCGAGGCGCTCGTCGAGGAGGGGAAGGACTACGTGCTCGCCGCCCGCGCCCTCGGTGCCGGCGAGGTGCGGGTGATGCTGCGCCACGTCCTCCCCAATACCCTCTCGACGATCCTGATCCAACTCACCCTCGGCATGACCCTGGCGATCCTGATCGAGGCGTTCATGAGCTACGTCGGACTCGGGATTCAGCCGCCGCGCGCCTCGCTCGGGACGCTCCTCTCCTCCGGCTACGGTTTCGTCGGTCTCTCCGGTTGGTACGTCACCTTTCCGGGGCTCTTCATCTTCGCCCTGGTCTGGTCGTTGAACGTGCTCGGCGACAGCCTGCGCGACGCGCTCGATCCCCGCCTGCGGCGGATCGACGCCCAAACGGGTCGCTGAAACGGGGAAGGGAGGGGTAAACCGGCACCCACGGCGGGTGCCGGAGCGGGCAAACGGTCGGCACGTCGGCAGCGCGACGCGAAGGGAGGAACCCGATGGCGAATCGACGGTCCATGCGGCAGATCACCGACCCCACGACGAACGCCGGACTCTCGCGGCGGCGCCTCCTCCAGACCGGCGCCGCCCGCGTCGGCGCGGCGGCGCTCGCGCCCGCCCTCGGCCTGCGCGGCGCCCGCGGCCAGACCACGATCACGCGCGGCGGTACGCTGATCATCGGCACCGCCCAACAAATCCAGACCCTCGATCCCCACAAGACCGGTCTGCGGAACAACCGCAACTCCTGGGTCGGTCTCTTCAGTTTCCTCTCCCGCTACGACGACCAGGGTATCCCGCAGCCGTTCCTCGCCGAGTCCTGGGACGTCGCCGCGGACGGCTTGAGCTGGACGTTCAAGCTGCGGCAAAACGTCAAATTCCACAACGGCCGCGCCCTCACGGCCGACGACGTCAAGTTCAGTCTCGACCGGGTCCGCGATCCCGAACAGGGTTCGAACCTCGCCAGCGTCCTGACGCCGGTCTCCCAGGTCGACGTCGTCGATCCGGCGACGGTCAAGGTGACCACCTCCGAACCGTACGCCGCCCTCGCCGCCGCGCTCTGCCCGGTCGCCGTCGTCGCCAAGGAGAACGTCGACCAGATCGCGACCAACCCGATCGGCACCGGCCCGTTCAAACTCAAGCAATACCTCTCGGGCGAAAAACTCGACCTCGACAAGAACCCGGACTACTGGGAGACCGGCGACGACGGGCAGCCCCTTCCCTACGTCGACGCCGTCAGCATCCGCACCCTGACCGACACCAATGCCCTCTTCAACGCCCTCTCGACCGGCACCGTCCACGGTTTCTGGCAGATGCCGAACCAGATCCAGGTCCAGGCGCAAAGCGTCAAGGAGATCCAACTCGTTCCCTCTCCGTTCAACACCACCTACGACGAGTACTTCGTCCAGGGCGACGCCCCGCCGTTCGACGACCCGAATGTCCGCAAGGCCCTGATGCTGGCGCTCGACAAAGAAGAGATCAACCAGGCCGGCTACTTCGGTCTCGCCAACGCCCGGCTCAACAACAACCTCATCCCCCCGGGTTCCTGGGCCGAGAACACCGAGATCGCCGACATCCCGCGCGATCCGGCGACGGCGAAGCAACTCTTCTCGGCGGCCGGTGTCACCGAGTTGAAATTCCTCGGCTACAACGAGACACCGCAGTTCAAACCGATCTCGCAGGTGATGGAACGCAACCTCAACGAGATCGGGATCAAGCTGACGCTCGAGTTCACCGACCTCACGACCTGGTTCTCCCGCATCAAGTTGGGGACGCAGGACCCCTGGGGCGACGGCAACGACGGCAACGCCTTCACCGTCAACATCTCGGTCACGCCACCGGAGCCGGCGATCCCGCTCGCGGCCTGGGGGTGCAAGACCCACTTCGGCTCCCACTTCTGCGACCAGGAGCTCGCCGACGCCGCCAAGGCCGGCGGCCAGGTCTTCGACACCGACGCCCGCAAAACCGAATACTTCAAGTACCAGGACATCTGGCAGCGCGACGTGCCGGCCGTCATCACCTGCGCCCGCGCCTTCACCCACGCCGGTCTGACCAAAGTCCACGGTCTCTACGACGACGACGGCGCGCTCAATTACCGCGTCGCCTGGATCGAACAGTAGGGCGGAAGGCGGAGGGCGGAAGGCGGGAGAGGGGCCGGGCACGAGCGAGGACTGAGGATCGTTCTCCCCGCCTTCCGCCTCGTGTCAAGGAGCACGCATGTCATTCGACGACGTTTGGATCGAACACGATGTGAAGGTGCCGATGCGGGACGGGGTTGTCCTGTCGGCCGATCTCTACCGGCCGCTGGCCGGCGGGCCGTTTCCGACCCTGCTGTGTCGGACGATCTACGATAACGAGCAGGATCGCTACGTCGGCTGGGCGCACCGGTTCGCGCGGAACGGCTACGCGGTGGTGCTCCAGGATTGCCGGGGGCGGTACGACTCGGACGGGGTGTGGGAACCCTACCTGTGCGAACCGCTCGACGGCTACGACACCCAGCAATGGGTCGGGCAGCAACCCTGGTGCAACGGCACGATCGGCACCTTCGGCATCTCCTACGTCGGGTTCACGCAGATCCTGCCGGCGCCCTACGACAGCAAGTACGTCAAGGCGTTGGTGCCGACCGCCAACCAGGAAGACAACTTCGGCCACTTCTACGTCGACGGCGTGCTCCAACTCCAGAACGCGATCAACCTCGGTTGGATCGGTCGGCGGACCAACCGCACCAGCAGTTGGCCGCTGGTCGACCGCGCCACCCTCTACCGGCGGTTGCCCCTCATCTCGGCCCTCGACGACGTGACCGAGATGCCGGCCTACAAACTCTTCCTCACTCACCCCACCTTCGACGACTACTGGCGGTCGTACAGCATGAAGACCCGCTACAAGGACGTCGATCAACCCGCCCTCTTCCTGACCGGGTGGTACGACAACCTCGTCCATGAGATGTTCAAGTGCTTCAAGGGGTGGTCCACCCACGCCAAATCCGAACAGACGCGCCGCCTGACCAAACTGATGGTCGGCCCCTGGCAGCACAACCCGCTCGGCACCGTCGCCGAGTGGACCGACGTCGGGTTCCCGGCCAACGGCGAGGGCGACGTCGTCGGGATCCACCTCCGCTGGTACGACCAACGCCTGAAGGGGATCGACAACGGCACCGACGAAGAGGCCCCGCTCCAGCTCTACGTGATGGGCGAGAACGTCTGGCGCGGCGAGCACGAATGGCCCCTCGCCCGCACCGAGTGGACGAAGTTCTACCTCCACAGCGGCGGCGCCGCGAACTCCCGCTTCGGCGACGGCACCCTCAGCACCAACCCACCCGCCGGCGAACCGTCCGATACCTTCGTCTACGACCCCTGCAACCCGGTGCCGACCGTCGGCGGGCAGAGCATGTTTAGGGAGAATTGCGGACCGCTCGATCGCTCCGCCGTCGAACGCCGCGACGACGTCCTCGTTTTCTCGTCGCCTCCGCTGGACCAAGACACCGAGGTCACCGGCCCGATCCGTTTCGTGCTCTACGCGGCAACCGACGGACCGGATACCGACTTCACCGCGACCCTGGTCGACGTCCACCCGCGCGGCGCCGCGATCAACATCTGCGAGGGGATCGTCCGCGCACGCTACCGCGAATCCCTCGAACACCCGACCCCGGTCGAGCCCGGCCGCGTCTACCAGTACACCGTCGATCTCTGGGAAACCAGCAACGTCTTCAAAGCCGGACACCAGATTCGCCTCGAGGTCTCCAGCAGCAATTTCCCCCGCTTCGCCCGCAACCTCAACACCGGCGGCGAACTGGCCACCGAAACCGAGTTGCGCACCGCCCACCAGACGGTCTTCCACGACGGGGAGCGCCCCTCCCACCTGCTCCTGCCGGTGATTCCGCGATGACGGCCCCCCCGGCTTCGGCCCCCCCGGCTTCGGCCCCCCCGGCCCCCCAATCCTGGGGGGAGACGGAGGGGGGCGCGTTCACCCCCCA
>DATBFX010000519.1:0-6727 GCA_036558305.1 Thermomicrobiales bacterium | reverse complement strand
CAACATGCTCTTCGTGGCGGCACCCATCTATTGCCTCTACGAACTCGGCCTGATCTTTGCCAGGATTGCCAGCGTCCGTGCCGGACGGACGACCGAATAGTCTTGGCGCGAACGGCCCCGGTTTTTGGTGACGGGGGCGGCCGAGTTCGCCGCCCCCGCGGCATTTGGATTCATGCGAATTGCAGAGGAGGCGGGCAACGTCGTGCGTAGGGGCGGACCGCCGTGTCCGCCCTGGCACGGATGCGCTCACGCACGAGGGCGGACAGCGCCCAAGGGGCACCCGGTCCGCCCCTACAACCCTACCCGGCTCGATCGCGAAGCAACGTGCTGTACGGCGAACAACATCGACTGTGAACGGCCCGGTTAATCTCCGCGCGGCCGCACCGCCAGCGTCCGTTCGTTCCGGTACGTCACCATTCCCGGCCCGGTGCCCTTGATCTTGCGCACGTAGCGCCGCCGCGTCGCGTCCACTTCGACCGTTCCGCTCGTTCGCGCCGAGCTGTAATAGGCGGCGAGCGCCGCCGCTCGTCGCAGCGTTTCCTCGTCCTCGTCGCCCGCCGGGTTGCGCCACCGGACGATGACGTGCGAGCCGGGCACCCCACGCGCGTGCAGCCAGGTGTCGTTCGGTCCGGCGATGTCGAACGTCACCGCATCGTTCTCGCTGCCGCTGCGGCCGATGTAGATCGCATTCCCCGCATCGTCGTAGATCGCGCGAGGCCGGCGAGACGGTGCCGACCGCCTGACCGGTTTTCGGTCGCGATCGGCCCGTCCCGACGCCCTGACGTACGCATCCCATTCCACCGCCAACGCTTCGAGGTCGTCGAATCGCTCTGCTTGCGACACAAGCGTCGTCAACTGGTCAAGATACGCTATTTCCTGCTCGGTCTTCTCAATCAACTCCGGCACGTGCGAACCCGCGCTTTGCGCTTTGCGGTACCGCTCGAAATACGCCTGCGCGTTCTCCTTGGCCGACAGCGCCGGATCGAGCGGAACGGCCGTCTCGTCGACGACCAACTCGCGTTGACCCGGCTCGATTTGCCAGAGGTAGGCGTAGATCAACTCTCCCCATTCGCGCAGCCGATCGGCTTCTGCGGCCTTGGCACCCTCGGCCCTCAGCGATGCCAGGCGCGTCTCTGTGCGCTCGCGCGCGGAGCGGATCGCCTGCACCAGTCGTTCCCGCCGTTGCGAGTGCCGTGCCGGCGTCGCCTCGTCACCGCAAGTAGCCAGTTCTGCCGCTCGGGAGATCGTCGCGACCGCTTCCTCCGTCCGCTCGCCGGCGAGATGCCGCATCGGCACCGGCGCAAACGCGACGACGGCACCCTCGTCGTCGCGATAGATGCACGGACTCCAGGCCGACGTCAGGAGCGGTTCGAAGAGGTTGCGCGTCTCGCGCGCCACCGCGCTCCACCCCTCGGGACCCAAATCGGCCAAGCTCGTCTTCGCGTCTCCGGTAACACGGAAGGCGATCTCCCGCGCCATCTGCGGGCTGATCGCGCGGAGACGGCGCGTCAGCACGGCCGCGAGCCGGTCGTCGGGGGACTCGCCGGCGAAGATCGCGGTCGTCTCGCTCACCGTCAACCGACGAGGGTCGGGTCGGTCCAGCGGCGGCGGACCGGTGTACGGAAGTCGCGGTTGGATCGGCCGCACGCGACTCATCGCCGTCGTCACCCGCTTGATGCTGTCCATGATCCGCCCGCGGTCGTCGACCAGGATGATGTTGCTGTGGCGTCCCATGATCTCGACGTTCAGATGGGTGAACGTGGCATCGATCAGACCATCGTCGTCGACCTCATCGTCCGTCGCTTCGGCACCGTCCTGCCCCTGCTCGCCCTCGTTCGCGCCGACCGTCAAGGGTCCGTTGTGGGGTCGGAGACGCTTGGCTATACTGAGCCTGAGGACGCGTTCCAGGGGAGGCTGCTCGACGCCGATCAAGAAGCCGCCGCGGGCGTACTTGCGGAGGAGCAAGAGGAGGGGCGTGACCAGTTGCGTGTCGAATGACGGCTCGGCGTCCGAGAGATACAGCCGCGGTTGTTCGGCGTCGGCACTGGCGATCAGGTAGCGACGGCGTCCTCCGGCGTAGATCTCGGCCGCAATCGAGCGCGCATCGAGATGACCGATCCGCTGGATGCGCCCGTCGAGCACCGATCCGGTCAACTCGTCCGCGAGGGCGGCAATGGTCAGTACGTCGAACACCCGCGAGACGTCCGTTCTACGTCGCCGCGCCGAAGCGCGGTCCGAGGTCGAGATCACCACCGATGATCGCAGCGAGCCTCAACCGCGTCGAGGTCCAGCCGTGACCCACCCGCTCGACCCGGTCGGCGAGAGCGGCGACCTCTTTCTTGCCGACATGCGGGCCAGGCGGCGGCCGCGACTGGTCGTGATCTCCGGCCCGTCCGGCGTCGGCAAGGATACCGTCATCGAACGCCTGCGCGACGCCTATCCCGAAGCCCACTTCGCCGTGACCGCCACCACGCGGCCGCGTCGGCCCGGCGAAATCGACGGCGTCCACTACTTTTTCCTCGACCCGACAACCTTCGCCGAGCGCCTGGCGCAGGGCGAATTTATGGAATCCGCCGTCGTCTACAGCCACCGCTACGGCGTACCGAAGGCACCGGTCCGGCAGGCCCTGCAACGCGGGCAGGACGTCGTCATCAAGGTCGACGTCCAGGGCGCCGCCACCATCCGCGAGCTCGTGCCCCACGGCATCTTCGTCTTTCTCGCCCCGGAATCGATGGACGAATTGCTCCAGCGGTTGCAAACGCGCAAGTCGGACGATCCCGACGTCTTGATGGCCCGCTTCATGGCGGCCGACCGCGAGTTACGGCGGGCGCAGGAGTTCGACTACCTTATCTTCAACGAACGCGAACGCGTCGACCGCACGATCAACCAACTCTGCGCCATCATCGACGCCGAACGCCACCGCATCGATCAACCCGAGATCGTCATCTAGCCAGCGGACGCAGGTTCAGTCCGCGGGGATCGACTCGTCTTCCTCTTCTTCGTCTTCGACCTGTCGTAGCGTCGACTTGTCTTCCACTCGGTCCACGTACAGGATGCCGTCGAGGTGGTCCACCTCGTGCTGGAGCACGCGGGCGAGGATGCCCTCGGCTTTCAACCGCACCTCCCGGTTGTTCAAATCGATCGCCTTGACCGTGATCCGCGTGGCCCGCGGCACGTCGCCGATCCAGCCCGGAATGCTGAGGCACGCCTCCGGCGCCACCTCCCTCCCCTGCGCCTTCACGATCTCCGGATTGACGAGCGACAGCGTGACCTCCGGTTGCCCCTCGTCACCGTATCCTTCCGGCACGTGGACGGCGATGATCCTGCGCATCACGCCGATCTGCGGACCGGCCAGGCCCACCCCCTTTGCCTGCCCCATCGTCTCGTGCATGTCCCGCGCCAGCTTCCTGAGGCCGTCGTCGACCGTCCGAATCTTCAGCGCCTTTTGCCGCAGCCGCGGATCGCCCTCCAGAAGAATTTCCAATTCCGCCATCGGTGCCAGAACTCCATCTCCTTGGGTGCATCGGATTCCTGCTCTCCAAAGTATGGTGCAAACATGCCGCTGCCTCCACCGCCCGACGATAGAGGTCCTTCGCTTTGCTCAGGATGTTCAGTTCGGGCGCACCGTCCCATCGAACATCCTGAGCAAAGCGAAGGACCTCTCTTGCGTTGTACCACTACTCACAGTTGGAGGGATCGCTTTGGTTACAACAGACTCTGCGGATCGACGTCGACCCACCACCCCGGCCGCGACGGCAAACCGTCCAAAAGCAAATCCAGCGCAATGGGATCGGCGCGCAAGACGATTTGCCACTGGTACTTGCCCCTCACCCGGCTCGCAAACGCCGGGGTCGGGCCAAGGAGGTCCGCCTTGACACCGTAGGCGCGGACGTGGCGCGCAAGTTGACGCGCCATCTCTTCCGCTTCCGCCGAGCAGTGCTCCTCATCCTGGTGCCGGAACAGGTAGCGGACCAGCCGGCTAAACGGGGGATAGCCGTGCGTCCGCCGGAAGTCGATCTCCTCCGCGTAGAACGCCGCGTAGTCGTGCCGCGCTGCCGCCTGGATCGCGTAGTGGGCCGGTGTGTAGCTCTGAACGACCACCCGGCCCCCGGGCGCCCGCCGTCCCGCCCGCCCCGCCACCTGCGTCAACAACTGAAACGTCCGCTCGGCCGAGCGGAAATCCGGCAGGTGGAGCAGCGTGTCGGCGTGGACGACGCCGATCGCCGTCACCAGGGGCAAATCGAGCCCCTTGGCGATCATCTGCGTCCCGACGACGACGTCGACCTCGCGCTGCTCGATCCGGCGCAACAACCGCTCGTGTCCCCCTTGCTTGCGGACCGAGTCTTGATCCCAGCGCAGTACCCGCGCCTGCGGGAACAGGTGCTTTACCTCGTTTTCGACCCGTTGCGTCCCCGCACCGAAGTAGTTGAGTGCGCCGCCGCACACGTGGCAGGCGCTCGGCGGGAACGCGCGGTGGTTGCACCGGTGGCAGAGCAGGCGCTCGCGATCCTGGTGGTAGACCAATGGGATGTCGCAGAAGGGGCACAGCAGCGTGGTCCCGCAGGACCGGCAGAGGACGATCGTCGCCAAACCCCGCCGGTTGAGGAAGAGGATCGCCTGCTCACGCCGCGCCAGGGTCCGATCGAGCAGTTCCCGCAGGCGCTCGCTGAGGATCGTCGCGTTGCCGCGGTGCAATTCCAGGCGCATGTCGACGATGTCGACCTCGGGGAGCGCCAGCGCGCCACGCGTCCGGTTGCCGTCGGGATCCCCATCGTCCGGTCCGACCCGCGAGGGCAGATTGAGCAGTCGAAGCTCGCCGTGCTCGGCCCGCCACATCGTCTCGACCGACGGCGTCGCGCTGCCGAGTACGACGACCGCTCCCTGCTGCGCGGCCAGGTACTCCGCCAACGCGGGCGCGCGGTACCGCGGCTCGCTCTCCTGCTTGTAGGCCCCTTCGTGCTCTTCGTCGATGACGATCAAGCCGAGATCCCGTACGGGTGCGAAGAGGGCGGAGCGCGGCCCGACGACGACGTTGAGTTTTCCCAGGGCGATCGCCTGCCAGGTGGCGTAGCGGTCGGCGCTTGGCAGTTCGGAATGCATCACGGCGACCTGACCGGGGAACCGCGCCTGGAACCGCCGGACCACCTGCGACGCGAGCGCGATCTCCGGCACCAGCACGATCGCCGCCCGGTCTTGCCGCAGGCACCAGGCGACCGCTCGCAGATAGACCTCCGTCTTACCGCTGCCGGTCACGCCGTAGAGAAGAAACGGGGTCGGGTCCCTCGCCACGAGCGAACGCTCGATCGCACGCCAGGCGTCCGCCTGGGCCGGGGTCAGCGTCGGTGCCGGCGCCGATCCGGCGTTGTCGGCCTCCGCCGATCGGGGCAACACGAGTTCTTCGACCAGGCCCTTCCGGGCCAGGGCGCCGACGACGGCGTGGTCGGTGCCGGTCCGTTCGAGCAAATCGGTCAGCGGCACCAACGTCTCGGTCCCCGTCGGTGCCAGGCGCGCCCGCTGGACCAGGTAATCGACCACCGCCCGCTGTTTCGGTGCCCGCGCGACGTCGCCCATGTCCGGCACGACGAGGCGCACGAACCGCTGCGTACGCGGCGACGGCGCTCGATCGACGACCTGGACGACCCGCTCGACGATCCCGCGCGCTTCGAGTTTGGGGATCACCGCCGTCAGCGCGGTCTTCAACGTCGCCCGCGCGCTCTCGATCGTCACCTCGCCCCGATCCGCGATGAACGCCACGAGCCGCGCCTGCGCGGGGGTCAATTCCTCCGGCGCCGGTGCCTCGGGATCGATCAACCGCAGGTACTCGACCGCGCGGTGGCTGACCCCCGGCGGGAAAAACGGGGACGCGGCCGCGAAGAACGGCGACGAGGTCTCTCGGGCGATCCACGCCGCGACGTCGAGCCGGTCCTCGTCCAATCGGAAGGCCGGCTCGACCGGTGCGCGCAGCGGTTTGAGCCGGTGCGTTACCCGATCCCCGTGGATGCGAACGACGATGCCCAAGGCAACCTGTTTGCGCAGCGGCACCCAAACGAGCTGCCCAACCCCGATCCGCCCGCGCCACTCCGCCGGCAACGCGTAGCTGAGGACGCCGTGGAGTGCGGAAGGGAAGGCGCCATCGACGGCGACCTCCGCAACGGAGGCCGGAACCCCAGACGAATCCTCGCTTATCGGCTGCGTCTCGTCGTCCACCCTACCAGCTTACACCCGGGCGAACGTACAGAACAGATGTGCCGGCATGTCATCGCTCAGTCGTCGACCAACAACGCCGGGAAGCCGAAGAGCGACGGGCCGCCGCCGGTATGCAGAAACACGACCGACTCATCCGCGGAGAACGCGCCCGCGCGGATGTGCGCGAGTAAAGCGGCCATTGCCTTGCCGGTGTAGACCGGTTCCAGGAAGACGGCCTCGGTACGGGCCAGCAACCGGATCGCGTCCAGTCCATCGGGGGTCGGGTGGCCGTATCCCGCCCCGTAGAAACCATCCTCGACGACGATGTCGTCGGCGTCGAACGTGGCATCAAGACCGATCAGTTCGGCGGTCGCGGCGACGAGCGGGAGCCACCGTTCTCGGAGGACGGCGGCAGGGTCCCCGTCCGAAACGCCGACCGGCACGAACGGCGCGTTGAAGGCGCGGGTTCCGACCACGATCCCGGCTTGCGTTCCGCCGGAACCGGACGCGAAGTACAGGCGGCTCGGCGACTCACCGACGG
>DATBFX010000518.1:0-4410 GCA_036558305.1 Thermomicrobiales bacterium | reverse complement strand
GCGCTGGAGGTTCGGTCAACGCCAACACGCTATGGCTGGCAAATCCGACGACGCCCGTCACTGTCGGCACCACAGCCATCCCGTTCACGCAACTCAATTCCGCGACGAGCTACACTCCCGGCAATGGCATCAACATCGCCGGCAACGTCATCAGCGCCGTCGGCGTTTCTGGTCGCATTAGTGTCGGCGGTTCCGGCATTGATATTGCGGCCAGCTATGTCGGACAGACCTCGATCACTACGCTCGGAACGATTACAGGCGGCACCTGGAACGGGACGGTCATCAACCCGCAATGGGGAGGCACTGGCGCATCCGGCTTGACTGGCTACGTCAAGGGCAACGGTATCGCAGCGATGACCGCGAGCGCGACGATCCCGAATACCGACATCGCTGGTCTCGGCACCATGAGCACGCAAAACGCGGGCGCGGTCGCAATTACAGGGGGGTCAATTGACGGCGTGACCTTCGACGGCGGGACGTTCTGAACCATGGCCGATACTCTCCGCATCAAACGACGTCTCGCGGGCGGCGCGGCGGGCGCGCCGACCTCATTGAAGAATGCGGAGCTCGCCTACAACGAACAGGACGATACGCTCTACTACGGCAAGGGCGACAGTAGCGGCAACGCCGTCACCGTGATCCCCATCGGCGGGCCGGGAGCATTCCAGCCGAAGGATCCCGATCTCACATCCATCGCCAGCTATGCCGGGACCGGCCTTTGGCTTTATCGCTCTGCGGCCGATACGTGGTCGCCGATAACAATCGGGGCCGGTCTGGATTTCACGGCGGGCACATTGAAGGCGACCGGCAGCGGCGGCGGGATCGCCGAACCGGTCGGCGATGGCTTCTACGGGCGCAACATGGCGTCCAGTGTCGGGTCGTGGGTCGCGGCAGTAAAGAAAGCTGGCGACACGATGACCGGCGCACTCAATGTGGGTGCGACGGCGGGTGTGGAGTTGGCGGGACTTTCATCGGCGGGGGGCCAAGCGCGGCTCGTGGCGGGCGGCACCAATACGGACGTTGGTTGGTTTTGCACGACCAAGGGCACGGGCGGCGCGTGGTACTTCTATACGAACTCGTTTGCGAACGTACAGGTCCAGATCGTTCATCAGACCACGACCGGCATGCTTGTACTCGCGGGCGGTGACGGAAGTGTTATTCCAAATCTTTATAAAAGCGATGGCAGCAACGTCAAAACGCAGACACCTGCCGCATCGTCAAACGATACATCCATCGCGACGACGGCGTTCGTTCAAGCGAGCCCCGGAATTGCGCAAGGCCCGACGACGACCAGGATCACAGCGCAAGGCGCTTATACCTATAACCCGCCCGCGGGCTGCAAGTGGATCCGGATCAAGGCATGCGCGAGCGGCGGCGGCGGCGCGACGACGGGCGGCGCGGCGGGCGGCGGCGCTGGCGGCAATCTCACCTTTGTCGTCGGCGGGACGACCGCATATACGCTCGGCGGCGGCGTCGGCGGGAACAGCGTCGTCGGCGGCGCGGGCGGGACTGTGACGCAAGGCACGTTGCCGTCGAATTGGTCGATCCTCTGTGCCATCACTGGCGGTCAGGGCCACGGCGCGGCGACGATTGGCAATTACAATCAGGGCGGCGCTGGTGGAACGAACTCATTCGGCGGATCCGGCGCGGCGGGCGGTCAAAACGTCGGCGGTGGCGGCATTGACGGAACAGGTGCCGGTGGCGGCGGCGGTGGATGGGGCGGCGGCTCGACCGTCCCCGGCGGCGGTGGCGGCGGCTCTGGCGCTTATGGTGAATTCATCGTCCGCGATCCCGGGCAGATCACGGGCACAATCGGCGCACGCGGCGCGGCGGGCGCTTTCGGCGGGCAGTATGCCGGTGGTCAGGGCGGTCTCGGCGCGATCTATATCGAAGAACATTATAACTATTGAGATAAGTCATGGACGCGGCGCACCTCCAGGTCGAGATCGAAAAGGTTTGTCCAGTCGTCGCCGTCACCGTCATCATTCCAGACGACCGCGGCACATGGGACTATGTCCCGACGCCGGAGGCGACGCCGCAGGAGATCGCCGCGGCCGACAATGTGATTGCCACGATCCCGATTGCGGTTCCGGGCAAGGCGTCCAATGCGGAATTCTTGGCGCGCTGGACGAATGCCGAATACCTCGCGCTGGAAAAGAAACGGCGCGACGACATCGCGAACAACAAAGTCGGCAATGCGAAAAATTGGGACATCGTTTTGGCCGACGAGCTTATCGATATGACTAGACAGAAGGTGCAAACCTTGAAGGCGGATCTCGTCGCCGATGGCGTTCTGACTCAAGCGCGCGCGGACGAGATCTTCGGCTAAAAGAGGGAATGCGCGATGCCGATCCAGGAAATCTCCGCAGGCAAACCGCCGACCGCCGTGATCGTGGCCGCGCCATATGCGCCCGCGGGTCCGATCACGTCATGCTCGAGCGACGCGCAAATCCAGATCATCGGCGCGGGGCAATACACGTTCCCGGTCAACGAGACCGGTCTCGGCTTCCTGCCCGGGATGCGCGTGCGCGCCGCCGCGCAAGATGATCCGACGCAATGGGTCGAGGGGATCGTCACGGCGTTCGACACGATCGAGCTCGTCATCGCGGCCGATCTCTACAACGGCGCGGGCGTCTGGACCGGATGGAATATCAACATCACGGGCCAGCCCGGATTGACCGGAGCGAAGGGCGACACCGGAGCCGTCGGTCCGCAGGGTCCGCCCGGCGGCCTCACGAATCCCAACGTCGCGTTGACGGGGACGCCGACATGCCCGACGGCGGGACCGGCGGACGCTTCGCAACAGATCGCTAATACGACATGGGTCCGCAATCTCCTGGTCCCGAATTATCAACCGCTCGATCCGGATCTGACCTCGCTCGCGGCGGCGTCCGCAATCGGAGCGATCTACTATCGGTCCGCGGCCGATACGTGGGCCGCGGTCACCATCGGGACAAATCTCACCTTCGTCGGCGGCGAATTGTCGGCGGTCCTCTCCGGCACCGCGCCGATCAACTCTCCGGCGTTCACTGGCGATCCGACGCGAACGACCGCGCCCGCTCCCGGCGATTCGGATGCCTCGATCCCGACGACGGCATGGGTCCAGGGGGAGCTCACCGCCTATGCCAAGCTCGCGAGTCCGACGTTCACCGGTACGGTCGCAGTCCCGACCGCGGGCGCGGCCGACAATTCGACGGCGGCGGCAAATACCCAATGGGTCACCACGAAGGTCGCGGGATTCCAGCCGCTCGATTCCGATCTGACATCGCTCGCGGCGTTCTCGGCGTCGGGCGTCCTGGTCTGGCGCAAAGCCGATGGCGACTGGCAACCGGTCGTCATGGGCGCAAACATCGCCTTCGATACGACGAGCGGGACATTGAACGCATCCGGCGGCACCGGTAGCGGTGGCATCGAGGAGGCTCCGACAGACGGCAAGATTTACGGTCGACGCTCGCTCGGATGGACGGAGTCCGTCGCGCTTTCCGATCTCGGGGCCTATGCCAAGATCGCGAGTCCGTCGTTCACCGGGGTCCCTCTCGCCCCGACCCCATCGGCTGGGACGAATTCGCAACAACTCGCGACGACAGCCTACGTCAAAACGAATCTCGCGAGCTATCTCCCGACGAGCGGCGGCAATCTCACCGGCTCGCTTGCCATCGTGGCGGCGTCTCCCGGTATCGGGCTCTACAAAACCAACGGCACGTCGGCGCAATTCGGCGCGTACAATCAGAGCAACGGCCAGCCGCGATTTTTCTTCGTCGCGGCCGATGGCACCAACGAGACGGGCGGCAACAGCGGAAGCAATTTCCACATCGACCGCTACGCCGACGATGGATCGTTTCTCGGCACGCCATTGCAGATCAATCGAGCGAGCGGCGTCGTCACGATCAGCGATCCCACGCTCACCGGGAACGTCGTTGCGCCGACCGCATCGCCATCGTCGGATTCGACGACGAAGGTCGCGACCACGGAATTCGTCCAGGCGGCAATCGCCGCAGCATTGGCCGCGCCAGGTGCAACGGGTTTCACGACCGGCGACGTCAAGCTCACGCTAAAGACCGTCGCCGAGAGCGGCTGGATCCTGATGAACGACGGCACCATCGGGAGCGGCACGTCGGGCGCGACCTATGCCAATGCCAATGCGCAAAACCTGTTCGCGCTGGTCTGGAACAACATCCCGGACGCATGGGCTCCGGTCGTCGGCGGGCGCGGCGCAAGCGCGGCGGCGGACTGGAGCGCGGCGAAGAAACTGACGCTGCCGAAGACGCTCGGTCGCGCGCTCGCGGCGGCGGGCTCCGGCTCCGGCCTCACCGCGCGCGTGCTCGGTTCAAATCTCGGCGAGGAGACGCATACGCAAACCGTCACAGAGTTGGTGTCCCATGGTCACAACTACACCGATCCGCAGCATTC
>DATBFX010000517.1:0-17947 GCA_036558305.1 Thermomicrobiales bacterium | reverse complement strand
TTCCCCGACGGAGTCGACGACGCTGGCGCCGCAGACCCGAAGACCGAGCGAATCGTGGTGCCCGCCGCTGCAAAGACGATGCAGCGGCGCGACCGCGTCGGCAACCACGACGTCGCCGCTGTTCGCTTCTTCCGGCGCGGCGGCAAGCAATTCCTCTGCCTCCTGGAGAACGATCTCGCCGGTTTGGGCCTGGCCGATGTGGACGGCGCTGTAGTCGGCGAAGAGGCGGCGGGTCGCCTGCAACTGGTGCGGATCGGAGGAGGTGACCGCGATCAGGGCGGAACCGGCGGCGAGCCGACTTTGCAGGTAGGTGGCCTCGTCTGGGCGAAAGCCGAATTCGGTCAGCGTGTGCCCGAGTCCGCCGATGCCGAGTTCGCGCGGTTCCGGTTGCTCCTCCTCGTCGCCCTCGCCCGTGCGCTGCCGGGTGTGCTCTTCGAACGTGCGGACACCGGCGAGGGCGGCGCCGATCGGGCCGGCGACCAAGTAGGTGCCGTTGTCGGGCACGATCAGCGAGGCCAGACCGAGCAGCCAGCCGCTGACGGCGCTGAGGGCGTTGGCGACGACGGCGCGCGCGACCTCGCCGTGGCGTTCGGGACCGGAGCCGGCGTCGGCCGCGCGGTCGCGGACGAGGACCGAGACCTGCTCGGCGGGACGGTCGGCGCGGCGCAAGGCGACGAGGGTATGCTCGGCGTCGATGGCGTCGTCGAACAGTCCCACCACCGTAAATCGCGCCATCTCCTGGCGCTCGGTTTTGTTCACCCCGATCTGTGCGGTTTCCATGGTGGCCCCCAACATCCCAATCACATTACCGCCGACGCTGTTCCGACGCACCCAACGTGCCGACCTGATCGGTAGCTGGGTCGTCTCTGCCCGAAGCGGCGAATCCGGTCCGTGAGGCGCTGTCCGGATCGTCCGCGCGGTTGCGCAGGATGTCCTGAACGAGCACCTGGATCGCCGCCCCGACCGGAATCGCCAGGATCGAGCCGAGGGGACCGCCGAGAGCGCCGCCGACGAGGACGGCGAGAACGACGGTCAGCGGCGTCATCCCCACCGCGTTGCGCATGACGCGGGGGACGAGAAACGCGCCCTCCAACTGCTGGAGGAGGATGACGAAGACCAGCACGACGAGCGCCTTTTGCCACGATTCGGTTAAGGCTACCGTAACCGCGGCCGTTCCGCCCAGGAACGGACCGATGAAGGGGATGATTTCGGTGATCCCCGCCCAAATCCCGAGCGCCAGCCAGAAATCGAGGCCGATGATGAAATAGGCGGTGGCGGAGAGGACGCCGATGACGAGGCAGAGGAAAAGCTGGCCGCGCGTCCACCCGCCGAGCTTGGCCTCGATCTCATCCCAGAGCGCGTGGGCGCGGTCGCGGCTGTCGAGCGGGAAGAGACCGAGGATGACGCGCTTAATGATCGCCTTCTCGGTCATCCAGTAGAAGGCGACGATCATGGTCGAGACGACGGTGAAAAGGGCACCGACCACCGTCGTGGCGTAGGAGAGGGCCTGGCTGCCCTCGATCGAGGGGTTGGCCCGAAGTTCGTCGTAGGCGCTGATGGCCCGATTCAGCGTGCGTGCGACGCTCGTGTTGATGAATTCGTTGTCGCTGGCCAGCGCCGAGTCGCGCAGATCGGCCAGGATTTGCGGGATTTGATCGATCAACTGCGTGGCCTGGGTGACCAGCGGCGGGATGACCAGGTAGCCGACGAGCGAGAGCAATCCGAGCAACGAGACGTAGACGATCAGGATCGCCTGGCCGCGGGGCAGGCCGCGGCGGCGGAGGCGGAAGACGAGCGGTTCGATCGCGGCGGCGAAGAGGATGCCGAGGATGAGGAGGACGATGATCGAACGGACCTGGATCAAGAGCCAGGCGAGGCCGAGCACGAAGAGCACGGCCGCGGTATTGATCATGACCCGCTTCGGACTCAACGGGGGATACACGCGGGGCTGCCTCTCGTCGTTGCGGGTGGGCGGCGGCGCAGATACGCCGCTGTTGCGGTTAATGCTAACCGGGATGCGTGGGTCTCGCGACGTGGAGGGCGAGGCGGTGCCTCGGACTCGGCCGGAAGTCAATCGTTGCTGTCGGCCAAGCAATGGAGAGGGACGAGACGAACCGGTGGGCGGGCGGTGAGAGGGGCGATCTCGGCGAGCGGAGTTCCGGTCTCCGCGCTCAGCATTTTGGCGATCTCGGAGACGCAATAGATGCCCTGGCAGATACCCATCCCGGCGCGGGTTTGGCGCTTGACGTCGTTGACGGTGCGGGCGCCGGCCGCGATCGCGGCGTGCACCTCGTCGACGGTGATCTCTTCGCAGCGGCAGATCAGGTGTTGCGGCATCGGGTTGGTTCCTTCAGGCACGCGCCGGCACGGCGGATAAGCCGGATACGGTGGCGATCCGGTCGAACGCGGAGCCGGCGAAGTCGGCTCTCGCCTCGTCGAGCTCCGTATCCGAGATCAAACCGAGGGCCGCCGCGGCGCTGAGACCGGCGAAGCGGCCCTCGGCGAGCGCCGTCGCGACATCGCAGATACCCGCGACGTCTCCGGCGACGAGGATACCGGGAAGACTGGTCCGCAGTTCGGCATCGCGGAGCGGGACGAACCCGCCGAGGGCCGGCGAGTACCCGGCGTCGCATTCGACCATCAGCGCCAGTTCGGCATCGGGCTGGCGGCCGACGGCGACGACGATCGTGTCCACCTCGTGGCGCTCGCCGGCGAAGCCGATGGCACGGATGCCGTCGTCGCCCTCGGCGATGAGGTTCGGTCCGTGACGATCGGGGGCGAGCCTTGCGACGACCGCGCCGCCGGCCGCCACGATGTCGCGGGAAACCTCCTCGGCCGCGTCGCCCGAGCCGATGACGGCAAAGCGGCGGCCGGGCAAAACGTGGTGGAGGTGGAGCAAGATCTGGACGGCGCGAGCCGTCAGGACGCCGGGCAGCGAGCCGCCGGGGAAGGGGAACGGCAGGTCGGTCGAGCCGGTTGCGAGGACGATTTGCTCGGGTTGCAGTTGGTAGGAGCCCGTCGCGTCGGCGACGGCGAGGATCGGTCCCGCGAAGAGCCCCCAAACCGTGGCGCCGAGCCGGAGGTCGACACCGGCGTCGCGGGCGTCGCCGCTCAGGGCCGCGGCAAGGCGAGGTGGAACATTGAGCGGGGGATCGAGGTCCGAGAGTTCGGCGGACCGGTAGCGAAGCTGACCGCCGAGGGATCGGTTCTCATCGAACAGGACGACGCGCGCTCCCGCGCGCGCCGCGGCGATGGAGGCACTCAGACCGGCAGGCCCACCGCCGACGACCGCGATCTGGACGTTGTTCATGCCGTGTCCTCGGCCGCGGCCCAGAAGCCGAGTCCGTGCTGGGTCTCGACGCGCATCCCGTCACGGACCGGCGTCAGGCAGGCCATCACGTTCGGGGTGCCGTCCACGATCATCAGGCAGTCGGCGCAGCGGCCGACGAAGCAGTAGCCGCCGCGTGGCTCGCCGGTGCGCGGCATGGTGCGGAAGACGCGAATCCCGGCGGCGATGAGGGCCGCGGCGATCGGTTCGTCTTCGTACGCTTCGATGGGTCGTCCGTCGAAGGAAAAGGTGACAATTCGCCGCGGCCGCGCGGGGCCGAGAACCGGATGGTGGACGATCCTTTGGCCGTCCAGCGCACGTGATGGGTCGGTCATCTGCCGCGATTTCCTCCGGTGTGAACGAGGCGCCGAGACCGGGCAAGGTGCGGCCGATCATGGCACCGGAGGAGGGGTGCGTCAATGGCGAGCGAGATGGCTGCGCTATACTCCACCCGCGGGCGCAACGTGACATGACGGCACGGCCGGCACGTCGGTTTCTTCCCTCGCGGGGACGGTCCACCGGTTGCACCCAGGTCGGCACGACGCAGCGTAGGAGGCGGTCTCGGGATGGTCAGCACGTCCCTCGGCGGGAATGGACGCGGCGGTACGGCGGTACTCGAACCCACGGCTCCGGCCTATGTGGAGCAAAACGCCCGCGATCACGTTTGGATCCACCAGGCGACCTGGATCGACGTCGCGGAGAACGACGGGCTCTACGTCTTCGACCGCGGCGAAGGGAGCACCCTCTACGACGTGCGAGGGCGCTCGTACCTGGACGGCATCTCCGGATTGTGGGTCGTCAACGCCGGTCACGGGCGGGTGAAGATCGCCGAGGCGATGGGGCAGCAAGCCGCCCGCCTGGCGTATGCCTCGTCGATGTCGTTTACGACGGTGCCGGCGGTCCACCTCGCCTCGACGATCGCCGAGCTGACGCCGGGCGATCTCAACCGGGTCTTTTTCTGCGCCGGTGGGTCGGAGGCGGTCGAGAGCGCGATCAAGATCGCGAAGCAGGTCCAGGCGATGCGCGGGTTCCCCAAGCGCTACAAGATCATCGCCCGGCGCGGCTCGTACCACGGCATGACCTACGGGGCGATGAGCCTGACCGCGATGCGGAACGAAGCGTACTTTGGACCGTTCATGTACGGCGTGTCGCACGTGCCCCATCCGAACCGCTACCGCTCGGACTTCGGGGTCGAAGGCGAGCAGGCCGACGTCATGGCCGCACGCTACGTCGAGCAGGAGATCGAGAACCAGGGACCGGAGACGGTGGCGGCGGTGATCGGCGAACCGGTCTCGATCTCGGCGGGTGTCCACGTGCCGTCGAAGAGCTACTGGCAGATGCTGCGCGAAATTTGCGACAAGCACGGCGTGCTGCTGATCGCCGACGAGGTGATCAACGGCTACGGTCGGTCCGGCAAGATGTTCGCGATCGAGCACTACGGCATCGTCCCGGACCTGATGACGATGGCGAAAGGACTCTCCTCCGGCTACGCCCCGATCGCGGCGGCGGTCGTGCGCGACGCGGTCTACGAGATCTTCAAGGAGCAGAAGACGCAGCCGCTCGGTCACCTGCTGACCTTCGGCGGGCACCCGGTTGCCTGCGCGGCGGGCGTGGCGAACCTGGAGATCTTCAACGAGGAAAACCTGGTCGCCCAGGCCGCGGAGAAGGGGACATACCTGGGGGCGCGCCTCGAGGAGTTGCGCGCCCACCCGTCGATCGGCGACGTCCGCGGCATCGGCATGATGTGGGCGATCGAGTTGGTCAGGAGCAAGAAGGACAAGACCAAGTGGGGGCGGGACGCGGAGTTCGTCAAGCGCCTGGGCCAGCTCACGATGGAGCGGGGCTTGATTACCCGCGTCTGGGACGTGATGCACTTCGCACCGCCGCTGGTGGTGACGAAGGAGGAGATCGACCGCATCGTCGCGATCGCCGACGAGGCATTGACGATCGCGGAGCGAGAGTTTGCGAGCGAGATTGCGGAGTAGCGACGGTCGACCCTCACCCCCGGCCCCTCTCCCTTCCGAGGGAGAGGGGAGGTCCGTCGATTCCGACTCAGAGAAGAGCCAATGCTTGTCGGGGCACGGCACGCCGTGCCCTTTACATTTTGGCGGAATTCATGCCTTTGAGGCGGTCACGGCGTGACGCGCCCCTACCGTCCGCGGCGGGCGTCGAAGCACTCGCGGCAGAAGACGGGTCGGCCGTGGCGGGGGGGGAAGGGAACCTCGGTGTCGCGGCCGCAGGCCGAGCAGATGGCCGGGTAGGCAAAGTGGGCGCCGTTGGAACGAGAAGGCCGACGGGGACGACCGGCACCGTTGCCGGGAGAGCCGCCGTAGTTGCCGAAACCTTCTTGCCAAACGGCCGCCGCCGGCGACTCGTGCGACTTGATGACCTCGGCGTGCCGTTCGGCCCGGCGTTTTGCCCGGCACTCCGGGCACCTGGCCGGTTTGCGGAAACCGCGCTCCGCGTAGAAGGCTTGTTCTGCGATCGAAAACGCGAACGATTGCTCGCAGTCCTGGCAGACGAGCGTCTGCTCGACGAGCGCTAATGACATCCGGAAACTACCCTCGAACGTTCCACCCGGCCGGTACCGTCCATCGCACCGTTGCGAGCGCCACCGGCACATCGTTCTGCCCCGGACGGCGGCGGCCGTCCGGACCTCGTTGACACATTATAGGTGATCCGACCAGCGATCGACGCGTCTGGCAGGACGTTCCTCCCGAACCTGGCCGAGACTCGCAGACGATCGGGCAGGCTGAAGTCGGGTACGGGATAATTCGCGTCAGCAATGGAGGAGGGGATGGGCCATCGGCCGGCCGGTCGCTGGCCCGAATTCGGCGGTGCGATCGATGATGCTCGACGTGGCGGGAGAAGACTCGGGTGAGGTGGAAGCACGGCTCGACATCGGATGCTCGTCGTCGGCCGCTTGGGAAACGCGCACCACGGACCAGCATCGCGAGGCGCTGAGCGCTTACCTGGCGCAGGCGGCGGTGCTGACTCCGATCCAGGCGGCGGCGGCGCGGGCGTTCGAGATGCTCGGGATCGGACCCGGCTTCCGCGTGCTGGACATCGGATGCGGCACCGGCTTGTCGCTCGCGGGCTTGGCGCGCGCCGTCGCACCGGCGGGGTCGGTGACCGGCCTTGACCATGCGCCCGCGTTGCTCGAAGAGGCGAAGGAGCGTGTGGCCGCGGCCGGGATTGCGGCGATGGTACGGTTCGACGTCGGCGATGCCCATGCGTTGCCCTATGCGGACGGATCGTTCGACGCCGCCCACATCTCGCGCGTCCTGATCCACCTGACCGATCCCGATCGCGCGTTGCGGGAGGCGCGCCGCGTCGTCAAACCGGGCGGGCGGGTCGTCGCCATCGAACCGGACTTCGACGGACTGCGCGTCGACCACGTCGATCCGGAGGCCGTACGCCTGCTCATCGCCGGGCACAGTGCGACGATCCACCACCCGGCGATGGGCCTCGAACTCTTCCGGCGATTGGACGATGCCGGATTCGTGGAGCGGGAGGTCGCCTGGGTCACCGAGTTGGAGTCGGTCTACGACCCCGAGACGACGCCGTACTGGCGGCGTGCCGCCGATCAGGCGGTTGCGGCGGGGTGGTTGAAACGAGAGCGTGCCGACGCCGCGGTCGACTACCTGATCGACGCCGGCGCACGCGGTCGCTACGTCTCCTACAGTAGTCTGATCGTCGCCGCCGGCCGGGTGCCGGGCTGAGGCCGGCGAGAACGGCCAAGGACGGGGTCAGCCGGTCGTTGTTTGGGCGACCTGGCCGACGAGGACGTCCTGGCGCTCACTGCCACCCGTAATCATCGTGATACCGACGGCGTCGTAGGTGTCGAGCGCCTCGCTGGTGTCGAGTTCGATCCAACCCTGGCCGTCGGCGGCGACGTTGAGATCGCCGACCCGCGTGCGGTCGTTGCCGCGTGCAACCCAAACCCGGTAGAGGCGGTTGCGGGTGGTCGGCGAACAACCGGCGACGACGACGATTGGCGGCAGGTTGGGGGCGGTGACGAGACTCCCGTGGCCGTAGTATTTGCCGTCGGTCGTGACGGCCGACAGCTTCGTCGCCGTCCCGCCGGCGCTGAGGTAAGCCGCCATTCGGTATCCGGCCGACTCGGCCGCGTCGCGATCGTTTCGCGCTTGGGACAGGAGTATGCCCAGCGCGGCGATCCCCGCGATCAGGAGCACGGCAGCCGCGGCCGCCGGCCAGACGGTCCATCGCGGCAGGACCAAGACGGAGCGAGGCGGCTGGCCCCCTGGCGTCTCCACCGCCGATTGGCCCGGAACCTGGGCGTTGGCGAGGAGCCGGGCTCTCAGTTCGGCAGGGGGCGGAGCCGGCGACGGCGCGAGTGCGAGGGAATCGGCGACGCGCTCGAATGGCGCGAGCGCGGCGAAACAGCGGGGGCAGGTGTCCAGGTGGTGCTCGACCGCTTCGCGCTCGTCGGGTTCCAGGACGCCGAGCGCGTAGGCGGCAAGCGCGTCGTTCACGTCGTCGCAGGTCATCGTGGTAATCGTCTGGGCGGTCATCGGGACTCCGCTCCTCCGCCACCGGACAACTCGTACGCGGCGGGGTGTTCGGGGCGGCGGGGCCATCGCCCGTCCGGGCCGCAGTCGTTTTCGGTCAGGAGGTCTGCCATACGTTGCATCGCGGTCCGGATTTGGGTCTTGACGGTGCCGAGCGGGCGGTTGACCGCGGCGGCGATCTCGCGCTGGGTCATGCCGCCGAAATAGGCCATTTCAAGGAGTCGCTGGTGATCGGGGGCGAGACTGGCGAGGGCGCGGCGGACGTCTTGGCCGAGGAGGCGGGTCGCCGCCTGATCGGCCGGATCGGGATCGGGATCGACCAGCCAGGTTGCCGGGTCGAGCACCTGGCCCGTCTCCGCGATCACCGTGGCGGCGAAGGGTTGTTCACGGCGGCGACGGAGGAGGTCGATGGCGCGGTTGCGGGCGACCCGGAGCAACCAGGCGGCGAAGACGCCGCGGGCCGGTTGGTAGGCGGCGGGGTCCTGCCAGACGCCGAGGAAGACGTCGTGCGTGGCTTCTTCGGCCAGCCGGTCGTCGCGCAGGATCGCGCGCGTCAAACCGTGGACGGCCGGCGCATAGCGGTCGTACAGCGTGGCAAGCGCCGTGGCGTCGGCATCGCGCAGACGGGCAACCAACTCGGGATCGCTTTCTCCGGCCGGGAACGCGGAGGCACCGGCCGCGGCCGTCTTCAGCCCGTTGACCTGCCTGGTCGAGTCAGGCGCGGCCAAGGTGACCGACTCCGACGACCTGTGCATGCGTCGGTGCCTTCGTCGATGCGCGACCGCGACGGCCGATGGCGGGCGTGGTGCTCGGGTCCAGAAGCTGGGCCATGATGGTCTCCGGACGGGACGACAAAATCGCGTCAGCGCCGCCGTAGCCGTGCTGACGGACGCAACTGACCGCCAAAGTCTAGCAGAGCGAAGGAGGTTGAATTGTGATACGGCGGCGTGGCGGTCGCGACCTAATAGCCCCGGAACAGCGGGCGGCGCTTGTCGAGGATGGCGGCGAGACCTTCGCGGTGGTCCTGGGTACCGGCCGCGATCTCCTGCAACCCGGCTTCGTAGTCGAGGTGCGCGGCGAGGTCGGGCAGGACGGCGTGGTTGAAGGCGCGTTTGGTCAGACCGATCGCCCGTGTCGGCAGCGTCGTCAGGCCGAGCGCGGTGTCGCGGGCGGTCGTGGCGAGTTCGGCGGCGGGGACGACACGATTGACGAGACCGATCTCCAACGCACGTTGGGCATCGATGCGCTCGCCGGAGAAGGTCAGCTCGGAGGCGCGGGCGAGACCGATCAGGGCCGGCAGGAAGCGGGTCATGCCGACGCCGGGGATGAGACCGAGGCCGACCGGAGAGAGCACGAATGTCGCCTCGTCGCTGGCGATCCTGAGGTCGCAGGCGAGGGCGATGCCGAGACCGGCGCCGGTGGCGACACCGTTGACGGCGGCGATGACCGGTTTCTCCAGGGCGCGCAGGCGGACGATCACCGGGTTGTAGCGATCGCGCAGTTGGTCGCCGATGGCGCGGGGACCGCGCTCGGCGGTTTCGCGGGCCATCTCCTTGACGTCCTGACCGGCGGAGAAGGCGCGACCGGTGCCGGTGAGGACGATGGCGCGGACGGAGTCGTCGCCGGCGGCGGTGCGGAGCGCGGCGGCCAGGCGCTCGGTGGTGACGCGGTCGAACGCGTTCAGCGCGTCCGGCCGGTTGATGGTGATGGTGAGGACGGCGCCGTCCTGTTCCATCCAGATGGTCTGCTCGATGATCGTCATCATGGTCTCAGCGGCCTTTGAATGCGGGGGCGCGCTTTTCCAGGAAGGCCGCCATCCCCTCACGGCGGTCCTCCGTCGTGAACAGCAGGTTGAACGAGCGTCGCTCGTATTCGAGTCCGGTTTCGAGCGTCGTGTCGAACGCCTTCAAGACGGCATCCTTGGCGATCTGGACGGCAAGCGGCGGTTTGGCCGCGATCTCCTCGGCCAGTCGCATCGCCTCGATCAGGTAGAGTTCGGTCGGCACGACCTTGGTGATCAGCCCGGCTTCGAACGCCTCGTCCGCCGTCATCATCCGGCCGGTGAGGACGAGTTCCATCGCCCGCGCTTTGCCGATCGCCCGCACCAAGCGTTGCGTCCCGCCCGCGCCGGGGATGATGCCGAGGTTGATCTCGGGTTGCCCGAAACGCGCGGTCTCGGCGGCGACGATCAGGTCGCAGAGCATCGCCAGTTCGTTCCCACCGCCGAGCGCGTAACCGGCGACGGCGGCGATCAGCGGTTTGCGGATCCTCCGCAGGCGGTCCCAGCGTGCCAGCCGCGGCCGGACCTCCATGTCGACCGCCGAGGCATCGACCATCTCGGCGATGTCGGCACCGGCGGCGAACGCGCGCTCGTCCCCGGTGAGGACGATCACCCGCACCTCGGCTTCCTGGTCGAGCCCTTCCAGCGTCGCCACGAGATCGGCCAACAGCGCCTGGTTGAGGGCATTGCGGACCCTCGGACGGTTGATCCGCACGAGGGCGACGTGGCCCTCGCGGCTGGTCAAGAGATGGTTTTCTGGCGCACCGGTCGGCGGCCCGGAATCAGCCATCGCGCACCTCCCCTCCCCTGGCTGCGCGTCGTGATCGGTCGCCTCGACATGGCGGGTGGTAGGATACCTTGTGACGCGCGAGTTCGCTCGTCAACCGTGTGGGGGCCGGCGATAATGGTTGCAACCGCCGAGAAGAAGCTGCTGACCGCGGACGACGTCTGGAACATGGGTGCGGACGCGCACGTCGAGCTCGTCAGGGGGGAATTGCGCGAGATGGCGGCGGCGGGTGGAGTGCACGGTCTCGTCGGGGGCCGACTCGCCGGCCACCTTGCCGTCTACGGTCACCATGGGCGGGAGGGCGAGGTCTTCACTTCCGAGACGGGATTCGTTATCGAGAAGTCACCAACGACGCTCCTCGTGCCGGACCTCGTCTACGTCAAGGTCGAACACCTCCCGGACGGAGTCGCACCAGTCACGTACTTCGAGACTCCGCCCGATGCGCTTCTTGAAACCCTCTCTCCCTCGCAGCGATTCGGAGAATTGGTCGAAAAGGTTGGGCTCTATCTGAAATTCGGTGTCCCGCTGGTCTGGGCAGCAATCCCCGTCGATAAGACCTTCGTCGCGTTCTACGCCGGTGGACAGATTCGCGTCTTTCGATCCGGCGACGTGCTCGACGGCGGGGACGTGTTGCCGGGATTCCGCGTGCCGGTTGACGACCTCTTCCGCTAGCCGCGCCGACCCTTCTGGTACAGTATCCCGATCGATGAGAGGATGTCCTGAATTGCCGGGGATGCCGATTGCCGTGGTGAGACGTCGTTGATGGCTGCGACCGCTGAGGAGTTGACCGCCGGGCACACCGCGGCGGTCGCGGGAGACGGTCGGACGCGCACCGTCGTGGCCGGGCATTACGAGGTCGATCTGGACGATCCCCTCGGCAGCGGCGGGATGGCGATCGTCTACCGGGGGCGCGATCTGCGGACGCGGCGCACCGTGGCGCTGAAGACCTTGCGGCCGGAGTATCGGCGCGATCCCGACGCGCGCGCCCGCTTCCGGCGCGAGGCGCGAACCTTGGCCTTCCTTCACCACCCGAACGTCGCCCGCGTCTACGATCTCTACGAAGACAACGACGCGCCCTGGGCGGTCCTGGAGTACGTGCCCGGTCGTTCGCTCAAGCAGGAAATCGCCGAGCAGGGCCCGTTCGACGTAGAGACGACGGCGCACCTGCTGGATCAGGTCGCCGTCGCCCTGGCACACCTCCACCGGCGTGGACTCGTTCATCTTGACGTCAAACCGCAGAACCTGATCGTGACGCCGGAGCGCACGGTCAAGCTGATCGACTTCGGGCTCGCCCAGCGCGCCGGGCAACCGCAGGAGACGATCGGCGGGCTCGCCTTCGGCACGGCCGCCTACTTGTCGCCGGAACAGGCGTGCGGGGAAGCGGTCGGTGCCGCTACCGACGTGTACGCGCTGGGCTGCGTCGTCTACGAACTCCTCACCGGTGCGCCGCCGTTCGCTTCGGGAGAGGGCGGCGAGAACAAGGACGAGGTGATCCGCGCGCACCTCGAGCGGACGCCGACCCCTCCGTCCAGGGTTCGGGCGGAGTTGCGTTTGCCGGCGTGGATCGACGACGTCGTCCTCTCGGCCCTGGCCAAGCGACCGGACCGGCGATACGGCGATACCACCGCGTTTGCTCGCCTGTTCCGCGAGAAGCTGGAGGAGGCGATGGCGGAAGGCGAGGCCGCCGCGGCGCGCGTAGCCCCGTCTCCTCCGATCGGGCCCCAAACGATCGTGGATCCGCTGCCGGCGCGACCGATGCGTGGAAACCAGGCCGCCGCCGCGATGTATCGTGCCGGGGGCGAACGGTTGCGCCGTGCGAGCGGGCTGCGGCGGGGTTTGTGGCGTCTCGTCGTCGTCTTCGGTGTGGTCAACATCGTACTGGCGCTCCTGCTCCTGTTTGCCGGTGATGCGGTACCGGGTCTGACCGGGGGCGACACCACGTTGCACGCGGGCGGCGAGGCGCGCGTCGTCGCCGACTCGTATCGGTTACGGGCCGGACCAGGGCGCTCGTTCGAGACGCTTACCTACGTCGGGTCGGGCGACCGATTGAGGATCACCGGCGATTCCGTCGCCGCCGACGGTCGCGTCTGGTGGCCGGCAACGCTGGTCAAGGATGGCGCGACGCTGGAAGGGTTCATCGCCGCGGAGGGCATCGAGCCGGTTTCCCACGAAAGACTCGCCTGGCTGAAGGATCTCCTGGACTGATGACGGATCCTCCGTCCCCAAGCGTCGACCTGCGAAGGTCCGGCATCGAGCGGGTGGCGGTGATCGGTGCCGGGACGATGGGGGCGCAGATCGCGCAGCAGGCGGGGCTGCACGGGTTTCGCGTTGCGCTCTTCGACGTCTCACCGACCCAGATCGAGCGCGCGATCGCGTCAAACCGGGGCCACCTCCAACGCCGCGTCGACAAAGGGACGTTGAGCCCGGAGGCGCGGGACGCCGCGGTCGCCAACGTCCAACCGGTGCCCGAATTCGACGAGGCAATCGCGGGGGCCGATCTCGTCGTCGAGGCGGTGGTCGAGGATCTGGCGGTCAAGCGGGAGGTCTTTGCGCGGCTGGATGCGGCGGCGCCGGAAGGTGCGATTCTCGCGACGAACTCGTCGACGATGACGATCTCCGAGCTCACCGCCGATCTCCGAGGACGAGGGCGGACGCTGGCGTTGCACTTCTTCAATCCGGTGCTGGTGATGCGGTTGGTCGAAGTGGCGCCGGCTTCCTACACGGAGCCGAGCGTCGTCGCGGCGGCGGTCGACTTCTGCCGGCGCATCGAGCGGGAACCGGTGGTGTTGCAGCGCGAGATCACCGGGTTCATCGTCAACCGCATCCTCGGGGCGTTGCGGCGCGAAGCGATGTGGTTGGCCGACCAGGGGTACGCGACCCCGCGGGACATCGACACCGCGGTGGAGCTTGGTCTCAATCACCCGATGGGGCCCTTTGCGCTGGCCGACTTCAACGGGCTCGACGTCGTCCTGGCGGCGGCCCGCCACTGGTATGCGCGGACGGGGAAGGAGAGCGATCGGCCGCCGAAACTGCTGGAGGACCTTGTGGCCGCGGGACACCTCGGGCGCAAGACGGGCAAGGGATTCTACGACTACCAACCAAAGGACGGTGCGACGTGACCTCATCGACCGACTTCTATCTGGCGGAGACGCTGCTGACGGCCGCGGAGCGATCGGTCCGCGATCGCGTCCGGATATTTGCCGAAGCGGAGTTGCGGCCGGTGGCGCGCGACGCCTGGGAGCGCGGCGAGTTTCCGATGGGGCTCGTGCCGAAGCTCGCCGGTCTCGGCATCGCCGGCGGGGTGATCGCGGGGTACGGCTGCCCCGGATTGAGCAGCGTGGCGACCGGGCTGGCGATGCAGGAACTGGCGCGGGTCGATTCGTCGTTCGCGACGTTCTACACGGCCCACAGCGGGCTCGCCATGGGCACGATCGCGGCCTGCGGGTCGGCGGAGCAGAAGGCGCGCTGGCTGCCGGAGCTGGCGCGGTGCGAGGCCATCGGGTCGTTTGCCCTGACCGAGCCGGAGCACGGAAGCGACGCCTCGCATCTGGCGACGACCGCCCGCCGTGACGGGGAAGACTACGTCCTCGACGGCGCGAAGCGATGGATTGGGAACGCGACCTTCTGCAAGGTCGCGGTCGTGTGGGCGCGGGTGGAGGATGGGATCGCGGCATTCCTGGTCGAGTGCCCGAATCCCGGTTTTCGAGCGACCCCGATGACCGGCAAGCTGGCGCAGCGGGCGGTGCCTCAAGCAGACATCCGGCTGGAAGGGTGCCGGGTGCCTGCCGCCAACCGGCTGCCGGTGACCGGGTTCCGGGGCGCGGCGGACGTGCTCGCGCGCGGGCGGGGCAACGTCGCCTGGGGAGCGCTCGGCGGGGCGATCGCTTGCTACGAGATCGCCCTCGACTACGCGCGCCGTCGCGAGCAGTTTGGCAAACCGATCGCCTCCTTCCAGTTGGTCCAGGCGAAGCTCGTCCGCATGCTGGGCGAGATCACGAAGGCGCAACTGCTCCTCGTCCAACTCGGTCGCCTCACCGATTGCGGCAAGATGACGCCGGGGATGGCCGCGCTGGCCAAAGCGACGACGACCGAGACGGCGCGGGAGGTTGCCAAGACGGCGCGCGAGATCCTCGGCGGCAACGGCATCCTCCAGGACAACGAGGTGATGCGCCATATGAGCGATCTCGAAGCGTTGTTCACCTACGAGGGGACGTTCGACGTCAACGCGCTGCTTGTCGGGCGCGAGATCACGGGGTTGTCGGCGTTCGTCTAGGACGGCTTGGCTGCTGGTCGGGGGTACAATGGTAGGAATGGCCGAGCCATCGCGTCCCGGCCGCGAGCGACGGTTCCTGCACGGAGCACATGTCGACATCGGTTTTGTTCTTCGGGAAGGCGAAGTCCGACTCCTTGCAAGCGTCGTTATCGATGCAACAGTCTTGCGCCTTTGGGACGCCGATGTGGTGCCAACCGGCGACTCACCGTTGAAGTTGGGGGTGCGCGGCATTCGTGTCATATTGGCTCGCCTTGGCTCGATGGCGGCCGAGGAAGGTCGGACTCGCATCGTCATCAGCGGTTTCAGGGTCGGCGGTGCGAACCCCGGCCGAGACACCGAGTGGATCCGACCGTGCGCGGAACGTCGCGGCTTGCTCCAGTAGGTATGCAAAGGGGGACTAGATGACACTGGTTCGCTCATACCACCGGGAACCACGGGACCTTGAGCCTTTCATCAAAGAGGCTCGCAACATCCTTGCCGAAGGGCATGACTTGGAGTCGGTCCTTCGGCATTTACGCGAAAACGGTTGTGATATCGGTGATTCTATCCGGGTCACGATGTCGGTGACCGGCAAAATACACCGCGATGCGAAAATGGCCGTTTGCTATAGCGACACCTGGCGCGATTGGTTCCCCGCGATCGTGAGCTTGCATGACTCGCTCGATCGGGCACTTGTCCAGCTTGCCGAAGAGGAGCCGGAGTTGATCAGTTTCAAATCCGGACCAACGGAGGAGTCCTCGCGCTAGCTCTGTATCAGTGGCGTCAGCGACGGGACGCCTCTTAGTGAAGAAGGATCAGGTGGCCGCTTCCGTTGCTGACGAGTCGTCTCCACTCGACTTCTACCTCACCGACTCTCTCCTGACCGACGAGGAGCGTGCTGTTCGCGATCGCGTTCGCGCGTTCGCGGAGGAGCACGTTCGGCCGGTCGCCGCGCGGGCGTGGGAGCGTGCGGAGTTCCAAACCCACCTCGTGCCGATGTTGGCCGACCTCGGCATCGTGGGAGGTTCCGTCCAGGGCTACGGCTGCCCGTCACTGAGTAGCGTGGCCTATGGACTGGCAACGCAGGAGCTCGCCAGGGTCGATTCGTCGTTTGCCACGTTCTTCGGCGTCCACAGCGGTCTGGCGATGGGGGCGATCGCCGCGTGCGGATCGGAGGAGCAGAAAAGGCGGTGGTTGCCGCGGATGGCGCGGTGCGAGGTGACCGGGGCGTTCGCGCTGACGGAACCGGAGCACGGGAGCGATGCGGCGCACCTGACGACGCGCGCCGTTCGCGACGGGGATGGGTACGTGCTCGAAGGTGCCAAGCGCTGGATCGGGAACGGGACGATTTGCGACCTGGCGGTCGTCTGGGCCCGCGCCGAGGACGGGATCGCAGGGTTTCTCGTCGAGTGCCCGAATCCCGGATTTCGGGCGACGGTGATCGAGGGGAAGCTGTCGAAGCGTGGTGTCTGGCAGGCCGACATCCGGTTGGAAGGGTGTCGCGTGCCGGCGGCGCATCGGATGCCGACCGGTGGGTTCCGCGCGGTCGCGGACATCCTCAGCAAGACGCGGCACAACGTCGCCTGGGCGGCGCTCGGGGAGGCGATCGCCTGCTACGAGGCGGCCCTCGCCTACGCGCTTCGCCGCGAGCAGTTCGGCAAACCGATCGCGTCGTTTCAAATGGTGCAAACCAAACTCGTGGCGATGCTGGGCGAGGTGACGAAGGCGCAGTTGCTGGCGATCCAATCGGGTCGCCTGAAGGATCGGGGGTTGGCGACGCCGGGGATGACGGCGCTGACCAAGCTCAACAACGCGGCGATGGCGCGCGCGGCCGCGGCGACGGCGCGCGAGATCCTGGGCGGAAACGGCATTCTCCAGGAGTACGACGTGATGCGCCACCTGTGCGATCTCGAATCGGTCTTCACCTACGAGGGAACGCACGAGGTCAACACCCTGGTCGTCGGGCGGGAGATCACCGGAGTGGCGGCGTTTCTCTGACCTCGGCTTGCCAAGGTGCTCTCCGCGACCCGATGTGACCCCCGACCCGGGCGATCGGGACCAAGGTCCCGCGGCCATTGGGACCTCGGCACTAGCCAAAATGCCTCCTCGCCGGTGCGTTGATTGGTACCATCTGACTAGGACGAAAACGTGTGCAACGGCCGGTTCGGTGGCTCGACGTCGGGTCGAGCGCCAGGCGTCGCCGCGCGCTGTGTTGGTTCCTCACTCGTGCGACGGCGTATGAGGGGATGCGAATGAAGACCTGTGATGTGGCGATCGTCGGGGCCGGACCGTACGGACTCTCCGCGGCCGCGCACCTCGGGGCGATCGGCGCCGATTACCGAATCTTCGGCGAGGTGATGGGTTTCTGGCGCCGGCAGATGCCGGTCGGCATGCTGCTCCGCTCCGAGTGGGATGGCTCCAGCTTCTCGGACCCCGCGGCGAGTTTCGGGTTGGCTGCCTTCGAGCGGGCCACCGGTACCACGATGCCGGAGCGGATCCCTCTGGACGCCTTCGTGCGCTATGGCACGTGGTTTCACCAACAGACCGTGCCGGACGTGGACCCGCGAACCGTGCGTTTGGTCGAGGCAAACGGTGGCGGTTTTCTCCTCACGCTCGAAGACGGGGAAGCGGTGACGGCGCGGCGCGTGGTGGTTGCGACCGGGCTCTCCGGCTTCGAACGGCGACCGGCCGTCTTGACCGACCTCCCACGCGATCTGGTTTCGCACACGTCCGAGGAGCGAGACCTGGGACGCTTCCGCGGTCGACGGGTGATGGTCGTCGGCGGTGGGCAATCCGCGCTGGAATCCGCGGCCTTGTTGAGCGACGGTGGGGCTTCGGTGGAGGTCGTGACGCGGACTCCCGTCGTCCACTGGCTCGGGCAGCAGGGCCATATCAGCCGCGAATCCGGCCGCCTGGCCCACATCCTCTACCCGCCGGGCGCGGTCGGGCCGTTGGGAATCAACTGGATCGTCCAACTGCCCGATCTCTTCCGCTCGCTTCCGACGGCGCTGCAAAACAGGGTTGCCACGCGCGCGCTGCGGCCGGCCGGGTCGGGCTGGCTTCGACCGCGCGTGACCGACGTGGTGTTCACAACCGGAAAAGAGATTGCTCGCGCCTCGGCGGGGCCGGGTGGTCTGCGGTTGACCCTCAGCGACGGGAGCGAGCGAACGGTCGATCACGTCTTGCTGGGAACCGGTTACCAGATCGACGTGATGCGCTACCCGTTCTTGAGTCCTGAATTGGCGCGCCGCGTCGACCATCGCGGCGG
>DATBFX010000516.1:0-15242 GCA_036558305.1 Thermomicrobiales bacterium | reverse complement strand
CTAGAGGCCGAGCGAGAGCTGATTTGCAACCGGGTTCGCCGCCACAACCTTGACCGTCGGGTCGTCGTCTTTGTCCGAGCGATCGTCCGCACCAAACCCGTAGGCGGCTCGGATCTTGTCGACCCTGGCGTGGATGGCCGCCTGATACGCGGGCGAGACGTTTGCCTGGGCGTACGCACGCCGGTAACGGGGAAGCAAATCCGGGAACGCCTCGCCGACGAAGTCGTAGTAGTGCGCTTTGACGAGGGGAACGAGGCGCAGCGGCGACGACCAGACCGTTGCCGCACCATGCTCCTTCGCCGCGCGCACCACGGCCTCGATCGATTCGGCGGAATCGGTGATGCCGGGCAGGATCGGCGCCAGGAAAACGGAGCAGCGGACGCCGGCCTCGACCAACCGCCGCATCACCGCCAGCCGTTGCCACGGCGGCGGTGTGCCGGGTTCGACCAACCGCCAGGTGGCCGGATCGAGCGTCGTGATCGAGAAGTTCACCGACACCCGCGTCCGCTCCGCCATCGACGCCAGCACCTCCAGATCGCGGAGGATGAGCGTGGACTTGGTGACGATGCTGACCGGCGTCGCGCGCTCGCGCAGCACCTCGAGCGCGGCGCGCGTGATTCGCAAGCGACCTTCGCACGGTTGGTAGGGGTCGGTCGCGGTGCCGATCGCCACCTTCTCATTGAGCCAGGTGGGGCGCGCCAGTTCGGCACGCAAGACCTCGGCCAGGTTCGTTTTGGCGAAAATCGTTGATGCAAACGCTTCCGCGGTGAGACCATAGTAGGCGTGGGTCGCCATCGCGTAACAGTAATGACAACCGTGGGCGCAACCGCGATAGGGGTTGAGCGACCAGCGAAACGGCATCCCGCCGACGCGATTCAAGGCGCTCTTGCATTCGATCGGGACCACGGTAGCCCTGGCCATCCGTCAATGATAGAACATACATTCTGAACATACAACCGCGGAGCGAGCATTGGCGTAGATTCTAACGACGCCCGGTGCGGGCCGGCCGTCCGGCGTCCAAGCAATCGAAGTCAGATCCGATTTCGGGAACTCGGCGTAGATACCGCAATTGGGCAAAAGCAATGGGCGGTGATCGGGCCACGAGGCCTCGAGTGTACCGGCCATCCGGAGAGACCCAGGAGGAGGTGGAGGCGGAAAGACCCGGCCGAACGAACCAAACCGAGAGCCCGGCGCACGCGGTTCGTTTCGGGGACGTTCGGCGGTGTTGAGCGGGATGCACGGAAACGAGATTCCGTGCAAACTTGACAGCGCGGCGAGGTCGTGTAGGATGCACCGGTACTGATACGGACCGGGCGGACCGAAAGGAAGAACGGCGAGCCCGCCATCCGAGAACGGTGACAGCGACCCCGCGGCGCACCACCTCTTCGTGAGAACCGTCGTCGCAGTGCGAAAGCAACAGAGAGAAGAACGGGGGACGTGATGCGGAAACGAATGGTGGCAACGCGGGGTGTGCCGGTGGTCGCGCTCGGACTGGCGGCGGCGCTTGCCTTCGCCGGTGGTCCGCGACTGACCGTGGCCGACCAGTCCGACACCACGGGCCGGCCCGTGAGTGCCTCGTCGGTGACGAGCGGCCAACTCGGTAGCCCGACGAACGTGGGGGTCGAGTCGTCCGGAACCACCGGCGGTCGCCAACTCTCCCCCGTCTCTTTGACCGGGACCAGCTTCGGCGGTCCGGCGGTTGAGGCCGGCGCGAGCCAGGGGGGCCGCTCGCTGAGTGCGCGGAGCCTGACCGGCACGTCCTTCGGCGGACCGGCCGTGGAAGCCGGTGAGAACGGCGGCGGACGCGCGCTGAGCGGCACGTCGTTGACCGGCGGTACGCTGACGAACGTCGCCATCGAATCGGGGATCCAATCCGGCGGGCGATCGCTCTCGCCGGCGACGCTGACCGGTGGCTCGCTGGGCGGACCGAGCAACGAATCGGCGTCGACCGGAACCGGGCGCTCCCTCGGCGTCGCCGCGCTCAGCAGCGGTCGCCTGGGTGCCGCCGCGATCGCCTCGGCGCAGCAAGAATCCGACGAGACCGACGGCCGGTCGCTCGATCCCACCTCCATGACCGACGCGGCGCTGTCGAGTTCCGGCGGTCCACAATCCGAGAGTCAGCCGACTGACAATCGCTCACTCTCCGCGACAGCCCTCACGTCGGCCTCGCTGACGAGCGGATCGACGAACGAAAGCACCGAGACCGGGGGAGGCCGCCCGTTGAACGGCACGTCCCTGACTTCTGGGACCGTTGAAAGCGGCCCGGCGGTCGAGGCGGGCCAGTCGGGCGGCGGCCGTTCGTTGAGCCCGAACGCGATGACGGGTGGGTCGCTGAATAGTCCTGCGGTCGAGTCGGGCGATAACGGGGGCTCTCGGTCGTTGAGCCCGTTCGGTTTGATCTCCGAGCCGCTCGCCAGCTAGTCGGGTTGGCGTCCGCGGCGAACCTGCGAGGAGAGTGCTCTGACTTCTTCCGCGTGATCGACCGCGACGGATGGTCCGGTTCCACGTTCCGGGCACGGCGATCTGCCGTGCCCGGAACGTTGTCTCGGTAGGCCGAATCGGCGCGTAAAATACGTCGTTTTGAGGAGGGAACTCACCGCCAGGCGGTTCCACAATACCGGTGCAAACGCATCGGAGCGTCGGAGAGGAGTCGGATTCGCGTGTTAGGAGAGGGGTGAATCATGAGGAGTCGTTCGTTGCTCGCGGTCGTCGCCTTGCTCGTCGCGGGCATGGCCTTCACCGCCGGCATCCGGTCGGGTCGGGTCAATGCCCAGGACGACGCCACGCTGACGGCCGCCGTCGTCAGCGGCAGTTGCGACTCGCCGGGCGACGTCGCCGGCGAACTGCGCGATCTCGCACCCGCCGAGGGCGGCGTCCTGACCAGCTTTACGCGGATCGATTTGGCGATCGACGAGCTGACCGGCGGCGACTACGCCGTCGTCGTCTCCAGCAACGGTGACACCGTGGCCTGCGGCGACATCTCGGGCAATGCCCAGGATGTCTACGTCCCGGTGGTCGCGACGAGTGATGCCGGTTACAGCGGCATCGCCTGGTTGCACGCCCGCGACCCCCAGACGCAGGTCAGCCTCTTCGTCGCCCAGGGACTCGGCGGTAGTGCCAGCAGCAACAATGGCACCGTCGAACCGCCCTCCGACGAAACGCCGCAGCCGCCGAGCGAGGACACGCCGACGCCGAAGGCCCAAGTCAAGCCGACCAGGACGCCGAAGGCGAAGGCCAGCCCCACACAAGAGAGCACCGGCGAGGTCACGACTTACAAGAGCCCGACCTACGGCTACACCATGGACTACGACGCGACGTGGACCAACGTCGAGGAATCGACGAATCCGACCGATAACGGGCCGCAGGACTTCCTGCACCTGTTCAACGGCGCCTCACACGCCCTGTTGTTCTCGAACGCCGCCGACGACAACCTGCCGATGGATCAGGTGCCCGACATCATGCAGGGGCGACTCGAGAGCGACTCGACGGTCAGCAACGTCGAGGTGCGGACCGACGACAACGGCGACGAGATCAAGAGCAGCGACGACGATTCGGCGATCGTCGCCTTCAACTTCACTTGGACCAGCCAGAACGGCCAGACGGTCGACCTCTACGACTACTACCACGTCTACCGGCTCCCCGGTCAACAGGCGGTCGTGATCTTCCTCAACGAAGGTCCGCAACAGGCCTACGACCAGCAGGGACCCGTGCGCGAGAAGCTGGAGAACAGCATCACCATTCCGTCGTAGGCGCGGAGGGCACCGTTCCGCGCCGATTCGGGACGGTGTAAACACGGCAACGGGCGGTCGCCGGGATTGCGACCGCCCGTTGTTTTGTCTCGGAAGGGTCGCGTCGGCGCCGCCCGTGCGCGGCGGCTTTAGCCGCCGCGCACAGGTGGCTTCGCCGGGATTCAGCGGCACACCTATACCTGGACCGGCATCTGGATCGTGCCCAGGTCGACGATGGCCGGATCGTCGTCCGTGGCCAGGATCTTGTCGTCCTTGAAGAGTTCCTCGTAGCCCTTCGCCTGCAACCAGATGCCGTACCCGACGTTTCGCTGCACCGGATCGGGCAGTTGGAAGTTGCCGCGGGCGTCGGTCACGGTGAAGCTGTAGATGGCTTCGTTGCCCACGTTGCCCCGCCGCCAGTCCTTGACGCTGACGCCGGGCTGGAGCACCACCACCTGCGCCCTGGGAATCGGATCGCCCGTATCGGCCGAGACGAGCGTCCCGATGATGATCGCGGTACCGGCGCCGGTATCCGGCGGAGTCGTCGGGGTCGCCGTCGGCTCGACGGCCTGGGTGGGGGTCTCGGTCGGCTCTTCCGGCGGCTGCGGCGCCTCCTCGGTCGCCGTCGGTGTCTCCTCCGGCGGCTCGGGCGGTGCCTCGGTGGTCGGCGTCGGTTGGGGTTCGGGTGTGGTTTGCGCCTGTTGGAGGAGCAAGTCGTAGGCTTCCGGCACCGGTCGGACGTACTCGGAGCCGCCCGTCGCGGTGACGCATTCGGACACCGGGTCGACCTTGCCGTCTTTGTTGTAGTCCTGGCAATCGAGGTCGTTGCGCGAACCCGCCGAGACGACGCCGACCTGATAACCCGCCTCGTTCACCGCCGGTCCGCCGCTGTTCCCCGGACCCGCCGCGGCCACGTCGGTGCGGGTCCAGGCCGTGGTGCCGAGTTCGGGCACGTGCGAGTCCGACTCGAAACCGACGACGTTGACGGTGCTGACGGTCACCTGCGGATGCTCGCGGGGGTAGCCGAGCAGCCGCAGCGTGTCCCCGACGTCGACGCTCCCGCCGGATTGGGCAAGCGGCAGCACCGGCAGTGTGTTGTCGGTGCTCCCGGCCGGGAGCGGTTGCCCGTCGAGTCCCCAGGCCGGTTCCAGGATGGCGAGGTCGAGGTTGGGGTCCGACGAAATCGCCCGGGCATAAAAGAGCGCGACCGGGAGTTCTTTCGCGTCGAGTGTCTGGTAGACCAGATACCACCCGAGTTTGTTGGGATCGACGCCGCTGCCGTGCCGATCGGGCCGAATCACGTGGTCGTTGGTGAGGATGTGTCCCTGCGTGTCGATGACCGAGCCCGAGCCTTTCCAAGCGGCCGAGTCGCACTGCTGGTCCTGGAACGGGATCAGTATCGCTTGACCCGGCACCGGCTGCGATTCGCAGGCGAACGTGTTGATCAGCACGACCGACTTGACGAGCTGGCTCGCCTTGACCGGTGCCGTGTCCTGGGCATGCGCCGACAGGATCGGTAGCAGGTTGGTCGCCAACAGCACCGCCATCGCCGCGTAACTCCAGCGCCGCATGTCACCCCTTCTCATCGTGCGATGCCCATTCTTGCCGTGGCCGGTCCGGCCCACGGCATACCGACGGCGCGGTACGCGATGCGACCGCGCCGTCGTCAATTCCCCGAGGCCGCGTTCGCATCACCTTGCTCGAAGCCCGGTCCTTGCCATTCGCCACTTGCCACCGGTCACGTACAGTCTGCATCGCTGGCCGCGACCGTGAAGCTACCGCGCGCGGTGTTGTCTTCGTTCAGGTCGTGGTTGCTGACGACAAGATAAAACAGCGAGACGGCGTCTGCCTCTTTGTTGAAGCAGAAGGTGATCGGTGCGTCGGTCGAAAGCTGCCGCCGTTCCCAGTTCTTCCCCCTGATCTTGGCGATCATGTCGACGTCGACCGCGCCGTCGGCCGCGATCCCGGTGAAGTCCAGCGTCATCTGCTTCACCGGTCGCGTCGTCGAGAAGTCGTAGTAGTGCGCGGTCAGCGAGGGGATGGCGTCGCCGAACACGAGCGGCTCGCCGCGGGTGACGACGACGTCGGTGCGGCTCGTTTTGCCGGGACCCGCCTGGAACGGCGGGGCGAACCCTTCCGGAAACGTCGGATCGAGATCCTTGTAACTCGGGGAAATGGGGTCGCCGGGCTCCAGGTCCAGGTTCAAGTTGCGCACGGCGAAGTCGCGGAAGTGCTCTTTGAACGGCAGGATCTCGTCGATGATCTCGGTCGTGCCGGTGAAATCGTCGGCCTTGACGTTTTCGAGGTTCTTCCACATCTGGCCGATGCCGTCGGCACCGACCTCTTGTTCGAGGAACATGAAGTAGATGTAGGCCGCGTACATGTGATCGAATCCGGCCATCCACTGCGCCGGGGATTGGTAGAGGGGGGCGTCCGCCCCCTGGAAGTATTTGACGAAGCGGTAGTGCACCAGGTTCTGCATGACCGCCGGATCGATCGTGTCGCGGTAGAGGTAGGACATCACCCAGGTCGCCGTCGCCTCGACGAACCAGAACTCCGAGTACGAGAGTTGCTCGAAATCCTGGTTGTAGGGCGTCGACTTGAACCCGAACCCTATCTGCCAGTTGTGGGCGTCCTGGAGGCAGTGGTAGAACTCGTGGGCGAGCACCAGGGTCTGGTCGGGTTTGCCGATGTAGGAACGGCGCGCGACGACGTGGCAACTGGCCTTGTTGTCGTTCACCGGGTCGTCGGGCGCGGCGTGGGCCAGGGCCTCTTTCTGGATGTAGTCACCGCCGCCGCGGTCCACGCGGTCCGATTCGTCCTCGACGAAGTAGAAGTCGATCGATGTGTCGCCGCCCTGCTCGGCGGAGCCGGTGTCGAGGACCGGCGGTCCCATCATGTCGACCTCGCGGGCCCAGAAGTCCTCGATCATCGCGATCGCGGCGTCGAGGTCGGCGTCGTAGTCGCCGGTGCAGTGGACCCAGACCTTGAAGGGGAATTTCGCGCTCGTATTCGCGGCCCAGTTGTCCGAGCAGTCGCCGCCGGCGAACGCCGGCTTGGCGTCCCCCTGGTCGGCGGTCGCCGCCTCTGCCGCGCCGCCACCCGGTTGGAAGAAGACGCTGCGGGTATCGGTCGGCCGGACGATGAACGGCGTCAGGAGTTGCCGGGTCTGGTCGGACAACCGGGGCCAGTTGGCGCGCACCTCGCCGAAGAAGGCGTTGTCCTCGGCGACGTCGCCGGACTCGGCGATCGCGGCGGGCAAGCGGGCGTCCCCAAAGAGCGCATAGGCACGGTAAACCAGACTGGTGTCGTAGTCGATCTTGCCCGCTTGGAGTTGCTGACCGATTAGCGATTGGGCAGGTATGCCGTCGTCGTCAAACCTGGAGGTAGCCGCGTTGTCCTGCGCGCTGGCGCGCATGACCGGCACCGCCAGCAGTGCCGCGACGAAGACCACCCTCACCACCCGATCGAACCCGTGCAGTCGCGCCGCGGCTCCCGTCATCGACCCATCTCCCCGTATCGAACCGACATCACGTCGCGCCTGCCCCATATCTGCTTGCGCCGGGGCAGGCACACGGCGACCACGAATTCCGCGGCGCGGTGCCCGGCTCCCTACGGATTTGCAAAGATATCAAACCGCGTGCCTGTGCGACCAGAGGCAAGAAACCGCGCTCCCCCGGCCACCGTCATGATGTCCGCTCGACCGCGGTGCGACATCGCGCGAACGACGTATTCGGGGTTGGGGAACGGTCCGTTGAACGACGTAGGCGCGGCGGTGGCCCGCTGGATCAGCGGCGATCGGTCGATTCCTGGGCGGCGATCGCCCCCGGTGCGTTGAGACCGAGACCGACGGCCCGAACCGCCTCCGCAACCTCGGCGTGAGACTGGACGCGTTTGTCCTCCAGCGCATTGGGGTCGTTGACGCGGCCACGGAAGCGCTGAATCAATGCCTCTTCCGTCTCCGCCTTTGCCGTCAAGCCGGCCAACTTTGCCTGCTGGATGCGTTCCCTCAGCTTGCGCTGCAACTCGTTGCCGCTCTCCGGCGCAAGCAGCGTCGCCGTGACCGAGCCAATCGCCGCGCCAACCACGCCGCCGCCGGTGAACTTGGCCAATCGCTTGATTGCGCCCATCGTCGTTTCCCTCTTACCGAGCCGATGCCTCGGCCCACCGGCCGCCGAGTCGCTTTACCAGGCGACCGAACACCAGCACCACCAACCCGAACGCGGCGCCGAGTCCCAGGGCACTCCGCCCGTCGAGCACCGGACGGATGCAACCGTCGCTCGAACCGACGTGGAGGAGCGCTTTGAGTTCGCCCTCGCCGGTCAGCCGCTCGGCGACGACCACCGCGGCCCGGCTTTTCACGAGTCGTGCTTCCTTTGCAGAGACGAGCACGGCCGAACCGCCTTGCAGCACGGCTTGCTCGCTCTTGAGGATCGCGACGCCGGAGTTGACGAGTTGGGCCGAGCGCGCTTCGAGCGTTTTTGCGCCGGAGCGTTCCATCGTCACGCGCTGAGCGGTCACGGACTCCGCGCCCGAGCGGTCCATGGTGACCGTCGTCGCCTGGACGTCGCCGGCGTCGGCCCGCAACAACTCGTTGGCTTCGATCGGACTCTTCGTCGTATCGGTTTTCGCGACGAATGCGGGCGCCGCGCCGTCGGCGGGTTCGGTGCCGTTCTGGTCGCTCGTATCGGGTGTGGTCGTCGCGGTTCGTTCGGTCATCCTCGGTCCGATCCGTGGCGCAGGCAATCTCGGCGCCGTGCCGGTCCGGCACGTGCCAGGCGAGTGTACCAGAGCAGTGGCCTACCTCCCGCGCAACCGCGGATCGAGCACGTCGCGCAGCGTGTTGCCGAGCAAATTGAACGCGAGGACGACGATGAAGATTGCGGCGCCGGGGATGTTGATCAAGTAGGGTGCGGTGCGGATGTAGGTGCGCGCATCGACGAGGAGCGCTCCCCACTCCGGTGTCGGCGGTTGGGCACCGAGTCCGAGGTAGGACAGTGCCGCCGCGTAGAGCACCGCCGCCGGAAATTCGAGCGATGCCAGGACGATGATGGGCGCGAGAACGTTCGGCAGGATCGCGCGCCGCATGATGTGGGAACCGCGCGCGCCCAGCACCCGCTCGGCCGTGACGTACTCCATCTCCTTGACCGAGAGGACGCTGCCGCGAACGACCCGCGCGGCGAAGGGCCACGACGCGATGCCGACGGCGAGCATAGCGTTCGTCAGACCGGGTCCGAGCACGGAGATCACCGCCAGGGCGAGGATGAACCCAGGGAAGGCCAGCGCGATGTCCGTGAACCGCATCAACACACCGTCGAGCCATCCGCCGTAGTAGCCGGCGATGAGGCCGACCGAAACGCCGATGACGAACTCGAGGCCGACGATAATCAATCCGATCCGGAGCGTGATCCGCGAGCCGTAGACGATTCGGCTCAACTGATCCCGGCCCAGGTCGTCGGTTCCGAAGAGGAAGTCGCGCGATGGGGGGGTCAGGGGCCGACCCGCCTTGACCTCAAGCGGATCGTAGGGGGCGATTACCGGGGCGAAGACCGCAGTTAAGATCAAAACGAGGATGACGAAGCCGCCGAGTTGGGCCTGGCGGTAGCGAAAGAGCGTCCGGAAAAAGGCGATCGGACCCGTCCGTTGCGACGGCCGGCGTGCCTCGACGATCGGTACCGCGGTGGCGACTGTGCTCATTTGACCTTGATCCGGGGGTCGAGTACGGCGTAGAGAATGTCGACGGCGAGGTTGACCAGGACGTAGGTCGTGGCCACGACCAGGACGATACCCTGGATGAGCGGGAAGTCCCGTTTCGCGAACGCCCTCACGCCGAGTTCGCCGATGCCATGCCAGGCAAACACCGCCTCGATGATGAAGGCGCCGCTCAGCAGACCGCCGAACTGCAAACCGAGGATCGTCACGATCGGAATCAGCGCGTTGCCGAGTCCGTGGCGGAGCAGCACCCGACGCTCGTGCAGCCCTTTCGCCCGGGCGGTGCGGATGAAGTCTTGCCCGAGTACCTCAAGCATCGCCGAACGCACCAACCGGGCGACGACCGACGAGGCGATCAGCCCCAGCGTGACTGCCGGCATCACCAGCGACTTCAGGGAGCCGTCGGGAATCACGTCGAACCAGCCGAGTCTGACGGAGAAGAAGTAGATCATCAGGAGCCCGAACCAAAAGGCGGGCATCGAGAGACCGGCCAGCGAGAAGACCATCGCCAGGGTGTCGATGGCGCTGTCCTTGTAGACGGCCGCAACCACCCCGGCGAAGAGGCCGACGATCGTCGAAACGAAGAGACTGCCGAGAGCGAGTTTCAGCGTGGCCGGGTAGCGATCCTTGATTTCGGCGGTCACTGGACGACGCGTCGTGATGCTCTGCCCCAGGTCGCCGTGGAGCACCCCTTCGACGTAGTGGACGTACTGGACACTCAGCGGGTCGTCGAGCCCGAGTTGGTGTCGCATCGCCGCGATCGTCTCGGCGCTGCTGGAGCGACCGAAGAACATGATCTTGACCGGATCGCCGGGCACCAACGGCCGCATCAAGAAGACCATCGTCACGATCGCGAACCAGACCGGGATCGTGACGATCAGCCGCCGCACGACGAAGTAGAGCATCTGTCACTTCGCTCCAGGGAACAGGGAACAGGGAACAGGGGACAGGAGGACGGTCGTCTTTTCCTGTTCCCTGTTCCCTGACGCCTGTTCCCTTACTTCGACAGCCAGACGTCGATGATGCGCTCGTTGTCGGTGGCGTCCCAGTGGTAGTTGTGAACGTGGTCGTGGACGGCGGATTGGAACCAGTCGGTGTTGATGGGGACGATCAGGCAGTGGTCGAGGACGTAGGTCATGGCGGCGTGGGTGGCGTCAAGCCGTGCCTTCGGATCGACCGTGGTGTCGGCAGTGTCGAGCAGTTTGTCGAGGTCGGGATCGCTCGTCTGCTTGACCCAGCCGGGGGTCTTGAAGAGTTGGGAGAGGATCGACTGGTCGTAGAAGGTCCAGCGCATGTAGTCGAAACCGGTCTCGCCGGCTTCGAGCTTCGGTTGGAGCGCGCCGAAGTCGATCGTCTGGATGTCGACCTTGAGCCCGATCTTGTTCAGGTCGGGTTGGAGGAGTTCCAGCGTTTTCTGCTGGACGTCGAAGCCCGAATAGCTCCAGAGCGTGACCGCGATGTCTTTACCGTCCATCTCGACGACGCCGTTGCCGTCGGAGTCGGTGAAACCGCCGGCGGCGAGTTCGGCTTTTGCCTTGTCGAGATCGTAGCTGTAGCCGTGCTGGGTGCAGAGCTCGGTGTCGTAGGACGCGTCGCCGACAGGGACCGGGCAGTTGTTCGTCGTGGCGCGACCGAGGTAGGCGATCTGGGTCACCGAATCGCTGTCGGTCGCGTAGGCGATCGCCTTGCGGAAGTGCTCGTTGTTGAACGGCGGTTTGTTGGAGAACTCGATGAAGTTGATGTTGTGGCCCTTCTCCTGGGCGACGATCGTGACGCCGGGCTCGGCCTGGAGGCGTTCGACGTCGGCGCTCGGCACGTCGAGGATGTCGAGTTCGCCGGATTCGAAGGCCGCGGTCCGCGTCGCCGGTTCCGAGATGATGTTGAGGACGACCTCGTCGACGTAGGCCGGACCCTTGTTGGTGTCGTCCTCCCGGTAGTTGACGTAATCGGGGTTGCGATCGAGGACGATCTTGGTCGCGCTCTCCCATTCCTTGAGGACGAACGGGCCGGAGCCGACCGGCTTGTGCCCGAAGTCGTCGCCTTCCTTCTCGACGGCCGCTGGCGAGACGATCGGCACGACCGACGCGTTGTTGAAGAAGGGCGCGTAGGGTTTCTCGTAGTTGAAGACCAACGTCGTCGCGTCCGGCGCTTCGACGTCCTTGATCGGGCCGAGGAACGCCTTGTACGGCGCCGCCATGGCGGGATCGAGGATGCGGTCGTACCCGGCCTTAACCGCCGGGGCATCGAGGGCCGTCCCATCGTGGAACTTGATGCCCTGGCGGATCTTCATCGTGATCGTCAGGTTGTCGGGACTGATCTGCCACGACTCCGCCACCCAGGGATGGGGGAGACCGTCGGCGCCGATGTAGGTCAGCTGGTCGTAGATGAAGCTGTTCACGTAGGAGGCGGTCAACTCGATCGTGCGCGCCGGGTCGAGTTGGTCGGGTTCCTCGCCGAGCGACATCTGGAGTGTGCCGCCCTGGACCGGTTGATCCTGCGCCAGGACGCGGGTGATGGGCGCCAGACTCATCGACAGCAGCACGAGGCTGAACAGCACGGCCAGACCCGACCGGGCAAACGGGTTGCGGGACTTCTGCTCCATCGTGTCTACTCCTCTCCTGTCCTGCGAACGCGGAATACGCACTCCCTTCGTCAGTCACCGGCCGCGCGGCGGCGCGCGCAGTCCAGGCCCGTCGACGCCACCGGAGGTCGAGCGACGACTGAATGCCATCGACAGCTTGCCTTCCGCTTTGCGGTTCGACCGATACGGGGCTGATCGAGACGGTATGAAGTGGATCGTTGACCGTCGGACGAAAAACGCCTGGGATCGACCGGATTATTGCACGGCCCGTAAAACGGGGCAAGACGCCTCGAAAAGTTGTTCAGCCCCTTCCTCGCGCAGATCTCGTGTGGGGCACAATAGACAAAACGACCGCGCCAAGGAGAGGAGAAAGCCCGTCGATGACCCGTCGCCTGACCCCTGATACGCTCGTCTACGATCTGACCTGGGCGGCAAACCCCCAGGTGTCGCCCGACGCCGTCCATGTCGTGTACGAAGTCACCACGACCGGCCGCGACACCAAGAAGTCGGCGACCCACCTCTGGCTGCGGAACATCGACGGAGCCGCGCCGCGCCAATTGACGCGGAGCGGCGAGCGCAACGGCGGTGCCCGCTGGTCGCCGGACGGGCGGCGCCTCGCCTTCACCTCCGATCGCGTCAAGACCGCGGGGATCTTCGTGCTCTCCCTCGACGGCGGCGACGCGCGCGAGGTGACACGCCACCGCGCCGCGATCGGGGGGCTCGCCTGGTCGCCGGACGGGCGTTCGGTCGCGTACTCCGCGATCCACGACCCGGACAACGCGGACGAAAAGGAGCGGCCGGAAGGTACACCGGAACCGGTGCGCGCCACCCGTCGGGCCGACTACAAACACGACACGCGGGGTTACCTCGGCGACACTCGCTCCCAAGTCTGGATCGTCGACCTCGAAACCGGCACCCGCCGGATGCTGACCAGCGATGCCAACGACCACAACCATCCCGCCTGGTCGCCCGACGGCCGGACCATCGCCGCGATGGTCCCCAACAGCAACTACCTCTCGTCCCAACTCGCCCTCATCGCCGTCGATAGCGGCGCGACGACGATGGTCGGCGCCGAGCGGGGTGTGATCGGTTCCTGGGCGTGGTCGCCCGACGGCCGGCGGATCGTCTTCGCCGGCGAACCGACGCGCACCTGGCAGCTCGACTTCTTCCTCTACGACGTGGCGTCCGGTGAAACCCGGCAGTTGACCGACGATCTGGCCGTTTTGCCGGGCCAGAGTTGGTCGGTCTTCGTCCCCGCGGCACAACCGGTCTGGTTGGACGACCGGCGCGTCCTCTTCGCCGCCAGCCGGGCCGGCCGATCGGGTCTTTACCTCTTGAATACCGAGACCGGCGGCGTCGAGACCGTCAAGGAATGGCAAGCCCAACACGGCGGTTTCGGCGTCGATGTCTCACGCCGCTTCGTGGCTCAGGGCGAGAGCAGTTTCGAAACGGCCGGCGAGATCGTGATCTACGACCAGGAGACCGGAACGTCGCGCCAGATCACCGAGCAGAACGGCTCGCTGTTGCGCGAAACCTCGACGGCGACCTGGGAAAACTTCACGGTCCAACGGGGCGAATTCGCGATCGAAGCCTGGCTGCTCAAACCGCCCGGTTTCGACCCGGCGAGGCGCTACCCGCTGGTGCTCGACGTCCACGGTGGTCCGAACGGTTTCTACGGTCCCGACTTCAGCTACGTCCAACAGATGCTCGCCTCCCACGGCTTCCTCGTCGTTTTCGCCAACCCGCGCGGTTCGGCCTCCTACGGGCGGCACTTCACGCAGCAGGTCGTCGGCGACTGGGGAGGCGAGGACTTCCGGGACCTGATGGCCGTCGTCGACGAGGTCCTCGCGCGCCCCTACGTCGACCCCGACCGCACCGGCATCTTCGGCTACTCCTACGGCGGCTACATGACTTCCTGGACGATTGGTCACACCGACCGCTTCAGGGCCGCCGTCTGCGGCGCTCCGGTCTTCGACCTCGAATCGCAGTACGGCACCAGCGACCTCGGGTACTTCTGGGGCGACCTGCAGTGGGAAGGGAAACCCCACGAGAGCCGCGATTGGTACGTCGCCCATTCGCCCGCCACCTTCGCCCATCAGGCGAAGACGCCGACGCTGATCCTCCACGCCGAGGGCGACATCCGCTGCCCGATCGGCCAGGGGGAGCAGTTGTACGCCACCCTTCTGGCGGCCGGTTGCGAGGCGGAATTCGTCCGCTACCCCGGCGGCAACCACCTCTTCCTCTGGGGCGGCGAACCGACCTACGTCGAGGACTTCATGCGGCGAACGCTGGAGTGGTTCCGCTGCCACCTCGGCGAACCCGCCTGAACCGGGAAGTGACCTGGGTGCGCATCTACCTCGGCGGACCGATGTTCGTGCAGGCGGAGGTCGAGTACAACCTCCGCCTGGCCGCGAAATTGCGCGACCTCGGGTTTGAGGTCTATTGCCCGAACGAGAGCGAGCCGATCAACGACAAAACCCGCGACGACGTCACCCCCCGCGTCGTCTACGACTTCGACATCCGGGAGCTCGAAGCCGCCAACGTGATGATCTGCCAGGTCAGCGAGGATTCGGGCACCAACTGGGAGGCCGGCTATATGGACTGCCTCGCCAGACACGTCGATCCCGCCCGCTACTACGGCGTGATCGGTCTCGCCACCGACATCCGCCTCCGCGCCCCACCCGACCCCCGCCGCACCGGCGTCGAGAATCAAGCCTGGCACGTCAACGCCCTGGTTACCGGCGGTCTCCAGAACTCCCTCGGCGTCTACCTCGACGAGGCGTCGATGTTCGAGCGGCTGCTGGAGGTGCGGCGCGAGCGCGAAGGCGGCTGACGATCACTGGAGGAAACGATGCCGAACCGGAGCCCGCTCCAAACCCTCGCGGGTCTCGTCTACGACGATCGCTATCTGCAACACTACACCGGACTCGAGGTGCATTGGGGGACCAGCCGCCCGTACCCGTTCGTCGAGCCGGCGCTCCACCTCTCCAATTACCGCCTGGTCATGCGCACCAAGCACCTGATCGATCTCAGCGGTCTCGGCAAAGAACTGCTCCGGATCGAGCCGTATCCCGCGACCGTCCAGGACGTCACGACCTACCACACGGCCGCGTACGTCGAATTCGTCCGCCAACTCTGCGCCGCCGGCGGTGGGGAGACCGGTGAGGGCGCCCCCGCCTCACCGGAATCGTACGAAATCGCACTCCTGGCCGCCGGTGGTG
>DATBFX010000515.1:0-9741 GCA_036558305.1 Thermomicrobiales bacterium | reverse complement strand
CACGCGACGAGGGCGGACACGGCGGTCCGCCCCTACAAGCCCCCGACCGTGGCGCCAATTCGTGAGGGCCGTCATTCAACCCCGCATGGTGCGCCGCCGTCAGCAACCGGCACAGATTTGCGTACCCCGCCTTCGTCTCGGCCAACAGCGTCAGGTGCGTCCCATCGGTCAGCGTCACCTCCGCCCCGGTGATCGGCGCGATCCCGGCCCCCTTCGCCGCCAGCGCAAACTCCATCGCCCCGTACAACCCGTCGTGATCGGTCACCGCCAGCGCCCGATACCCGAGTTCGACGGCACGCCCGACCAACTCCTCCGCCAACGACGCCCCGTCGAGAAAGGAGAAGGCGGTGTGAAGATGGAGTTCGACGTAGTCAACCTGTCCGGCTTTCTCGGCCATAGCCTACCGATCGGGGCATCGCGGGGGTGTTGGGGTGGATACGAGGTGTGATTCGGTCGTCCGCCCGGGGTTCAAACCCCGGGCTAAGCCTCCATAAGCCTGCTCAAGCAGGCTGAACGGAACGGCACTTTTCAGCCCTCTTCAGAGGGCTTATCTGGGTGAGACCGGGGATTTATCCCCGGGCGGACGACGGACACGACGCCACATAACGGGAACGGGCAGCATGGCGCTTCTCGTCGACTAATACCCCTGCGCGAACCACTCGCCGCGCCTCCTGTCCTGGTAGACCGTCCGCACCACCCCGTCCTCCAGCACGATCCGGTAGTACCGGCGCGCGATCGGCTCCCGCCACCACTCGTCGTCGACGTACCAGGCGTCCTCCACCGTCGCCGCGCGCCGCCGTTCCCCCTCGACCAGCGCGACCGGCAACCCGTCTCCCGTCAGCACCCGCACCGGCCGCGGCGCGTTCAAGGGTCGTAGGCCAGCAGCGCGTGGCGACGTTCCGGAATCCGCGACCATGGTTCGACCTCCACGACGCGGTAGAGGGGCGATTCCCCGTACCGCTGCTTCAACTGACGGGCCACCTCGACCAGCGGCCGCGTCCGCCGCGACCGCAACGCCCCGAGGGCACCGGGCAACAACTCCTGGTGGGCCGTCTCCGCGGTCAACCCGATCAACTCCAGGGCCATCGCCTCGGCCGCCCCCGGCAACTCGATCGTCGCCAGCCGGTGTCCCAGGACCTCGATCGCCCGCTCCCGGCCGACCGGTTCCCGGAACGTCATCTCCTTTTCCCAGGAGCGGTTCTCCTCGATCAGGACCCGCAACCTGGCCTGCCGCACGTGGCGAAACCGCAATTCCGGTCGCCCGAAGGCGCGGACGATCAGCCGCTTCAACCCGATCAGCAGCGTCTCCCGGCTCGTCGCCGGTGCCGGCAGCGTCAGCGTCTCGACCACCGTCTCAATCCGCGGGTGCGGGCAAACCGCGGTGTCGTCGTGCCCACTCGCCACCTCCCAGCCGCGCCGTCCCTCCGGTCCGAACCGGGCCTGGACGGCCGGCATCGGTAGCGCCGCGAATTCGCCCAACGTCCGCAAGCCGAGTCGGCCCAACCGCGCCCGCAACTCGTCCGGCACCGGCAGCCAATCGACCGGTACCGGAGCGAGAAACGGCACGACCTCGCCCGGTGCCACGACCCGGACTCCCCCCGGAGGCGCCCGCCGCGCCGCCACCCAGGCGGCGAACTTGCCCGGCGCCACCCCGGCCCGCGGTCGCAGCACCCGCGGCACCAGACCGAGCAGCCGCTGCATCGCGTCTTCGACCGTCGCGTCGTGGCGCTCCAACCCCTGCAGATCGACGTAGCAGCACCCGGTTTCCCCCGGCTCGACGAGCGGACTGAACGTCTCCAACGCCGCGACGATCCGGTCGAACGCCGCCGCATCGCGGGCCGGGTTTGGCTGGATAAAGACCACCTCCGGGCAGAGCGCCGTCACCTCCCGCAGCGGCATCCCCGGTTTGACCCCCTGCTCCATCGCCTCCCGCGTGCAATCGGCAACGACGACCCGGCTGTTGGGCGGCGAGGTCAAGACGAGCGGCGTCCCGTCGAGCCCCGGCCGTTCCAACAACGCCATCCGCAAGGCAAAATGCGGCACGTAGACGCAGGCAACGCCCATCGCCAAGCCCTCCCTTCCCGCGCCTCGGCACGCCGTGCACCCCGTCTTCGGGCGTCCGGACACGGCATCCGTATGCCCTCGCCAAGAGAATAGAACAAATGTTCTACAGACGCAAGAGGGGGAACCGGGGAAAGTCAGAACAGTGAGGATGTTGGGAAGAGCGTACTACTCGCTGCTGTAGAGTTGTCAAAACAATGGCAATCCCAGGTTCCTGTCCTCGCTCGTCGTCAATGGCCTGCAGGTCGGTGAGATATGAAAACAACGGAGACCAGGACGTGTCTGCAAACGCGATCGTGCTGTATCATCGGCGGCATGATCTGCCCCGAATTGACTATGCGCTGGGAGAAGCGGCGGCCAACTCCTGGGCGATGATCACCGTCGCCACGATCCTGCTCTCGTTGTGACCGATCGCGGGTCGAAAGAGGGGCCACGGGTGCCGAGCGAGCGGCGGTTCGATACGGGCACGGTCGAACTCAATTACGGCGAAGGTCCGCCCAACGGGCCGCCGTTCGTGATCCTGCACGGCGGCGCCGGCAGTTGGCGCTACGCCGACGCCCTCATCGCCCTGCTCGCCGATCGGTGGCACGTCTACGCCCCGGACTTGCGTGGGCACGGGCTGTCGGGCCGCGTGCCCGGGCGGTACGACCTGCGCGACTACGCCGCGGACATCGCCGCCTTCCTCGCCGGCGCGGTGCGAGAGCCGGCCGTCGTCTACGGCCACTCCCTCGGCGCCGAGGTCGCGATCATGGCGGCGGCGGCGCAGCCCGGCCTCTTCCGGGCCGTCGTCCACGGCGACGTCCAGTTCTCGCGCGACGACGACCCGGCCCCGGCCGACCAGGACAACCTCCAGTACCGGCTCCACAGGGCGCAGAACGAGCTGTGGCATCGCCTCGCCGGGCGGCCGGTGCCGGAGATCGCAGCCGCCCTGCGGGCCATGCCGGTGTTTGTGCCGGGGACCGAGGAACCGGTCCGGGCGGGGGACGCGTTCGGCGACGAGAACCCCTGGTTCGAGTTCCAGGCGACGAACCTGCACCGGCTGGATCCCGACATGCTCGCGGCGGTGCGCGAAGGACGCGACGCCATGCGCGCAGGCTACGACCCCGAAACGCTCCTCCCCGCGATCTCCTGCCCGGTGCTCATCCTCCAGGCGGACCCTGCCGCCGGGGGGGCCTTGTCGGACGAGGAGGTGGCGTTAGGACTCCGGCTCCTGCCCCGCGCCACCCACGTCCGGCTCGGGGGGATGGGCCACGAACTGCACGGCCGCCACGCCCAACGGGTCCTCGACGCGATGGGACCCTTCCTCGCGACGGTCTGACGACGTTTGCGGACACGTCCAAAGCGATGAACCACGAACTCTGGGATGTCGAGACCGGCAATATGATCGATTGCTACGACCGAGAGGACGATGCCCTCGCCCTGGTCCGTGCCGCGATCGTCCGGTTCGGCGCGAGTTACGCCGAGACCTTGGCTTTCCTGTTCGAGGACGCGGTCGGCAACCTCACCCAGATCGCCGCCGGTGCCGAGCTCGCCGAGCGTGCCGGCTCTGCCCAAGGTCAAGCCGCTTAACGTCGGCTCAGGCAACTTCCCGTAACCGCCCCGTCCCCACGTCGTACACGAAACCGCGGACCGTGATGTCCTGCGGGACCAGGGGCGAGGAGCGGATGGTCGCCACGTCATCCCGGACGCTCTGGTCGAGGTCGCCGAAGGGCAAGAAGTCGATCGCCGAGGCGTCGGCACCCAGGTCCCGCTTGAGTTGATCGCGCAGGTGCTCGTTGCTGAATGTCAGCATGCCGCAGTCGGTGTGGTGGACGACGAGGAACTCGCGGGTGCCGAGCAGCTTGTAGGAGATGACGAGGGAGCGGATCGCGTCGTCGCTGGCCCGCCCCCCGGCGTTGCGGACGACGTGGGCGTCCCCTTCTTCCAGACCGAGCGCCCTGGCCGGGTCGATCCGCGCATCCATGCAGACCAGGACGGCGGCATGGCGACCGGGCGGCATCGGCAGCTCGCCCTTCGTGAAACCGACGGCGTACTGCGCATTGGCGGCCAGGAACTCGTCGGTAACCGACACGGCAACCTCCCATCTCGCGTAATCGTACCTAAGAAGTTGATCCAATTATCGATAATAGACCGACCAGATCGCCGCGTCAATCCGCATCCAGCGCAACGAGGTATCGACAAATAGAATCAAATGATCCATATTCCTCCTCAAGCGGCACACGCGGCACGGCGTGCGGGCCTGGGCAGTGCCTCCCTTCCGCCCGTCCCCACCGCCCCGCCCGCCAAGGTAGGCAACCCCACCCGTGGCAACCCTCCCCTCTCCCGCGCACCGGGAGAGGGGCCGGGGGTGAGGGCCCGCCCGTGGGACCGACGCGCGGTCCCCGTCGGCGCCCACCCGCGCCGAACCACACCCACTGACGACTGACGACCCGCCCTACCGGCTACCGGCTGACACCTCGTCGTGTATACTCCGTACACGCCGAACGTACGCCCCCGCGCGTGCCCCCGCCGTGACGCCGACCCGCTCCCGAAACCCGACCGCCGCGTCGGGCGTCGGTACCGTCAGTGGAGAGCGCGCTCATGGCGACGCAGACCAAGATCCGGGCCGGGTCGGCCGCCAGGAAAGCCCAACGCGCCGATGCGGCCGGGGAAACCCTTCCCCTCACCGCCCGCCTGCGCGCGGTCGGCCGCGGGTTCTCGGCTTTGCTCCCCGACCTCGTTGTCTCCGAGCGCCTGCGCCGGGAGATCACCGCGGTCGTCGCCCTGCTGGGCTCCCTCCTCAGTGCCTGGGTCCTCGGCAACCGCAACCTGGACGGCACCTTCGTCGCCTGGTGGGGCCGCACCCTCCACACCGTCTGCGGGCAAGGCGCCTTCCTCGTCCCCGTCTTCCTCCTCGCCATCGCCTACCGCGCCTTCCGCACCCAGGAGGGACCGATCCTGCTGCCCCGCCACTACCTCGGCGGTGCCGCTTTCGCCCTCGCCATCGTCGGTCTCTTCGAACTCGCCGCCGAGCAGGCCCCCAACTCCGACGGCGGGCAACTCGGTCTTGCCGTCGCCACGCTCCTCCGCGGCGCCCTCGGTCAGGTCGGCGCCGCCGTCCTCCTGCTCGTCGCCGGCGCCTTCGGCATCTTCCTCCTCGCCGACACCGACGTCCTGACCCTCTACCGCGACCTCCGCGACCTCTGGTTCGCCGGCGAGGAATTCGAAGAGTTCGAAGAGGAACCGATCGCCGCCCTCCCGGCCAAAACCGCCAAACCGGTCAAGGAAGAAAAACCGCCGGTGGCGCCGGTGATCAACATCCCAAAAGCCGAACCGAAACCCGCCCCCGCGACCGCGGCGCTGCCGAAGGTCGCCCCGGTCGCTCCCGGCGAACCGATGCCCCTCCCCGACGTCGCCCGCCTCGCCTACTACGAGACCGTCAGTCTCGACACGATCGATCTTGAGGGCAAAGCCCGCCTGATCGAGCACACCCTCGCCAGCTTCAAGGTCGAGGCCCGCGTTCGCGAGATCAACCCCGGTCCCGCCGTCACCCAGTACACGCTCGAACCGGGTGTCGGGACCAAGGTCCGCCGCATCACCGAACTGCAAAACGACCTCGCCCTCGCCCTCGCCGCCCCCAGCATCCGGATCGAGGCCCCGGTCCCCGGCATGGCCCGCGTCGGTCTCGAAATCCCGAACGCCCAGGTCGCCACCGTCGGTCTCCGCGAGACCCTGGAGTCGCCGCAGTTCGCCCGCAGCAAAGCCAAAATCCCCGTCCCGCTCGGCCGCGACGTCAACGGCAAGTACGTCATCCACGACCTCACCAAGATGCCGCACCTGCTCATCGCCGGCGCCACCGGTTCCGGCAAGAGCGTCGGTCTCAACGCCATTATCTCGACCTTCCTCCTGACGCGCGGACCGGATGAACTCAAGATGCTGATGATCGACCCCAAGATGGTCGAGCTCGTCGGGTACAACGGCGTCCCCCACCTCCAATGCCCGGTCGTGACCGAGATGGACAAGGTCGTCGGCGCCCTCCGCCTCGTCGTCCAGGAGATGCAGCGCCGCTACGACGTCTTCGCCAAGAACTCGGTCCGCAACCTCGAAGGCTACAAACTCAAGATCACCGACGAACCGGCCGCCGAGCGCATCCCCTACCTCGTCGTCATCCTCGACGAGCTGGCCGACCTGATGATGACCTCACCAGATGAGGTCGAAACTCTCCTCTGCCGCCTCACCCAGATGGGCCGCGCCGCCGGTATCCACCTGATCATCGCCACCCAACGCCCCTCGGTCGACGTCCTGACCGGGTTGATCAAGGCCAACGTCCCGGCCCGCATCGCCTTCGCCGTCACCTCGCTGACCGACAGCCGCGTCGTCCTCGACATGCCCGGCGCCGAACGCCTCCTCGGTCGCGGCGACATGCTCTTCATGCCCCCCGACGCCGCCAAACCCCAGCGCATCCAGGGCGCCTTCGTCGAGGACAAGGACGTCCACTACATCGTCGGCCACTGGCACGACGTGGCGCCCATCCCGCAATACGCCAAGGAGTGGCTGGAACTCCCCAGCAGCAACCCCGACGCCGACGAGGGCGAAGACGACCCGATGATGGAGAAAGCCCTCGAAATCGTCCGCGAACAGGGCACCGCCTCCGCCTCCATGCTTCAGCGCCGCCTCCGCATCGGTTACAACCGCGCCGCCCGCCTGATCGAACGCATGGAAGACGAAGGCTACGTCGGCCCCGCCGACGGTCTCAAGGGCCGGCCGTTTCTCGGCGGAGACTACTGACGGAGGCGGCGAGGCGGCGAGGCGGCCAGGCGGCAAGGACGAGGGAGGCGAGCATGCGGGAAGGCGACGAGGCGAGAGAATCGTCGTACTCTTCCTTGCCGCCTCGCCGCCTCGTGGTAAAATAGAACGTACGTCCGACTCTTGGCGGTGCGGAAACGGGGACGGCGGTTGGTTACGCAGAGTTCGAAGGCGACGGCGCAACCCGTCGCGCGGCTAATCGAAGAATTCGGCAAGTTGCCGGGGATCGGTCCGAAAACCGCGTCGCGTCTCGCGTTCTTTCTCTTGCGCAGCTCACGCGAAGACGCGACGGCGCTGGCCGAGGCGATCCTGGAGGTCAAGGAGCGCATCCGCCTCTGCTCGCGCTGCTTCAACATTACCGAGAGCGACCCATGCGCCATCTGCGCCGATCCCGCTCGCGATTCCGCGATCTGCGTCGTCGAGGAACCGCTCGACGTCCTGGCGCTGGAACGCACCGGTCAGTTCAAGGGTCGCTATCACGTCTTGCACGGCGCGGTCTCGCCGATCGAAGGCATCGGTCCGGAACAACTCAAGATCCAGGAACTGCTCCAGCGCGTCCGCGTCGAGAACCCCGACGAGGTCATCTTGGCGACAAACCTCGACATCCCCGGCGAAGCGACCGCGACGTACCTCCACCGCCTCCTCGTCCCGCTCGGCGTCAACGTGACCCGCCCGGCCAGCGGTCTGCCGGTCGGCGGCGACCTCGAATACGCCGACGAAATCACGCTCGGCCGCGCCCTCGCCGGCCGCAGGGCGCTCTGACGAAGTGGCAAGTCCCAAGGTACAAGTGGCAAGGAGCGAGTGACGCCGACCCAAGCTCGAAGCTCGAAGCTCGGTACTTGCCACTCGAAGTGACCTTCGTCCCGTTGCGGACCGGTGACAGCGCGTGTAGAATCGACGGAGATGAGCGCAACGAAGCGAGCCGGCGTCTTCATCCTCAGATCATCCGCTCGTTCCGAAGAACGGGACGACCCCAGTCGGTCTCCGTCGTCCGATTCCTCCCCAGATCGAACCGAGGTCCTCTGGCATCCCGCCGGCGCGGAACAGGACGACGACTCGTCGTTCAGCCCGTTGGAACTGACCGTCCGCACGGCCCGTCTGACCGATCTCGTCCCTCTGGTTCGGGTAGCCACGGTCTTGCGCCTCAACCAACCCGAGATCAATCTGCATCCCTACCGTCCGGTCCGAGCGGCGGCATCGCGTTTCCTGCGCTGGCGGCAAAATCGACCCCGCGTTTTCGTCGCCTGCGCCGGCGATCGCCTCGTCGGTTTCGCGCACTGGCAACCGGTTCTTCCCGACCGTCGCTGGCAACTGATCGCCCTCGGCTCGTCGACCGGTGTCTACGATGCCGCGCCGGTTTGGGAGGAGTTGGTTCGACACGCCACGACGGCCGCCGGGCTGCGCGGCGTCAAGCGGCTTTATGCCCGGGTTCCCGTCGGTGCCCCAGCCGTCGAGGCGGTCCGTCGCGTCGGCTTCAACGCCTACGCCTCCGAGACCGTCTTTCTGGCACAACAGTTGCACAGCGCGCCCGGTGTCATCCCGTTGCGCGCACAGGAGCAAACCGACACCTGGGCCATCCACCAACTCTATAATTCGGCGGTCCCGAAGCAGGTGCAATTTGCCGAGGCCTGGACCAGTCACCGCTGGGACGTCCGCGTCGGCGGCAGCAGCGACGTCGTCACCCGTGGCTGGCTCGCCGAGGAGGGCCATCAACTCTTGGGTTACGTCCGCGTCTCCTCACACGGTTCGACGCACGTCATGGAACTGATCTACGCGCCCGACAACCACGCCATCCTCCCTGGCTTGTTGGACGGCGTGATCGCTCGCCTGCGCGGGGTTGCCCGCGTCGGGCGTGTCTATTGCGCTCTGCGCGGCTACCAGGCCGAAGCCGTTGCCGCCCTCTCCGAGCGTGGGTTCGACCCGGTCCTCGAACAGGATCTCCACGTCAAGTACACCACCGCCACCGCCCGGGTGCCGCAACCGGAGACCGTCCCCTTCCACGCCGAAGTCATCGAGCGTCTACCAAAGCGGGTACCATCCTTCTTGCACGGCAAACCGGGCGATGGGACCGCAATACAATGACGAGTGGCAAGTTCCACGTGGCAAGTGGCAAGTTAGAAGTCGTTTACTTGGCACTTGCCACTTTCAACTTGCTACTCCGTGACGATCCCGCACGGCCGGCGCCGGTCCCACTCGGCGCCGGAAGTTATCGAGGAGTATTCGTTGAGCAGCATGCCGAATCTGCGCACCGGTCCGTTTGATCGCAAAGACTACGAGCAAGAGATCACCGACAATCTGGCCGACCTCCTGGCCGTCCTCCCGCCGCAGATCGCGGATGCCGTCCGGGCGCTTGGCCAAAACGGGGAACGCGGTCACCTGATCGAGATCGTGATGGACCTCGGTCGTCGCCCCGAGGCGCGGTTCCAGGAGAGCGAAACCTACCTCACCACGACCGACGTCACCCGCGACGAGCTGAACTACGTCGCCGAGCGCATCGGCCACTTCGGCGACGACAACCGGGCCGGCATCGAGCGCACCCTGCACCGCATCTCCGCCATTCGCAACCGCAGCGGCGAGATCGTCGGTCTCACCTGCCGCATCGGCCGCGCCGTCTACGGCACGATTGCCATAATTCGAGATTTGATTGAATCAGGCGAAAGTATCCTTCTTCTTGGACGTCCCGGCGTTGGCAAGACAACGATGTTGCGAGAAATGGCCAGGGTTCTCGCCGAAGATCTCCACAAGCGCGTCATCGTCGTCGACACCAGCAACGAGATCGCCGGCGACGGCGACATCCCGCACCCGGCGATCGGACGCGCCCGCCGGATGCAGGTGCCGACGCCGACGGCCCAGCACGCGGTGATGATCGAGGCCGTCGAGAACCACATGCCCGAG
>DATBFX010000514.1:0-37305 GCA_036558305.1 Thermomicrobiales bacterium | reverse complement strand
GCACTCGTTTTGGGGATTGATGGTGCCGTCGGCGATCCAGACGCCGTCGATCACGCAGTGGGGCGCGCAGGCATCGACGCTGCACGTGCCGTTGGCGCAACACTGACCAGCGGGGCAGCAGACGCCATTGCAACAGTTCCGGCTATCGGGACAACACCCGCCGCCGCAGAGGTTGTAGCCGGCGTTGCAGGCGATGCCGCAGACGCCGCCCTCGCAGACCGCCGTCGCGTGCCCCACCTTCGGACACGTGGTGTTGCAGGCGCCACAGTTCTTCGGGTCCGACGTCGTGTCGACACACGCGCGCCCGCACGCTGTCGGTAGGTGCGACGGGCAGACGCAGGTGCCGTCGGCACTGCAGACCCGAAAGACGCCATTGACGGGCTTGCCGCACGGCTGGTCGACCAGCGACGGATCGGGCACGCTCCCGCAGACCCCGGCGGCGCAGGCAGGAGCCTGGCAGTCGGGGGCGCGCCGGCAGCGGACATGGCAGCGACCGCAGTTGTCGACGTCGCTCTGGTACTGATCGAGCGGGATGCAGGTGCCGGCGCACTCGTCGGTGCCGCCTGGGCAGACGCACCGGCCGCTGGCCGGATCGCACAGGCCGGAGCAGCAGTCGCCGTCGGCCGTGCACTTTTTCTTGAGTGCCGCACAGGCCTGGACCTCGGTCACGCCGGCGCCAAGTACCCCCGCGGCGCCGGCCAGGACCCCGGCCGCCAGGTGCTTCACGAAGCCACGCCGGGAGACGGCAAAAGTCCGGGTCAGGTTGTCAAAGCGCGATCCGTCCATGGCATGACTCCGTCGTCGACGTCAACCCGTGGACATCGTATGAGGCGGGGAATCCACACTCCACGAAATTGACCCACAGCTTGGTCACAGCTTTGGCATGGCTTAGACCGGAGTGCGGATAGGGTGATCTCGGTGCGATCCTTGGGGCATGACGATCTACCCCGTGGCGTTCCGCGAGCGCGCCCTGGCCCTGGTCGATGGCGGACGATCGCTCGGCGAGGTGGCCGAGCTGCTGGACGCCGGCACGGCCCCGTGCAACCACGGCCCCAATGTCGCCCTCCTGGCGGCGTTGACCCCAGCGGGGATCGGCCCAAGCGTTGTCGTCAGCGGCGCCGTCGATCGGCCCGCCTTCGAGGCCTTCGTCGAGCAGTTGCTGGTGCCGAGTTTGCGCCCCGGCCGGGTCGTCGACTGGGACAACCTCAGCGTCCACAAGGGGGTGCGCGCCCGTGCCCTACTCGCGGACGTCGGCTGCCACCTCCTGTTCCTGCCGCCCGATTCGCCCGGCTTCAACCGGATCGAGCCGGCCTTCGCCGTCCTCAAGACGCACCGTCGCCGCCGCGCGGCGCGGACCCCCGCGAGGCCGGAACGGGCGATCGGGCACGGACCCGACGCCACCACGCCAGACGACGCCCGCGCCTTCTTCGCGCACTGCGGCGACTCCTTCCGGGATCACTCATTCCGGAATCGAGTCTCGGTGAAGGGTGCCATCGCTCTGAAGGAGGGGATGCGACCCGCGATGCTGGCGGCGTGATGGTCCAATTATCCGCCGGGGCGGACGTCGCCTTCGGATCCGCCGGCCGCGCGGGCGTGCCGCTCGCTCTCGTCGCCCAGGTACATGTCGTTGCCGTAAATCGCCTGCGCCCGGTGCGGCTCCATCGCCACGTAGGACGCCCGCGTCCAGCGGCCAGCGGGGTCCGGTGCCCCCGCGGCCGCCTAGGCGCGGTCCAACCGTTCCAGGACCGGGGCGAAGGCGTCGAGCCCCTCCAGCGTGTTCGGGAACAGCCGCACATCGACGCGAGTCAGCTCCGCGCGCGTAAGCCCGCAGCGCGGCGACCACCTCCTCGGCAGTCAAGGCCGCCGGGGTCGCCTCCTGGGCGGTGACGCCGAGCCCCCGGCGGCCGGCCACGACGAGACCGCCGAGGACGAGGGCCGACCGGACGGGCGGGTCGCGGCGACCTATGGCTGTCCCCTCCTTTGTTTGGAATCCGCCCTCCCAAAGCGCTTGAGCACTATCTCTTCGCTACCGAGATGGTCGAACGTCGACCCGATAGTCCCCGCCGCCGTGGTCGCGCCGCGGCGCGGGCCTCAGCTCCGCGCGCCGACGGCAAGGGCGCCCAGGCCGTCGGTGATCCGACTCAGGGCCTCGTCGACGTCGTACCGTTCGACGCGGACATCGGAGAAGATGGGATTGGCCGTGATCGCTTCGGCGAAAAACCCCTCGAGGTAGTGGTCGGCGGCCCCGCGGTCCTCGAAGAGGCAGAAACTGCCGACGGTCGAGCCGTCGGACAGCCAGGTCTTGCTTACCAAACCGCGCGCGGCGCCGTCGCGCAACGCCTCGGCGGCCCGCGTGAACTCCTCCTGCAACTCCTCCCAGGCGACGGCGGATCGGAACGTGATTAGGAGCCCGTGCATCGGTCTGCTGCCTTTCTTCGCCACGGCAGACGGCGCCGGTGCATCCGGTCTTGTCGATGTCGGCCGTGGGCGCACCCCTATCCTGCGCCGCGCCATGCCGAAGCACATCCGCACGCATACCGAATTCGCCGGGACGATTCCGGCGACGACGGGTCCGTATGGTTGCGGAGGGGCAATAGCCTAGACGACGTCGTGACGAACGGCGTAGGCGGCCGCGGCCGTTCGCGAGCCGACGCCGAGCTTGTTGAGGATGCCGGCGACGTGGGTGTTGACCGTGCGGCGACCGATCGAGAGGACGTCGGCGATCTCGGGGTCGGACAGTCCCTCGACGATCAGGCACAGCACCTCGCGCTCGCGGGCGCTCAGCCGCGACGCCGGCTCCGGCGCGGCGGCTCGGTCCAGGGCAGGGCTCGGCGAGGCCCGGAGCTTGGCCGCCAGCTCGATCGCGTCCTCCAGGGGCAGCGAGCGGCCGGCGTCCCACGCCGCCTGGAACGGGTCATCGCCGAGGGCGGCGCGGGCCGCCGCGACGGCCTGCTCGTAGCCGAGCCGGGCCGGTTCGAAGACCATGGTGCCGGTCCGTTCGCGCTGGGCCTCGGCGCACCCGAAGAAGCGTGCGGCGAGCTCTACGTCGCCGAGGGCGACGAGGATCTGGGCCAGGCGCAGGAGCGCGTCGGCGACGCCGAGCGGGTCGCGCTGGGTCCAATGGTGGGCCAGGCTCTCCTGGTAGGCGGCGATCGCCTCGGGCCAGTTGCCCACCTCCCTGGCGTTGTCGCCGAGCTTGTGCAGCGTCACGCCGATGTTCCACCCATCGCCGAGGCGCCGAAAGGTCGCCAGGGCCGGGGTCAGCAGGGAGGTGGCGCGGTCGTAGTCGCCTTTGATCCCCGTCCATGCCCGGCCGAGGCAACGCTGGGAAAAGGCGACGCCCCAGGCGTCGCCGATCGCCTCGAACTGGGCGAGGGAGTCGGCGAGGATGGCGATCGAGCGCTCGCGGTCGTGCTCCAAGTCCTCGGCCAGGTGTCCCTGCCAGTGGACGACAAGGGCCACGCCCCAGCGATCGTCGCACGCCGCGAACCGCTCCAGGGCTTCTTCGGCGTAGTTCTTCGCCATCGCATACTCGGCCGCACGCCAGGCGAGCACTGCCGCGCCCAACGCCGCTTTGCCGGCCGCGGCGGCCGGTTCCCTGCCGGTCTGCCGCGCCCGATCGAACCACGCGCGTCCCTCCGCGACGTGGTTGCGCAGAAACCAGAACCAGTAGAGCGCGCCGGCGAGGCGCAGGCCGGTCTCGACGTCGCCGCCGACCAGCGACCAATCCAACACGGCGCGCAGGTTCGGCAACTCCGTTTCGAGCCGGGCGATCCAGGCGACCTGGCCGGCACCGCGCAGCTCGGGCTCGGCGCGCTCGGCCAGGGCGCGAAAGTGCTCCGCATGGGCCCGGCGCACCGCGTCTTCCTCGCCGGAGCGCGCTAACTCGTCGAGCGCAAATTCGCGAACGGTTTCGAGCATGCCGAATCGCGGTTCGCCGGGATCGTCGTTGGTCGCGTCGCCCGTCGCGGCCGGGAGCAGAAGGGACCTGTCTACCAGTGAGGAAATGCCTTCGACGATCGCCTCGTCGGGCAAGGGCCCGTCGCCGGCGACATCGATCGCGGCATCGAGGGTGAAGCCGCCCACGAACACCGCCAACCGCCGAAAGAGGCGCTGCTCGTCGGCGTCGAGCAGGTCGTGGCTCCAGGCGATCGCGTCGCGCATGGTCCGCAGGCGGGCCGGCGCCTCGCGGGGCCCGCCGGTCAGGAGCGGCAGGCGGGACCCAGAGGGTGCCCCGAGTCGCGCCAGGAGCGCGCGGGGCGGGAAGACCTTGACCCGGGCGGCGGCCAGCTCGATGGCCAGCGGCAGTCCATCCAGCCGGCGGCAGATCTCGGCCACGTCCCAGGCGTTGGCCGGCGTCAGCCGGAACCCGGCCTGGACCGCCTCGGCCCGCTCGATAAACAGCCGAACCGCGTCGGACGCCGCGATCTGCGCGAACGTCCACGTCCCGCGCGCGACGGGCAGGGGCAGCGGCGGCACGGCGAACTCGTGCTCGCCCGAGACGCGCAGCGCCGCGCGGCTGGTGATGAGCAGCGTGAGGGCGGGGCAGGCGGCGAGCAGGAGGACCAGGTCCGGGCCGGCGGCGAGCACGTGCTCGAAGTTGTCGAGGACCAGCAGCAACTCCGTCGAGGCGATCTGCTTGGTCAGATCGCGGAGGATCCCGCCGTGGTGCGACTCGCCGATGCCCAGGGTCCGGGCGATCGTCGGCAGCACGAGGTCGGGCGACCCAAGCGGGGCGAGCGGCACGAAGCGGACGCCGGCCGCGAAGCGATCGGCGAGGTCCCGCGCGGCCTCGATTGCCAGCCGGGTCTTGCCGACCCCGCCGGTGCCGGTCACCGTCAGCAGCCGCACGTCGCGGCGAGCGAGCAACACCCGCAGCCCGGCGAGTTCCCGCTCGCGGCCGACGAACGCCGTCAAGGGCGCGGGCAGAAACCGATCGGCGGCCGTCGCGGACGACGAACTCATGCCGTCCTCCATCGTTGAGAAGGTGCGACCACGCTCGGTGATTATCCGCGATGCGCGACAACGCGTCCGCGCGCCGGCTTGTCAGAACACAACCGACGAGTTCGCGGGATCGCGACGACACGGATCCGTGACGTTGAGGGCTCATCCGCACGTTAGACCGGATGGCGGAAACCTTGATCCCATGGCGGGCAACGAGACGAGGGGAGGTCCTTCGCTACGCCCAGGATGTTCAACCGGGGCCGGCGCCCGCAACGGGATCATCCGCTTCGCAAACCGGTCTCGGGCGGCGTTGCCTCGGAGGAGTCACCGCGACGTGTGAACGCCGTGGTAAAATCCCCCCGCCGAATTGCCGCTCAGCAGCCACGCCGCGGACGTGGGCCATGCTCGCCAGCGACGACACCCGGGAGCGCGCGACGCATCCGGCGTTCGGTGAACTTCTGAAGCGACTCCGCACGGCGGTCGACCTCTCGCAAGAGGCGTTGGCCGAGCGCGCGGGGGTCAGCGCCCGCGCGGTCAGCGACCTCGAGCGGGGGATCATTGGCTGCCCGCGACGCAATACCGCCCTTCGGTTGGCCGACGGTCTGGAACTCGCCGGAGCAGACCGAGACTCCTTTCTCGCCCTGGCGCGCGGGCTGCCGACCGCCGGCGGCGACGAACCGTCGCCGCGCATCCTGCCGGTCCCGCCGACGCCACTCGTCGACCGGGAGGCAGACATCGCCGCGGTGGCCGCGCTCCTCCGGCGACCCGACCTGCGGCTGCTCACGCTGACCGGGCCGGGAGGTGTCGGTAAAACCCGTCTGGCCCTGGCGGTGGCAGCACGGGTGCACGGCGCCTTCGGCGACGGCATCGCCTTCGTCGACCTCTCACCCCTCCGGGACCACGCGCTCGTCGTGCCGACGATCGCCCAGAAGCTCGGACTGAAAGTGACCGGCGACCGGTCGGTGGCGGAACACCTCGTGAGATGGATCGGCGGCAAGCGGATGCTGCTGGTGCTCGACAACACCGAACACCTCACCGCCGCCGCGCCGTCTTTGGCCGAACTCCTGGCAGCCTGCCCGAGACTGGCGGTCCTCGCGACCAGTCGCGAGCCGTTGCGCCTCAGGGCTGAGCACGACTACGCGGTCGCCCCCTTGCCCCTGCCCGACGTGAAGCGCCTCCCCGCGCTCGATGGGTTCCGGCAAGTCCCCTCCGTTGACCTGTTCGTCCGTCGCGCCGAGACGGTCAATCGCGCATTCGTGGTGACGACGGAGAACGCGGGGACGATTGCGGAGATCGTCGTCCGGCTGGACGGTCTGCCCCTCGCGATCGAACTCGCCGCGGCGCGGGCGAACGTCCTTTCGCCGGACGCGTTGCTGGCCCGCCTCGAGCGACGACTGCCGCTGCTCACCGGAGGAGCGCGCGATTTGCCGGTGCGGCAGCAGGCGATGCGTTCCACGATCGACTGGAGCTACGACCTCCTCGGTCCCGACGAGCAACGGCTCTTTCGCCAACTCGCGGTGTTCGCCGGTGGTGTCACGCTGGAGGCGGCGGAGGCCGTGTGCACGAGCTACGAGCTACGAGCTACGAGCTTCGAGTCGGGTGCACCACCGCCTAAGCTCGAAGCTCGTAGCTCGAAGCTCGCCACTCTCGACCTCCTCGCCTCCCTCGTCGAGAAGAATCTGGTGCGCGCCCGGACCGCCGATGACAGCGAGCCGCGATTCGCGATGCTGGAGACGATCGGGGAGTACGGTCTCGAACGCCTCGTCGCGGCGGGCGAGGAGGAGGGAGCGCGGAGGCGCCATGCCGACTGGTGCCTGGACCTGGCGGAGCGCACCGAACCGGAGTTGCTCGGACCAGATCAGGCCGCATGGTTCACGAGACTCGAGGTCGAGCACGACAATCTGCGAGTGGCGCTCGGCTGGGCGGTCGAGTGCCGGGACGCCGAACTCGCCGCGCGTCTTGGCGGGGCGCTGCGTCGTTTTTGGAGTCTTCGCGGCCACGCCGAGGAGGGCCGCCGCTGGCTCGAACGGGCCCTGACGTTCGGCGACGAGCTCCGGCCGGCGATCCGGGCAAAGGCATTCCTCGCCGTCGGCGTCCTCTCGTACCGCCTGGGCGACTACGCACGGACCTCGGCGCTGAAACACGCACTGGACCTCTACCGGGCGCTGGGTGACACGGCCGGCGTCGCCTCCGCGCTCGGGAATCTCGGTCTGGTGGCGCAGGCCCTGGGAGACAGCCGGCGGGCGACGGTGGAGATCGAGGCGTCGCTGGCGCTCTTCCGCAAACTCGGCGACCAACGTCAGGTCGCCAATATCCTCGACAACCTCGGTCTCGCCGCCTACGATCGGGGCGACTACGAGCGGGCGGCCGTGCTGTTGGAAGAGGCGCTGGCGATCGCCCGCGCCGCCGGTAACCGGCACAGCGCGGCCTTTTCCCTCAGCAACCTCGCGCGCGTCGCGAACGCGCTCGGCGACGACGACCGGGCGACGGCGCTGCAAGAGGAGGGGCTCGCCCTCTGGCGGTCGCTCGGCAACCGGGACGGCCTGGCGCACTGCCTGGAAAACCTCGCACTGATCGCGATGGCGCAGGGCCACCCGGTACGTGCCATCCGCCTGTTCGGCGCCGCCGAAACCCTGCGTTCCCAAATCGGTGCCCCGGGCCGGCTGATCGATCGCGACACCCACGCGCGCCTCCTCCACGACGCACGCGACGCGCTCGGCGAATCCTCGTTCACCCTCGCTCGCGAGGAGGGCCGCGCCATGACGGTGGACGATGCTATCGGCTATGCCCTTGACCACCAGCGTTCGGTACTGGCCGGCAACGCGTCGTGAGAAGAAACGAGAGGGTGCACACGAGCCGGGTCGCGGTGACCTCGCCGCGGTCAAAGAAGGCTCGGCCCGCACCTTCGCCGCCGTCCCACCCGACCGCGGCGTGCGGGCAATCCGATGGAGGCAGGCACTCCGCATCTGGTCGAGCCGGCCGGTCGCCAGGGCCACCTATCTGCGAGAATGGATGAGGCATCGACCCGGCGGTGACGGATCGCCGGCTCGAACGCTCGGGAAGAGCAGCCTCATGTCCGATCCGGTACACGATCAGCCGCGCCAAAAGCGGACCGACGACGAATCGAAAACGGAGTCGGTACCGCCGGCGGCGGCCAACGATCTCTCGTTCGCAAGCCCGCCGAGGCTGGTATCGAGCGCCGGAGGTGAGCCGGGTCTCCGTCCCGAGCTCGGTCTCGATTGGCTGAGCCCGGCGAACGATGCCACCGAGCCCAACCGCTCGGCGCGTCTGGTGCGGCCGCCGCGCAAGGAGCGGCCGCGCCTCCAGGCCGATCTCGTCGGCTACCAACAGGTTCAGGGATCGCACCCCGGCGACCGCTACGTCCGCGTCGTCCGGCAGCAGGGCGAAGAGTTCGCCCGTGCCGCGCCCGGCCATCTGGTGGCGACCGAGGAGGCGAACCAGCCGCGCGGCGGATTCGGCCGCGCCTACGGCAAGGTCAAGCGGGCCGTCATCGGCGCGCCGCTGACGACGGCGGCGGCCGCCCACGAGCGGTTGACCAAGACCAAGGCGCTGGCGGTCCTTTCGTCCGACGCCCTCTCGTCGGTGGCCTACGCGACGGAAGAGATCCTGCGGGTGCTCGTCCTGGCCGGGATCGGTGCACTCGCCCTGAGTCTGCCGATCGGTGCCGCGATCGTGGTGCTGCTGGTGATCGTCGGGATCTCCTACCGGCAGACGATCAAGGCGTACCCGCACGGCGGCGGCAGCTACATCGTCGCCAAGGACAACCTGGGCGAACTGCCGGCGCTGACCGCCGCCGCGGCGCTGCTGTTCGGGTACGTGCTGACGGTCGCCGTCAGCGTCTCGGCCGGGGTAGCGGCGCTCGTCTCGGCGGTGCCGGCGTTGCGGGGCCACCTGGTGCTGCTGGGGTTGGGGTTCGTGGCGCTGGTGACGGTCGTCAACCTGCGCGGTATCCGGGAGTCCGGCAGCGTTTTCGCGGTGCCGACGTACCTGTTCCTGGTCGGTATTTTCGCCACGTTGGCGATCGGGTTGACCCGTAGCGCCGCCGAGGGATTCCCCGTCCACCACCCGGCGCCCGGTACGGAGGTCGGCGCGGCGACCGGCGCGGTCGGTCTGCTGTTGGTGCTGCGGGCGTTCAGCTCCGGCTGCGCCGCCTTGACGGGGGTCGAGGCGATCTCGGACGGGGTGCCCGCGTTCCAGCCGCCGGAGTGGAAGAACGCGCGGACGACGCTGACCTGGATGATCTCGATCCTGGCCGTGACCTTCGCCGGGATCACCGTGCTCGCGCACCAGTACGGGGCGGTGCCGATCGCCCCGGACGACCCGCACTATGAGACCGTGGTCTCCCAGATCGCGCGGCGGGCGTTGGGCGGTGAAAATCCGGCCTACTATTATGTTCAGTTCGCCACGCTGGCGATCTTGATCCTGGCCGCCAACACCGCCTATTCCGACTTCCCGCGTCTGGCCTCCTTCCTGGCCCGCGACGGCTACGTGCCCCGGCAGTTCGGTTACCGCGGCGACCGGTTGGCTTTCTCGACCGGCATCGTCACCCTCGGTTTGCTGTCCGGACTCCTCATCGCCGCCTTCGGGGGCAAGACCGAACGGTTGATCCCGCTCTACGCCTTCGGTGTCTTCACCGCCTTTACGTTGTCGGAGAGCGGGATGGTGGCGCGCTGGCGACGGCTGCGCGAGTCCGGCTGGCAGCGCGGGTTGGCGATCAACCTGGCGGGGGCGACGGCGACCGGGGTCGTGGCGATCGTTTTCGGCGTCAGCAACTTCGTCCGCGGCGCCTGGATCGTCATCGTCCTGATCCCGGTCGTCATCCTCGGTTTCCGGGCGGTGCACCGGCACTACGCGCGGGTGGCGGATGAGCTGGCGGACGAGACCCCGCTGGCCGGGCGCGAGGTCGTGCACACGATCGTCGTGCCGATCGCGGCCGTCAACCGGGTGGCGAAGCAGACGCTCTCCTACGCCCGGTCGCTCTCCGACAACGTGACCGCGGTCCACGTCACCGACGACGAGGCGGCGATCGGACGGATGCGGGACGCCTGGGCGAAACTCGGCACCGATGTGCCGCTGGTGATCATCGAGTCGCCGTACCGGGCGCTGGTCGGGCCGCTGCTGGCCTATCTCGACGCGGTGGACAGGCAACGACCCGACGACACGGTGACGGTGGTGCTGCCGGAGTTCGTCGCCGGCCACTGGTGGGAGCACCTGCTGCACAACCAGTCGGCGTTGCGGTTGAAGGCGGCGCTCCTCTTCCGGCCCGACACCGTGGTGATCAGCGTGCCGTACCACCTGGAGCGATCGCGGACGGAGCGGTAGGCGTCAGGCGTCAGGCGTTGGGGGTACGGCCGTGCGGGGTGGCGGTCGCGCCGGCTCCGTGGCGACCGAGAACCGCGGCCACACGGAGCCTGAGCGAGATCGCCAAATCCGACAGGCGCTTTTCCCAATGCGCGCCGAGGACCGGAGCGCGAGCACCCGTCGGCGATGCCACAGGGTTCGGGTGTCGGATCGTGACCGTGCCCGTGCCGTCCATCGTCAGATTGAGGTCGTACGCGGTTGCCGCTTCGCGGACACGGAGAAGTTCTGCGCTCGTCAGCCGGCGATCGCCGACCACCGCGACGGACCGGACAGAGGGATCGGCGACGCCGACCAGGTAGCAGGCATCGACGATGGCACGTTCGACCCGATCGCGGGCGCCGATCTCGTTTCGTGTGTCTGGGTCCATGCTTCGTCCGCTCCTCGTCGCCTCGGACGGCCGGACGAACCACGTGCTCGGCCGCGGTGGAGACCCACGCTAGCCGATCGTGCGTTAATGGGAGATAAGAACGGAGCGCCGGGGTGTTAGAAAGTTGTTAGAGCCGGCGAGGTCGTCCGGCGGCGTTCGACCCGGTCGGAAACGCGATGGTGGTCATTTCCCAGTTGGACCGAGCCTGGCATGCGACGTCACGGGAGATCGGTGCGCTCGCGCGCGAGCCGATCCTGAGTCGCCGGTCGCTGGGTGCCGTCCTCGCGGTCGGCGCGGCCAGCGCACTGATGCTGCCGCTGCGGGATGTCCTGGGCATCCTCGACGTCGCGCTGATCTACCTGCTCGTCTGCTTTGCCCTGGCGCTCACCCTCGGCGCCGGGCCGGCCGCGCTGGCGGCGATCCTCTCCTTCTTTACCTACAACTTCTTCTTCATCCCGCCCTACCACACCTTGACGATCGCGCGGGCCGATCACGTCCTCGCGCTCTTCGTCTACCTGGGGGTCACGATCGTGACGGCGCAGTTGGTGGCGCGGGTGAGGGAGCGGACGGCCGAGGCCGAACGGGAACAGCGCCGCACCGCGCTCCTCTACGAACTCAACGCGGCCTTGATCGGCGACATCACCCTCGATCAGATCCTCGGCACCATCGTCGAACGCATCGTCCACGTCTACGGTGCCGGGGCCGGCCGCATCCTCCTGCCCGGGGAGGACGGCAAGCTCGCGGTCCGCGCCCGCTATCCGCCGTCGATGCCGACGGCAATCGATCGTCAGAACCTCGCCGTCGCCGCCTGGACGATGGAACACGGCGAACCGGCGGGTCAGGGCACGGCCGGTCGTCGCGTCCGCATCCCTCACGGCGTCAACGATCCGGCGCCGACCGCGCTCAAGCGGGAGCGCGACGTGCTCTACTTGCCGATCGCGGCGGGGAACCGCGCGATCGGCGTGTTGGAGGTGACCGGCAAACAGGTCGACGGGCGCTTCGGGAAAGACGACGAGCGACTCCTGATCAGTTTTGCCCATCAGGCGGCGCTGGCGTTAGAACGGGCGCGGCTCTCCGAGGAGGCGGCGCGGGCCGCCGCCTTCGCACAGTCGGACGAACTGAAGTCGGCGCTGCTGGCGGCGGTGTCGCACAACCTACGCACGCCGCTGGCGACGATCAAGGCGTCGGCCAGCTCGCTCCGCGATCCGACGGTCGACTGGGACCCGAAGGAGCGCGACGAGTTCTTGCAGGCCATCGACGAGGAATCGGACCGGTTGGCGCTGATGGTCGGCAATCTGCTCGATCTGTCGCGCATCGAGGGCGGCGCCCTCAAACCGGACAAGGCGTGGTACGACGTGGCCGAAGTGGTCGAGGACGTGGCGGGGCGGCTCGCCCTCCGCGCCAGACAACGCGGGCAGGTCCTGAGGACGGAGGTCGAACCGGACTTGCCGTTGGTGCACTTCGACTATGTGGAAATCGCGCAGGTGTTGATGAACCTCGGCGAAAATGCGCTCAGGTACACCCCGCCGGGGACCGTCGTGACGATCGCCGCGCGGCGGGTCGCGGGGGCGGTCGAAGTGGCCGTGCGGGACACGGGCCCGGGTATCCCGCCGCGGGATATGCCACGCCTCTTCGAGAAGTTCTATCGGGCCGAGGGGACCGGGCGCGTGCCCGGCACCGGCATCGGGCTGGCGATCGCCAAGGGGTTGGTCGAGGCGCACGGCGGCCGGATCTGGGCGGAGAGCCGGTCCGGCGAGGGCGCGACGTTCGGCTTCGCGTTGCCGCTGTCGGAGCCCGGACGTCAACCCGAGCTCTTGGCGTCGAGCGCCTTGACCCCCTGAGACCAAGGGTGCGTGGACGATGCCAAGCGGCCGCGAAACAGCGCGTCGGCGTGCCCGCGTGAAACCGGTTTGGCGCGCCGCGCGTTCACCGGAGGGAGAGACTGGGGGTCTTGACGCGCGTGGTAGGATGTACGTACGATCCGTCTCCCGTGTACGGACACCCGCCGTTGCCGTTTGGAGGACCCGACCAGGGTGCCTGGCGCAACTGGACAGCCGCCGTCGGGCGGCGTCGGTTTCCCAAACGATCACAGACCGCGCCGTCGCTCGACCTGAGGGGGCGCGGCGACCCGGGTCCGTGCCGAACGGACGCGGATGGCCGAAGGGGGATCAGCGATGGTGTTCCGTAGGGACAACAAGGCGGGTGATGCGTTCCAACGCCAGATCAGTGCCCTCCGTCAGCAGCTCGGCGACGCGCCGGCCGAAGAGGCGGCGGCGGAAGCCGGAACCGATCCCGGCGCGCCCGGTCACGAGCCCGGTGGCAGCGCCGAGTTGGCACCCGGTTTGAGCGACGCGGTTTCACGCGCCGGCGACTACGACACCTACGGCGGCTACGGCGAGCCGGCGGCGCCCGAAGGGGGGGTGACCGGAGCGGTCGTACCGACCGCACCCGAACTGCCCAACGTGCCCCAGGTCGACGCGATGACGACCGTGATCGCTCAGGATGCCGTCTGGAAAGGCGAGATCACCTCCGAGGGGACGGTCCACGTGCATGGTCGATTCGAGGGATCGATCCGCGCCAGGGACGACGTCTTCGTCGCCGACCAGGCGGACGTCGACGCGACCGTCAATGCCAACAACGTGATCATCGCCGGGCTGATCAAGGGCACGATCCGGTGCGGATCGCGCTTCGAGGTGCTCCCGACCGGGCGGATCACCGGCGACGTGAACGCGCCGACGCTGGTCGTGCACGAAGGCGCGGTCGTCACCGGCCAATTCAGGATGGGACCGGGCGAGCCGTCGGCCACCGATGACCAACCGACCCCGGTCGTGCAGCGCCGGGAGACGCGGGGAAGCGCGTAAACGGGCAGGCGGAAGGCGGGAGGCGGAAGGCGGGGAGAACGGAACCCCCTCGTCCTTTCCGCCCTCCGCCTCCCGCCTTCCGCCCTTTTTCAGACAGGGAGGAGCGTGAGCGATGTCGATACCCAACACGGAGGCGGCCGAGATCGGGAACGGTGTGACGCCGGTGATGGACGGCGGTGAGGCGGCGACCGAGGGGGCCAATTCGTTCAGCGTGATCGACCGCCACTCGAATTTCGATGGGACGTTTCGTTCCAGCCGGGATCTGCGGATCGAGGGCGAGGTGAAGGGCACGATCGAGTGCCAGGGGACGCTGTTCGTGGCCGAGGGCGCGAATGTGTCGGCCAAGATCGAGGCCGAGAACATCGCGGTCGCCGGCGATTTGAACGGCGACATCCGCTGCCTGGGGCGGTTGCAGATCATGCCGAGCGGGCGGGTGCGCGGCAAAGTCTCGACGATTACGTTGGTGATCAACGAGGGCGCGTACTACGAGGGGCAACTCGAGATGGCGCCGCCGGAGGAGCGGCAAAACGCCGGCATTCCCCGGTCGATCGGCTCGAGACCGGCCGCCTCCGCGCCGGTGTCGCTGCCGGCAGCCGCGCCGACGCCGCCGAGGCCGGCACCACCGCCGAGCGCGGCCGAGCCAACCGGTGCTTCGCCCAGCACGTTCATCCGACGCCTCGGGGGTCCGGAGACGCCCTGGGAAAACCGCGGCGGGAACGACCAACCGGAGGAGGAGGAGACTCCGCGCGAGTCGTAACCGGTTGGGCAGGATCGACAGCCGACTGATGCTCGCGGATCGACGCGCTCGGCGTGACTTGCCGGGCGCGTCGTCGCGTCTGGAGCGAATGGTGGGAGCGCGTCGGGCATGGACGCCGCGGCGGGCGGGATTGGGGCGAAATCGAGCGTGCTATACTCTGCCGGCCGGAGAGGGATCGCCGCGAGCGCCAGGGACCGACGAGTGAGGGAACCGACGGAACCGGCGGTTCGATGCGGGCGACGGTTGTCGCGTTCTCGCATCGCGGCGGTGACCGCATCGGGCGCCAGGCCGCGCGCCGGGGTCGCCACGGGATGCCCGATCGTCGATGTCAGACCTGTAAGCACTTCGAGCCGTCGCCGATCCGCCGCAAGGGGTGGTGCCGCAATCCGTTGCTCTATGCGCCGCAGCAAAGCCACCTCGTGCGCCAGGACGATCTCGATTGCGGTCACCGGCACGGCAACTTCTGGGAAGCGGCCGAGCCCGCGGCGGACGCCGAGGAGAAACCGGAGGCAGCGCCGTTGCGTTTCATGACGACAGAACCCCAATTGGCGACGGCGGCGTCCGGTCTGCTGGCGTCGTCGTCCGCCGGCGGTTCCTCCGGTGGCAGTCCGCTCGGTTCGGGTGGCGGGGCGACCGGCGGCAGCGGTCGGGCGCCGGGGAGCAGTTCGGGCGGCGGCGTGCCGCCGTATCCGGGGCGACCGGGAGGTTCCGGTCGACCGGGTGGTCCGCCGGGACCGGAGCGCAGCGTGAGTTACCAACCCGAAGAGCGCTATTGGACCGATTACCTGAGGATCGCCTTTCCGGTGCTCGGTCTGTTGCTGCTGCTGGGGCTGTTCTGGTTCTGGGCGATGGCGCTGATCGACAATGACAACGACAACGGCGGTGCCACGGGGACGACGGTCGCGGGAGGGAGCGTGTCGACCGCGACGGCGACCGCGACCCAGACCGAGGGCGATCTGCGCACGCCACCCCTCCCCACGGTCGCAGCAACGCAGGACGGCGAGGCGGCCGGCAACCAAACCACCGATAACACCACGACGGGACCGAAAGCGACGCGGACGCCGCGGGCGAGCGAGGACACGCCGACGGCGGCGGCGGCCGGGAAGTTCAAGAAGGACGACCTGGTCGTCACGAACGAACAGGCGAATCTGCGGTCCGAGCCCGCGCTGGGCGACAACGTCGTGACGACGTTCGACGCGGGGACGGAGTTGACGGTGACCGGCGATTCGACCGAGGCGGACGAGCACACCTGGGTTCCGGTCGACGACAACAACGGTCACACCGGCTGGGTCGCCGAAGAGTTGCTCGATCCGGAATAGGATGAGCGCGGGGGACGTTTCACCGCCGGCGGCGCAGGAGCATCGGTGAATTACCAGGCGGAAGAGCGGTACTGGACCGACTACGTTCGGGTGGCGACGCCGATCGTCGGTCTGCTGCTCCTGCTCGGGGTCTTCTGGTACTGGGCCAGCTCGCTGATCGGGGACGAGAGCGGTGCCCCGCCGCCGACGACGGCCGCCAGCGTCACGGTGATCGCGGCCGATACCCCGACGCCGACCGCGACCGAGGAAGCCACCCTCCCGACCGAGACGGCTGAGGCGCCCGCCGCGACGGCGACCAAGGCGGCGGTCGAGCCCTCCCGCACGGCGAGACCGGCCGAACCGACCGAGACGGCGACGGAAGAGGTGGCCGAACCGTCGCCGACCTGTGAGACGGGTAACTGGTGCGAAGGCGATGTCGTTTTGTCGGCGGACAACGACGTGAGAATGCGCTCCCAACCATCGACAGATGCCGATGTCCTCGAAATCTTGTCGCTCGATCAGCCGCTGACGGTGGTCAGCAGCGAGCCCCAGGAGGGCGACGGCATCGTCTGGTGGAACGTGCGGGATGAGGACTCGGGGAACGAGGGCTGGGTGGCTGAGGAGTGGTTGAAGAGTTCGGGATAGAGCGGCGGACGTCGTAGAGCGATGGACATCCGATCGGCGGGGCGAGGCGTCTCGACCCGGCTTCGGCCGCAACGTGTCCCGGCGGGGCGCCTTCGGGGCTCCTCACGATAGGCGACTCGACCAACCTACCGCCACCGAAAACCCTGACGCGCTCACGAGCCCTGCACGCCGGCGGTGCGGTTGACCAATCGCGCCGCGGCGGCATCGCTCCCCACCGGCTGTGTGGCCCTCCCATCGACGGCGTACCGAACGCGGCGATCGCTCACGCCAATCCTCTGGATCTGGCAACGCTTCCCTCATCCAAAGGTCTGACACTCCATTCGAACCGTCCGCGAATTTCCGACCTTTGGGCGAAGCGCGAGGCCCTGCCGTCCCTCACGATGGGGGCGCACCGGGCCGTGTGTAACGTAGCGCCGGACAACCACGGAGGAGTCGACAATGACCGCCACCGCACCCGCCAGGCTGGCGGAGCGAGTGTCCACGCGCACCGCTCAGCAAGTGTCCTTCACGTCGCAGTTGATGCAGAACTACCGCCTGGCCACGCCTGTCGCGGCGGGATCACAGATTGCCATCGCTCACAATGCCGATGGTGAAGCGGAAGTCTTAACCATCGGCACCAACGGCCACGTCTATGACATCTTCCCAGACTCCGGCAGCGACACCAGTTGGAGCATCGTCGATACGAACTTCATCGGCGGTGAGGCGACGTCCGTAGCGGCCGTGGCGAACCCCGACGGCACCGTCACGATCTACGCGGCCAACGCGGCGAACGCCGTCTACTCGATCGTCAGCGACCAGCGATGGGGCCCCGGTTGGCAACAACTGCCGCCGCTGAGTTCGAACGAGTCGACCGCTGTCGTGGGGATCAAGGCCGGATACGACCCAGCCGGTAATCCCTTCTTGATCGCGCTGTCGACCATCCACAACTTCTACATCTATCAAGGCGCCCAGTGGCAACCCTTCGGCGAATATCCGTCGAGCATCTACGACTGGTGCGCCGCGTGGGTCAACGACGTCAGTCCTGACCTCGGCAGCTATCCCGGCGTCTACACGGCCTGCACCGACATCGTCACAGCAGGCGACCGCGGCGTTTTGGGCGAAGCCTGGTCCGATGGATCGTCCAACTACTACGGCCGCGAGATCCTCGGCTCCTATTCGACGGTCGCCGCGGCCATGAGTGCCCAGGGCTTCTCCGTTCCCTTCGCCATCTCGACCGATGACCACGGCGTCTATTACCTCCACGCCGACCCCTCCAGCGTGAGTCTGTTCGACGCCGCCAAGATCAGCGGCGACATCGCCGTCTCCCGAATCGGCGCCGGCACCGATGCCCAGGGACTCCTCGAAGTCTTCATGTTGAGCACCGACGATCATCTTTTCCACGTGCGACGCGATCCGACCGTCGCCACCGGCTGGACGCAGCCGTTCGAGCTGAACCAGGACCTGGCCTTCGTCCAACTCGTCGTCGGCAAGAATCCCGCCGGCTACTCCGACGTCTTCGCCGTGACGGAGGGTAACGATCTCTATCACATCTGGCAGGACCCGACGACGACCGACTGGCATTTCGATGAGGTCGAGGTCCCCGGACGTGGCGACATCGAGGAGTTCGACTCCTACGACGTCCGCATGATCGTTTACGACCAGGCCGGGTCGCCGGTACCGCAGACGGTCGTCAAGATCTTCAGCGACACCCCGGTGAGCCTGGAAATCAACGGTTTCACGCAATACCTGGACGCGAACCGGCCGTGGCAAGGCCTCAGCAACGCGGCCGGCGAGGTTGCCATCGGGCTCAAGATCGGCGCGCTGGGGGTCACGCCGCTCACCGCATGGACGGCGTTCATGCCGCCAAGCGACCGGATCGCGATCGATCCGAGCGCCCCGGTGCGCGATCAACTCGGAGGCCTCGACGACGCGGGCAACGATTTGCTGCAGGCCCAGGCCACCATCGACGGCAAGGGCACGCAAGTCCCCCTCATCCAGGGCGCCACCAACCGGGACCCCGCGGTCGTCTCCGCCGTCTCTCAAGGGATCAAGAAGGCGATGTCCCTGGCAGCGACGATGCCCGGGGACGCCGACCCGGCGGCGCGCTCCTTCCACGCCCGCAACGATTCCCGTGTTGCCCGCTACCTTGCCGGCTACGACGGAACCTCGCCCAACCGGATCCATCGACCGTCCGTGCCCGACCAGCACTGGCTGATGGATTTCTCCTCCGGCAAACCGGTGTACCGTGACCTAACGGCGGACGAGGCGAAGCAGTTGATCGCCGAGCGGCAGGCCTTGCCGCCTGTGTCCAGCGCATTTGGCTGGGACCTCGACTGGGGCGACGTGTTCGACGCGGTCGAGGACGGCATCGCCAGCGTCGTCGACTTCGTGGTCGACACCGTTACCGACGGGATCGACGCCACGATCACGCTGGTGATCAAGGGCGTGAAGTATGTCTTCGACGCCACCATCGAGCTGGTCGAGCAGACACTCGACCTGGTCGAGGAGATCTTCGACACGATCGAAGTGCTGTTCGAGCGGGTATTCGAGTGGCTGGCGTTCATCTTCGACTGGGAAGACATCCTGACCACGCACAACGTCGTCAAGTACGCGTCCGGCCAGATGTTCGACTTCCAGACCGGCGCCCTGGAAGCCATCAAACCGATCGTCGACAACTTCTTCTCGACGATGGAAAGCCGGGTGCAGCAGGCATTCAAGACGGCGATCGACAGTCAACTCGGCCAGAACAACCTCGCCGCGATCCAGACCAGCCCGCAGGCGACGCCGCCGCCTCAAGCGGCGATGATGAACCACAACATCGTGCTGAGTGGCACGGTCAACAATCTCCATTCGGCGAATGCACCGACGGGTCTCGCGGCGATCACCGCGACACCGGAGCTGATCCAGGCATCGCAAAATCTGGTCCAATTGCTCGACCAGCAGGCAACCACGTTCGAATCGAACCAGGCGTTTGCTGATGCCGTGACTTACTTCTCTCAGGCCTTCGCTGAGCCGGACACCTTCGTCGCCAGCGCGCTGGCAGGCGTGTTCAGTGCGGCCGAGGGCATCACCCTCTACGCATTGGAGGCGGCCAACAGCATCGTCGACACCGTGCTCGACGCCATCGTGGCCGCCCTCGGGGCGCTCAAGCAGATCCTGTTCGCAACCTGGGACATTCCGTTCGTGTCCGACTTATACGAGTACCTCACCGGGAGCGAGCTGTCGGTGGCAGACCTCGGTGCCTTGCTGGTGGCGGTTCCCGGAACGGTCATCTACAAAACCGTGACCGGCGAGGCGCCATTCCCGACTGCCGACAGCGTGACGCAATTCGAGACCGCGTTCACGGCGCAGAATTTGCTGGTGCGGGCCGGACTCGGCGCCGCTCCACCATCCGCAAACGGCAGTGCTTCGACCGTGACCGGTGCGTCGGGTTTGGCGACGCTCTTCGGCATCCTCTACGGGATCAATCAGATGGCGTACGGCGCATTCGAGGGGAAACTCGATACGAACCTCCTCGAATCCGCAGGGGCGGGGCCGGGCGAAGCAGTCGGGAACGGCGTGCTTGCCCGCAACTATTCGCTCGCCGCGCTGGGTTCTGAGTTTCTTGCCCAGGTCTTCAGCGTGCCTTGGGTCGCCGGACCCTCGACGAAAGGAGTTTCGTGCTCGGGTGCCGAGGAATTCGGCAATCTGATCTGGATCATCCAGTGGGTAGAGTTCGGGATCGATGGCTTCTTCTTCTATACTCAGGAAATCATCGCTCGGGTCTCTGGCGATACCGGAGCGACGGTGGCGACACTCTGGGGAGCCCTCCACGGCGGGCTGCTCCTTGGCCTCGCGTTCGGCACGCCGGACGGCAACGACGATCCCTGGCTCACGATCGAGAACATCGCGACGTTCGTGCCCGAGTTCTGCAAATTCGCCCGCATCAAGTCGGTCGTTACCGACACCTATGGCGCATCGATTGGGGTCCTCGGGCTCGTCGATATGGTCGGGGACCTGACGGCGGGTTTTATCCACCTGGTCAAGGCGGTCGCCGAGTGACGGCCGCCTGGTAACTCCGCGACTTCGACATCCCGGAATTGGCGGAGACGCTGACAACGGCCCCGCGGCGGGCACACGCGAGAGGTTTGGGGAACCAAGCCGGGCCGCGTGCCCGCCGTCGGGCCGTCGCCCGCGTTGGAAACGTCGCGCCGACGTCTCCCGCGCGCCGGGTGCTGCCGCGGCCCGCCGCACGGGCGGAGGGCGTCCGATCGGTGGCACCGACGGCCTGGAAAAGCGGCCCAGCAGGAGCAATCGACTCCCTGGCATCCATCCTCTGACGCTCAGAACTCAGGGGCCCGCTCGTTGTCTGCCCCTGTGGGGCGGTGCTATACTCCGGCGCGGTCAGGCGTCCGCCTGACCGTCATTTGGCACGCGTCAGGACTGGGACCGGTGTGCCGGCGTCTTTTCGGATGCCGGTCCGGCTCGGGGTGAGTGGCGCGGAAGAACAACACCCAATCCGAGGAGGTTTTCGTGGTCACGAGCACGATGGGCATGGCGCCCGAGACTAGCATGAAGGCGTTGCTGGAGGCGGGCGTCCACTTCGGGCACCAGACGAAGCGCTGGAACCCGAAGATGAAACCCTACATCTTCTCCGAGCGCAACGGCATCCACGTCCTCGACCTCAACCAGACGGTCAAGCTGCTGGACGAGGCGCACAAGTTCGTCTCCGACCTGACGGCGCGCGGCGGCCGCGTCCTCTTCGTCGGCACCAAGAAGCAGGCGCAGGAGGTGGTCGCCCGCGAGGCGCAGCGGTCGGGCCAGTTTTACGTCAACCGGCGCTGGCTCGGCGGCACGCTGACCAACTTCGTCACCATCCGCGGCCGCTTGCGGGCGTTGAAGGACCTGCAGCGGCAGTCGGAGCGGGGCGAGTTTGCCTACCTGCCGAAGAAGGAAGCCTCGAGCAAAATGGGCGAATTGGAGCGGCTGGAGCGCACCCTGGGCGGGATGCGCGACCTCACGCAGTTGCCGGGCGCGATCTTCGTGGTCGATCCGAAGCGGGAGCACCTGGCGGTGACCGAGGCGCGGCGGCTGCGGATCCCGGTGATCGCGATGGTCGACACCAACTGCGACCCGGACCAGATCGACTTCGTCATCCCGGCCAACGACGACGCCATCCGCTCGGTCCGCCTGATCACCGCCGGCATCGCCGATGCGGCGATCCAGGGGGCGATGCGGGCCGAGATCTCACAGGCGGAGCGGGCACAGGACCTCGGGCGGCTCGAACCGGACGAGGAGGAGGTCCTCTCCCCCGACTTCGACGACGCCGCCAATCTGGCGCCGGTGGAGACGAGCTAACGGAGTGGCAAGGTGCAAGTGGCAAGTGGCAAGTGGCAAGTGGCAGGTTTCAAGTGACAGGAAGAACGGACCACTCCTCAGATTACCGGTTACGACTTGCCACTTGCCACTTGAAGCTTGTCACTTGTCACTACCGAATGGGGTATTGACGTGGCAATCAGTGCAGGACAGGTGAAGGAGCTCCGCGAGCTCACCGGCGCCGGGATCATGGAGTGCAAACGGGCGCTCGAAGAGGCCGGCGGGAACATCGAGCGCGCCGGCGACATCCTGAAACGGCAGGGGCTCGCCAAGGCCGAGAAGAAGGCCGGGCGGGCGGCCAGCCAGGGCGTGGTCGAACCGTACATCCACGCGGGTGGGCGGATCGGTGCGATCGTCGAGGTGAATTGCGAAACGGATTTCGTGGCGCGGACCTCGGACTTCCGCTCGCTGGCGCACGACCTGGCGATGCAGGTCGCGGCGACCTCGCCGCGCTATGTCTCCGAAGAGGAGATTCCGGCGGACGAGCTCCCGGGACTCGAGCGCGAGTTCGGCGACCGCAGGCGTGCCCTGGAGGCCGTCAGTCTCCTCGACCAGGCGTTCATCAAAGACCCGAAGTTCTCGATCCGCGAGGTCGTCAAATCCCAGATCGGGAAACTCGGCGAAAACATCGTGGTCCGGCGCTTCGCCCGCTTCGAAGTGGGCGCGGACGGAGCGGCGGTGGACGGGAACGAGGAGTAGGCGGAAGGCGGAGGGCGGAAGGCGGAAGGAAACGTACTCTCCGCCTTCCGCCCTCCGCCTTCCGCCCTCGATCTCCGGGGGCGTGCGATGTACAACCGGGTGTTGCTGAAGCTGAGCGGTGAGGCGTTGATGGGGGAGGCGCCGTACGGCATCGACCCGTCGGTGGCGACGTCGATTGCCCGGCAGCTGGCGCGCGTCTTCGAACTCGAGGTCCAGGTCGCCATCGTCATCGGTGGCGGCAACATCTGGCGTGGTCTCTCGGCCAGCGGCAAAGGGATGGACCGGGCGACGGCCGACTACATGGGGATGGTCGCCACCGTCCTCAACGCGCTGGCGCTCCAGGATGCGCTGGAGAAGGCCGGTGTCCAGACGCGGGTGATGACCGCGATCCAGATGCACGAGGTGGCCGAGCCGTACATCCGGCGGCGGGCGATCCGGCACATGGAGAAGGGGCGCGTCGTCATCCTGGCGGCGGGGACGGGCAATCCCTACTTCACGACCGACACGGCAGCGGCGTTGCGCGCGCTCGAACTCGACGCCGACGTCTTGCTGATGGCCAAGAATCGGGTCGACGGGATTTACACGTCCGATCCGCGACGCGATCCCGGCGCCCGGCGCTACGAGCGCGTCAGTCATCAGGAGGCGTTCGAGCGCGATCTGCGCGTCATGGACGCCTCGGCTTTCTCTCTTTGCCGAGAAAACAATCTGCCGATCCTCGTCTTCAACATGAACGAGGACGGCGCCATCGAACGAGCCGTCAGCGGCGAACCGGTCGGTACGCTGGTCGCGGCCGGCGAGACGGTCTTTGCCGAAGTCGTCAGTCGCTAGTCGCTAGTCGTTAGTCGTTAGTCGATTTGCTGGACGGTAAGGTGGAGGGCCTGCAGTCCTCCGTGACGGATAGCGCAAACGATGTGTCTTATCTCTAACGACTAACGACTGACGACTAGCGACTGACGACTGGCGACTCCGTTCGGCGCGCAGGAGGAGCGAGACGGATGATCCGCGAAACGATGGACGACGCCGAGCAACGGATGACCAAGGCGATGGAGTCGCTTCGCCGCGATCTCAACACGATTCGGACCGGGCGGGCTTCGCCGTCGCTGCTCGACCGGATCACGATCGACTACTACGGAACGCCGACGCCGCTCAACCAGGTCGCCGGGATTTCGGTGCCGGAGGCACGCCTACTCGTCATCCAACCCTGGGATCGCGGGACGATCGGTCTGATCGAAAAGGCGATCCTCAAGTCCGATCTGGGGCTCAATCCGAACAACGACGGTCAGGTGATCCGGATCGGGATTCCGCCGCTGACGGAGGAGCGGCGCAAGCAGTTGGTCAAGGTCGTCCACAACCACGTCGAAGAGGCAAAGGTTGCCGTTCGCAACATCCGGCGCGACGCGATGACGCAGATGCGCGAATTGATGACCGAGAAGATGATCTCGGAGGACGACGAGCGGCGCGGCGAGCACCAACTGGACGATTTGACGAAGCGGTTCACCGATGAAGCCGACAAGATCGGCAAGTCGAAAGAACACGAGGTGATGGAGGTTTAACCGGCCTTGGTCGCCTCCCTTGCCGGCGACGCCGGAGAAGACGCTGAACTGGCCAATGCGGTCGCGCAGTTGCCGGCCGCGGTCATCCCGCGGCACGTCGCGATCATCATGGACGGCAATGGCCGCTGGGCAGCCCGCCGCGGTTTGCCGCGGGTGGTCGGGCACGAACGAGGCACCGACAACATCCGCCGGATCACGTTCACCGCGGGCGAGATCGGTATCCGCTACCTGACGCTCTGGGCCTTCTCGACCGAGAACTGGCGGCGACCGGCCGAGGAGATCGAGGGGATCATGCGGATCCTCGGCGAGGCGATCGAGCGCGAAACCGAGGAACTCCACCGCCAGGGCGCCCAACTCCGCCACATCGGCAGTCTGGAAGGGTTGGCACCCGAACTCAGGCAGTCGGTCCTCGACGCGATCGACCTCACCAAGGACAACGACCGCCTGATACTGACCCTGGCGTTCAATTACGGTGGGCGGCAGGAACTCATTCAGGCGGTTCGCGACATCGTCGCCGCCGGGATTCCGGCCGAGGACGTCGACGAGCGCACGATCGCCGCCCACCTCTACACCCACGACATGCCCGATCCGGACCTGATCATCCGGACCTCGGGCGAGTACCGGATGAGCAATTTTCTGCTCTGGCAGGCGGCCTACGCCGAGTTGCACTTCAGTCCGGTGCTCTGGCCGGACTTCGGACCGGACGAGCTGCGGGAGGCCGTCCTCGATTATTCCCGGCGGGAGCGTCGCTTCGGTCACGTCTCGGCCGCGGCCGCGGCCGGTCGAAACTGAGTCCACCGTGCGGCAACGGACGATCAGCTCGGTCGGGGTGGTCATCGTCGGCCTGGTACCGGCCTTCATGGGCGGGCCGGTCTGGGCGGTCGTGCTGGCGATCCTGCTTACGATCGGTGCCCACGAGTACCAGGCGCTCGCCGTCAGGATCAGTCTCGGGACGAAACCGTTCGGGTTAGTGCTCGTGCCGGCCTTCGCGCTGGTGGCGGGAACGGGTGGCGGGGCACAGGCGCTCCTCGGCGTCGTCGCGCTCGCGGTGGGCCTGCCGTTCGTCGAGTTGATGCTGCGCAAGGACCTCCAGGGGACGTTCGTCGAGTGGGCGCTGGCGGCGGCCGGTACGCTCTACCTCGGCGTGCCGCTCTTCGCCGCGATCGCGATGCGGAAGATGGATGGTACGATCGACGTCGGGTGGCTCGACGATCTGGCCGGTTGGGCCTCGCTCGGGTGGCCGGCGGCACCGCGCGGTCTCGCCTGGCTCCTGACGGTGATCTTGATTACCTGGCTCTCCGATTCGGGGGCGTATCTCGTCGGACGGTCGTATGGTCGCCGCCCGTTGATCCCCGTCGTCAGTCCCAAGAAGACCGTCGAGGGGTTGGTCGGGGGACTTGCCGCGGCGGCGTTGACCGGGGCGGTGGCGGTGGTGGTGTTCGGATTGGACGTCTCCTGGGCGATCGGACTCCTCCTCGGGATCGCCATCGGCGCCATCGGCGTCGTCGGCGACCTGGCCGAGTCCGTCATGAAACGGCAGGCGGGGGTGAAGGACAGCGGCACCCTGATTCCTGGTCACGGCGGGATGCTCGACCGGCTCGACGCGCTCCTCTTCACCTTCACGGCGGGGTGGTACCTGGCGACCTTGATCGATCGGATCTTCGCGTGACCGCCGCCGCGTCGGGTCTCGTCGGCGTCGCCGTACTCGGTTCGACCGGATCGATCGGGCGACAGACGCTCGACGTGATCGGGCGAATGCCGGAGCGGTTTCGCGTCGTCGCCCTGGCGGCTGGGAGCAAGCACGACCTGCTGGCAGAGCAGGTTCGGTTGTTCCAACCGGACGTTGTTGCCTGTGACACTTGCCACGCCGAAGCGGTCGATGCCATCGAAACCGGTTTCCTGTCGGGCGAGGACGGACTGATCGCGGCCGCCACGCATCCCGCGGCCGAGATCGTGGTGGTGGCGACGTCCGGGCACGCGGCGATCGTGCCGACGTACCGCGCGATCGAAGCGGGCAAGACGATCGCGCTGGCCAACAAGGAGACGATCGTCTGCGCCGGCGAGCTCATCATGCCGCTCGCCGCTCGCCACGGTGTCGAGATTCGTCCGGTCGACAGCGAGCACAGCGCAATCTGGCAGGCGCTTGGCGTCCCGAAACGAGACGACGTCGCCCGCCTCATCCTGACCGCGTCCGGCGGGCCGTTTCGCACGACTCCGCGCGAGAAACTGGCGGCGGTGACCGCGCAGGAGGCGCTCGCCCATCCCACCTGGCAGATGGGCGGAAAGATCACGATCGACTCCGCGACGCTGATGAACAAAGGGCTGGAGGTCATCGAGGCGCATTGGTTGTTTTCGGTGCCGTACGACAACATCGACGTCCTCGTCCACCCCGAAAGCATCGTCCATTCGATCGTCGAGTTCGCCGACGGCGGTCAGATCGCGCAGCTCAGCCTGCCCGACATGCGCCTGCCGATCCAGTACGCACTGACCTACCCCGAACACGCCGGCAGCCCCTGCCGGCGCCTCGAGTTGGCCGAGGTCGGGACGCTCCGCTTCGAGCGTCCCGACCTCGAGCGGTTCCCCGCGTTGGTGCTGGCGCGGAAGGCCGGGGAGCAGGGATTGACCTACCCCACGGTGTTGAGCGCGGCAGACGAGATCGCCGTGGAGGCGTTCCAAGCCGGTAAAATCGGATTCCTCGACATCGCCCGGATCGTAGAGCGGGTGCTCGAGGCGCACTCGGCGTCCGCGTTGACGGAGGTCGGCGACGTGTTCGAGGCCGAGGCGTGGGCGAGGCGGACGGCCGCGGAGTTCGTGAAGCGGGTCGGTGGGTGATCGACCGCCCTCACCAGCACCCAGAGGGTACCCGCCCCCTCTCCCTTCCGAGGGAGAGGGGGAACCGTGCCGACGACGGCGATTGCCTCGAAGTCCGCCGCCCCCGTTTGAGGAACGCTCCCCTCTCCCTCGGAAGGGAGAGGGGCCGGGGGTGAGGGCTGGTCGTTACGCCTCGCGCGCGAGCGTCACGGCGCCGACCCAGGCGGCTCCTCCTGCCACGAGGGTTTCGGCGCAGTTGCCGAGTGTGGAACCCGTCGTCAAGACGTCGTCGACGAGGACGAATTGCTTGCCGTGGACGGCCGTGCCGGTTTTGACGGCGAAGGCGCCGCGGACGTTGGCCCGTCTCGCCTCGGCGTCGAGTCCGACCTGCTGATGGGTCGGGCGAGTACGGAGCAAGGGTTCCTCGACCCTGAACGAATCGGTGTGGGCCGCCGCCTCGGCCAGGAGGCGCGCCTGGTTGTAGCCGCGCCGTCGCTCGCGTTGCCGGTGGAGGGGAACCGGTACCAGGGCGTCGAACGGCGGCAGATCGGCCAGCAGCGGGAGGAGGAGAGCGCCCAGGTGGTCGGCGCGCGCGGATTCGCCGGCGTACTTGAAGCTGCGAACGGCGGACCGGAGCCAACCGTCGTCGAGCGCGACGGATCGCACAATCGCGAGGGCATCGGGCAACTCGGTGCAGCGGCAGGGGATCAGGTCGGGCGGAGCGCCGCACCGGTCGCACCAGGGGCGAGCAAAGCGTCGGAGCGCCGCGTCGCAGTCGGCGCAAACCCAGTAGCCGCGCCGGCCGCAACCGGCGCAGCGACGGGGATAGAGCGCTTCGACGGCGGCATCTCCGGTGAGGCGCAAGATGGCGGTCACGCGCCGCATCGCGAATGTCTCGAATCCCGATTTCGACATACTGGGGTTGCTCCACACGTCACGCGGCATCATATCGCGCTGTCTGCACGTCGGCCGGGACCCGACCGCGCCTGCCCCACGTACTATGCAACGCGCCCCACCGATTGCCGGCAGGGCGCGTCCGAAAAGTGCGATCGACGACGGAGAGTCGGTTACCTGAAAGCCTCGACGATGCGGGGGACGGCGGGGCCAAGGATGACGACGTAGAGGGCGGGGAAGATCAGAAACGCCATCGGGAAGAGCATCTTGATCGGAGCCTTCTGGGCCAGCTCTTCCGCGCGTTGGCGGCGGCGGATCCGCATCGCTTCGGATTGGATGCGCAGCACCTGCGTGATCGCGACGCCGAGTTGGTCCGCCTGGATGACGGCGCTGACGAAGGTGGTCAACCCGTCCTCGCCAACCCGTTGCGACATCTCGCGCAACGCCTCGCGTTTGCTCTTGCCGATCCGCATCTCGGACAGGACGCGGGCGAATTCCCGCGAGAGGTGGTTGTCCCACTTTTCGGCGACGCGCATCAGGGCGGGGTCGAAACCGAGACCGGATTCGACGCTGATGGTGAGGAGGTCGATCGCGTCGGGCAGCGCCTTGGTGATCTCTTTCTTGCGCGATTTGATCTGGCGCTTGAGCCAGATCCCCGGCAGCAAGTAGCCGAAGACGGCGAGGGCGGCGGGGATGATCAGGTTCATCGGCGGCGCCATGCGCGACAGCATGAAGAGCACGAACGAACCGCCGCCGAGACCGATGGCCAGCAGGACCTTGAGACCGAGGAATTCGGCCGGCCCAAGTCCGCTCGGGTTGCCGGCCTGCGCCAGGAGCAGTCGCGTCCGTTCGTGCGCCTGCACCGGCGACCGCGATCCGATCTTGATCGCCCAACCCTTGATGATGGGCTTGATCACGCGCTCGGAGAACGGCTGCTGAAGCTCCTGGTGTTCCAGCGAAACGGTGCGGTCGGCGAAGGTCGCCAACCGCTCCTCCAGACTGACCGCGGGTTTGCGCCGGCTGAGCCCGACGAGGATCAACCCGGCGCTCATCAGGAAGATGAACCCACCGATCAACTGCGGCGACATGTTTCTCTCCTCGCGCTCTACGTCCCAGTCTGCCTGGGCGCAATCGCCGGCGTCGGGACGGGCGCCGATCAGACCTCGATCGCCGTGATCTTGCGCATGATGAAGAAGCCGGCCACGATCATGAAGATGCTGGCGATCGGCATGCAGATGTACGGCCAGGCGAACAGCGGCAGCATGTAATCGGGGTTCATCATGAAGATGAACAGCGCCAGGCCGATCGGCATCACGGTGATGATGTAGCCCGAGATCTGGACCTGGGCGGTGAGGACGCCGATCTCGCCCTTGATCCGGACCCGCTCGCGGATGGTGTGGCCGATGGTGGTCAAGATCTGGGCGAGGTTACCGCCGACCTCGTGCTGGATGTTGATCGCCGTCACGAGCAGGTCGAGGTCGTCGCTCGGCACCCGGCGCAGCAGGTTCTCCATCGCCTCCTGATTGCTGATGCCGAGTCCGATCTCGCGCACGACCCGGCGAAACTCGGTCGCCATCGGATCGGCGGTCTCTCGGGCGACCATGTCCATCGTTTGGAGCAAGCTGTAACCCGCCCGCAGGGAATTGGCCATCAGCGAGATGGTGTCCCCGAGTTGCTCGATGAATTTCTTGCGCCGGCGCTTGGCCTTCAAGGTGAGGTAGAAGAACGGGATGGCGTAGCCGATGAAGGCCGTGACGATTCCGAGCAACGCGCCCAACGCGGGAGCGATCCGGGAAAGGACGACGAAGCCGACCGCAAACCCGCCCACGGCGGCCGCGAAGCGGACGAGAAGGAACTCGCCGACGGTCATCCGCACGTCGGCGCGGGCGAGGAGGGCGGCGGTCCGTCCGGCGATGCCGCGGCCCTTGACCAGTTCCTCGATGGTGCGAGCGGCCTTGTTCGGTTGACCCCTGCCGCTGCCCTCCGACACCGCGAGGAAATCCTCGCGCGTGGCGAAGCGCCCCATCCGTTCCATCACGTCGTCGGCGGTCGGTTTTTCTCGCCTCCGGACAATCATTGCCACGACGAGGAAAACGACCGCGACCGCGACGACCCCGAAGAGCACCGGCGTGTTCATGCATGCTGCCTCGCTGCCGTTGGGCGACCCGCGTTATCTCCGTTGCCATTCGACGCGGTCCGCACGACGGCTTCCGTCCGTCGGCTTAGAACGAGATCCCGGCGCCGAAGATGTTCGGCGGCAGGTAGATGTTGGCGACCTCGAATCGGCTGATGAACTTCGGTCGGATACCCGTCGGTTTCATCCGGCCGACGATCTTGCCGTTCTCGATGCCGGTCTGCTGGAAGGTGAAAATGTCCTGCATGACGATGACGTCGCCTTCCATGCCCTGGACTTCGGTGACGCTGGTGATCTTGCGCGAACCGTCCTTCAACCGTTCCTGCTGGACGATGAGGTCGACGGCGGCGGCGATCTGCTCGCGGATGGCGCGGACCGGCAGGTCCATACCGGCCATCAGGCACATCGTCTCCAGACGGGAGAGGGTGTCGCGCGGGCTGTTGGCGTGGGCGGTGGTCATCGAGCCGTCGTGACCGGTGTTCATCGCCTGGAGCATGTCGAGCGCCTCGCCGCCGCGGCATTCCCCGACGACGATCCGTTCGGGGCGCATCCGGAGGGAGTTGATGACGAGGTCGCGGATCGTGATCTCGCCCTTGCCTTCGATGTTGGGCGGACGGGATTCGAGCCGGACCACGTGTTCCTGGCGCAGTTGGAGTTCGGCGGCGTTCTCGATCGTGACGATCCGCTCGTCGTCCGGGATGAACGAGGAGAGGACGTTGAGCATGGTCGTCTTACCGGAACCGGTACCGCCGGAGACGATGATGTTCAGGCGTGCCTCGACGCAGGCTTTGAGGAAGGTCGCCATCTCGGCGGTGAAGGTGCCGAACCGGATCAGGTCTTCGACCGTGAAGGGGTCCTTCGAGAATTTCCGGATGGTGACCGTCGGGCCGTTGAGGGCGATCGGCGGGATGATGGCGTTGACGCGGGAACCGTCCGGAAGGCGGGCATCGACCGTCGGCGACGATTCGTCGATGCGACGACCGAGCGGCGAGACGATCCGGTCGATCACCCGCATCACGTGGTCGTCGTCCTGGAAGACGACCTCGGTCAATTCGAGTTTGCCCTGGCGCTCGACGTAGACCTGGCGGGGCCCGTTGACCATCACTTCGTTGATGGTCGCGTCCTTGAGCAGCGGTTCGATCGGACCGTAGCCGAGGATTTCGGCGGAGATCGCCTCGAACAAGCGCAGGCGCTCGACGCGGGTTAGGGTGATCCCTTCCGCTTCGAGCACCGAGGCGAACGTCTCCTCGACCGTGCGCCGGACCTCTTCGGCGTTGCCGAGGTCCATCCGGGGATCGAGTTCGGCGATCAGGCGATTCTGCACGCGCGCCTTGAGCTCGCCGAACGAGTCCGGTTTGGCGGAGCGGCCGCGGGCGGAGCCGGCCGGGGGTTCCGGCAGCGTCGAGGTCGTCCGCGGGGTCGCGGCGGGCGCCGTAAAGAGTTCGCCGGTCGCCGCCGGACCCGCGATCGGGGAGGTGGACCGGGAGAACAACTCGCCGGTCGTCGCGCCCGGTGTGCCGCCGCCGGCGGCTGGCGCGATCGGTTTGGTCGAACCGGCGGGACCGATCGTCGCCGTTTCACTGTTCAGGCGTTTCAGGAGCGACACGGTCGTCTACCTCCCTGCGGTGTCTCTCGCCGGCCCCTCGGGTTCGGCGGTGACGCGCTACTACGACGGCCGACGGGCGGCACACCAGCGCGATGTGGCGAGCGCATCATCAACCGGCCTTCTTCTTCTGGCCGGGGCGGATCCACCGGCTGAGTCCCTTCGTCTGAGGCGCCGAGATCGGCGTCGGTTCCTCGTGGTCGTCGGGTTGGTCCGCACGCGTCAGGAAGTCGGCCAGGGCCGCGACTTCGTGCGCGAGCGGGGTATTGGGCGCACTCTGTTGGAACGGCACGCCTTCGTTGATCGCGCGGAGCGCCGTCATCGGGTCGTCGGGCAGTTTGGCGATGATCTCGCCCTTGAGACTACCCGCGACGTCGGCGATCGGGATGGCGGATTGGACTGAAGCCCGGTTCAAAACGAGTTGGATCTTGTCGCTGTCGTAGCCGAGGAGATCGCACAATTCGAGGTATTGCTTGGCGCCCTTGATCGCCGTCAACTCCAGGGTCAGCACCAGCAGGATGCGGTCGGAGTGGTCCAGGAGCGAAAGCGTCACGTCGTCGAACGACGGTCTGGTGTCGACGACGATGAACTCGGCCATCGCGTGGAGGTGGTGCAGGATCTGGCGCATGTGCTCGGCGGTCACCTGCTCGCCGGCCTGGGGATCCGGGGGCGCCAGCAGCACCTTCACACCGGACGAGTGGGTGACGAGGATGTCGTGGACGAGGTCGCGATCCAGGGTGTTGAAGTTGCGGACGATGTCGGCGATGGTCTTGTTGTCCTTGACGTTCATCATGACGCCGACGTCGCCGTAGAGCAGGTTGCCGTCGACGAGGGCGACCTCGCGGTCCGGCATCGCATTGCGGAGCGCGACGGCCAGGTTCGCGGCGACCGTGCTCCGGCCGACGCCCCCCTTGAGACTAAAGACGGAGATGATCTGGGCGCGCTTCGCCTTGCCGCCGGCGGGTGAGGCGGCGTGTACCGTGGGATCGGCGACGACGCGGCGACTCGACTGGGCAAGCTGGTGGACGTGGCGGATGCTCTCGACGAGCTCGTCCAGGCTGAACGGTTTGGAGAGGAATTCGCGGGCGCCGGCCAGCATCGACCGCCGGAGGTAGTCCGGTTCGTTCTGGACCGACATCATGATGACGGCGGTGTTGGGCAGGCGGCTGCAGATGCGCGTGGTCGCCGTGATGCCGTCGATCCCCGGCATGTTGATGTCCATGAGGACGATGTCGGGTTCGAGCTGGAAGGCGAGGTCGATGCCTTCCTGCCCACCCTCCGCGGTGCCGACGATGTCGACGTCGGGTTCGAAGCGGAGGAGCTTGGCGACGTTGTCGCGGCTCTCGACGATGTCGTCGACGATCAGAACACGAATCTTGCCCGAACCGGCCATTCCGCTAACTCCGTACGCGTGTCCCGAGATGATCCCGTTCGTGAGTTCCCGCCGCGGATCGCCGGTCTTCACGAGACCGGCGATCCGCGAGCGGACGAGGTTGCCTGCGTCTTACGTGGTCGTCGCTTGGGGCGACGCCGTCGCGGCCGGCGTCGCGGACGCCTGCGGCGTCGGAGTCTTGGAGGACTTCGATTTGGTCTGCGTCTTGGGCGCGGTTACCGATTGCGGCCAGGGCATCGACCATTGCTCGTCGGAGGCCAGGATCTTGAAGGTGATGCCGGTGGTCTCCACCGTGTCGTGGTCGTCCTTGCCGCGGACGATCACCTGGTAGGTGTGCTGGTTGTCCTTGTCCTGCATGAAGGTGATCGCCTCGGCCTGGGCCGGGGTGACCTGGAGGATCAGATAGCCGACGGCGTCTTTGTCCGATTGGGCAGTGACGTCGGTGCCGGTGGCCTGTCCCGCCAGGGTGCCGTCGGCGGCGAAGGCTTCGCCGGGTCGGACGACGCGCAAGACCTTGACGTCCTGGACGATGATCTTGGCGACCGGTTCGAGATCCTTGCCGGCGTCGCGGATGTAGAACTTGGAACCCGGATCGCCGGTCGCGGGATGGGTGACGTAGTCGATGCCGGCGGGGATCCACATGATCGGACCGCCCTGGGCCTCGGTCACGGAACTGCCGTCGTCGCCGCCGCTGCCGTTGCCGCCGTCGCTGCCGTTGCCGCTGCCCTTACTGCCGTATTTGTAGAGACTGTCTTCCGGCGTTTCGGCCAGGGTGGTCGGGAGCAGGCGAACGAGATCGATCCGGGCATGGAAGACGATGTCGACGTAGTCCTGATCCTGGACGAGACCGGAGAGCAAGCTGACCGCGTCGACCGGAATCGAGGCCGCCCGGTACCCCTTTTCGATGTCGTTGCGGATACCCGGCGTTTCGGTCTGCGTCTTCAGGAGAACCTGCCCCTGTGCGAGCGGCAGCCGATACGATTGATTGACCACCTCGGCGCTTGAGGACACGGCGTCGGCGGGCGCCGCGTCCGCCGCGACCTTGACCTCGATCAGATCCTCGGGTTTCAACAGTTGGTGGGCGGGAATCGCGACGGCGGCCTGGACCACCGTCACCTTGTCGGACTTCGTGTCCGGCTTGTTCGCGTCGGCCTTGCCGCCCCCGCCGCCAGACATGCCGACGAAGAGGAGTCCGATCGCCAGGACGGCCAGCCCGACCCCCGCGATCAAGAAGAGCTTACTGCCGCCTTTCATCGATCCTTCCTCCGCTGGTCGCTCGCGCCAGTCGCACCGAGGCGGCAGGCAGCCGAACTTGGCACAGCACGTCCCGGCGCGGGATGGTGCTCCCGCGTTGGCAGTGGGTCTGTGGGTTCCGCAGTGACCCGTTTACCTGAGAGCGATCATAGGAACGGTTGGAGGGAGCGACAATAGTACGGAGGTCACGACGGGTTTTTCGCAAGCCATGGCGCGAGGTTCCAACAACGATATTGCCTCATAAGGCATGACATACCACCTATTCGTCCCGCTGTTTCGGTACCTTGTGACCGCCGCGTACCTGACGTTCGTCGCCCCGTGATCGGCAATCCCGCCGTGCCTGGGGTCGGCAAGCGCGACGTCGTCGGGTACCCTTCTTGTTATGACCGACGGGACTCGCTGTGTGCGGTTGTCGACCGACGAATTGCTCTATGGAACCGATCCGACGTCGCGGATCGTCGCCGTCGAACCGGCGGGGTCGGACCGGGTGACGGTCTACCGGCGTGGCGAGCACGGCGGGGTCGAGGCAGCGTCCGAGTCGTTCCAACCCTGGCTGCTGGCCGCGCGAGCGGAGCCGTGGGCGGCAATTCGAAGCCGACCCCAGACCGAGGAATTGGCCGGTCACCATCCACTCCGTTATCTCGTGCGGTTTCCGACCTGGCAGGCGTACGGTGAGGCCACGCGTGCCGCGCGCGACGCCAGCGAGCGGCTGTTCGACGTCAGCTCACCGGTCGAGCAGTACTTGATCGCGACCGGTCGGACGTTGTTTAAGGGGATGGTGTACGAGGATCTGTGCCGGCTCCAGCTCGACATCGAAACGACGGGGTTCGATGCGCGCGATCCGGCGGCGCAACTGATTGTCGTTGCGCTGAAGACCTCCCACGGTCATGAGGAACTGCTCGTGCTCGAGGAGAGCGAGGAGGAATTGATTTCGCGGCTTTCCGATCGGATCGCCGCGCTCGACCCGGACGTCATCGAAGGCCATAACCTGTTCAACTTCGACTTGCCCTTCCTTTCGGCGCGGGCGGCGCGGTTCGGTCTCGAATTGAGGTGGGGAAGGGACCAGAGCACGCTCCGCGTCGGCGAGGGTCAACGGCGCTTCAAGGCCGGCCCGTTGTCGCTTCCCTTTACGCCCGCGTACGCGTACGGGCGCCACATCGTCGATACCTACCAGCAGATCCAGCGCTATGATGCCGGCGGGCACTTGACGAGCTACGGGCTGAAAAACGCCGTCGAGGCGTTGGGGTTGACGCGTCCCGACCGCGAATTCGTTCCCGGCGATCAGATTCGAGACGTCTGGCGCACGGATCGCGATCGGCTGCTCCGTTACTCGCTCGACGACGTGCGCGACGTCGACATCCTGGGACGGCTCGCGGTACCGACCGAGTTTTATCAGACGCAGTTGCTGCCCCGCTCGTTTCAGAACGTGGCAACGGGCGGACCCGGCGGCAAGATCAACGACCTGATGGTCCGTGCCTACGTGTTGCAGGGACACAGCGTGCCGCTTGCGCAACCGCCCCAGGACTACCCGGGTGGATACGCCGATCTGCTGGAGGTCGGATCGTTCTCGCCCGTCGTCAAGTGCGACGTCGAGAGTCTCTATCCGTCGATCATGCTCGTCGACGGCATTACCTCGGCAAGCGACACGCTCGGCGCCTACCTGCCGATGCTGCGCGAATTGACGCAACGACGGCTCCACGCCAAGGCGCGTAGCCGTGAGACGACCGGTGAAGAGCGGGCGATGTGGGAGGGACTTCAATCGAGTTTCAAAGTCTTGATCAACTCGTTCTACGGGTACCTTGGGTTCGGCGCGGGGCTGTTCAACGACTACGACGCGGCGCGCCGGGTGACGCTTGCCGGCCAGCGCATCATCAAGACGACCGTCGAGGCGCTTCGCGCGTCGGGCGCCGTGCCGATCGAAGTGGACACGGACGGTGTCTATTTCGTTCCGCCGGAGGACGTACGGTCCGTTGCGGACGAGCGGGTCTACATCGACAAGGTGGCGGCACAACTCCCGCACGGAATCCGCCTGGGTCACGACGGACGGTATCGGGCGATGCTTTCGCTTCGCGTGAAAACGTACGGGTTGTTGACGTATGACGAGAAGATCCTGCTCAAGGGGAGCGCGCTACGCAGCCGCAAAATGGAACCGTGCTTCCGGCGATTTCTTCAGGCGGCGGCACGAGGTTTCATGACAGAGGATCCGGCGGCGGTGCGGGAAGCGTATTTCGACCTTGGCGAGCGAATCCGGCGCCACGACCTGGACGTGGGAGAGTTCACCCAGTGGTCGATGCTCAACAATGAGACGCTGGCGTCGCAGCCGCGTCTCAAGCGCCTCCTTGCCCGGTTGAACCCACCGCCAAAGGCCGGAGAACGTCTCGAGATCTACGAGCGGCAAGACGGCGAACTGGGCCTGCGACACCAATACGCGCAAGACGAAAGCATCCCCTACCTCTTGCGCCGGCTTCACGAAACCGCAGGCCGGTTTCGGGCCCTGTTTCCGAGTGATGCCGTCTTCGCAGCGTTTTTTCCACCGCTGAGTGCGCGCACCGATCTGGAGCAGGCGAAGGCGCAGGAGGCGTCGACGCAATTGAGTCTTTTCTGATCGACCAAGAGTGATTTCGTCGAACACAAAAAGGCCCGGGACCGAATCGGTCCCGGGCCTCCATGGTAGCGGGGGGGGGATTCGAACCCCCGGCCTTTGGGTTATGAGCCCAACGAGCTGCCGCTGCTCCACCCCGCGGCGGTGCCTGCGTGGTCCGAACGAGCAGCGGGAATCGAACGGTGGCGCGGGGGCCGGGCCGCGGGGCCAGGATGGGGGGGTGTCCTCCCCCGGCTGGTCCTGCGATGGTCGGCGGGCCCGCGGCGGCCTCGCCTCCCGCGGGGTCGCCCCCGCAGTACTCTCCGGCGCTGCGGCGGGTCACGACCGGGTTCGGGATGGGACCGGGTGGGTCCGCCGCGCCCCCGGCCACGGGCCCGCCCACCACCCCAGGGTCCGAGTGGCTCACCCGCCACCCCGCCCCCGCGGCCCGGCCCCCACGCCAAGAACGACGCCACGACTGCTTCGCGAAGTCACGCAACTGCACGCGCGCTTAGTAGGACCCCGCGGGTCCCGCGGCCACGCCACCACACACAATCGGGTGCTGCACACGTCGATCCGATGGATCAAAGTCCTCGACCACCTCGGTCCCCGTCGGTCCGCGTCTGGTCCGTTCGCTCCTGGGACGCCTCGGTTGGCGACCCGGCGGGAACGGGGCGCGGGGGGGGCGGGGCCGGGGGTCCGCCCTCGGCCATGAGCACGGCTCGGCTCCGGTCGGTTGCCCGCCGTCCACCCGCCGCCTCGCCACCCGGTGGTCTGCCGGGGGCCTTACCTGAC
>DATBFX010000513.1:0-2353 GCA_036558305.1 Thermomicrobiales bacterium | reverse complement strand
ACTGGCGACGGCCAAGCGGTTGCCGATCGAGTTCCTGAAATCGAACGCGGTGGGGTGGCAGGACTTCCGGTTCTTCGAGGACCCCGCGATCAAGATTCCCTACCTCGATCCGCACGCCCAAGAGGCGGGGATCAAGTTCCGTGTCTCCCTCAACGGTCCCGGTCTGCGGACACGCTGGCGGAAGGGGTCCAAGGCGTCGTTGTATGGCCTCTGGCGTCTGGACGAGATCCGTGCCATCGGGTGGACGTTGTTGGTCGAGGGCGAGACGGACACCGTCACGGCATGGCACGCCGACGTTCCATGTCTCGGCTTGCCCGGCGCCGATGGTTGGAACGAACCTCGGGACGCCGCCCACCTCGACGGGATCTCCGAGGTCTACGTGGTGATCGAGGGCGACGTCAACGGCAAGCCAGACGACGGAGGCGCGCGGGTGCTCGACTGGTTGGGACGATCGTCATTGGACGGCCGCGCCCGACTCCTGCGCCTGGCGCCTCACAACGACCTCAACGAGCTTTGGCTTGCCGATCCCGACGTGGGTCGGTTCCGCGCCGCCGTCAAGGCCGCGATGGACGAGGCGCAGACGTTCATCACTTGGGCGGCCGAACGCACCGACGCCGAACGTTCCGACGCCTTCGAGGCGGCGGGCGACCTCACCGACGACCCGGCGGTGTTGGACCGATTCGCCGAGGCGTTGGCGTCCTCGGGCGTTGCCGGTCTGGAACGCGAGGCCCGGTTGGTCTACCTGGCGTTGACCTCGCGCCTACTGGACCGTCCGCAGGGCGTCGTGATCAAGGGCGTCTCGGCCGCCGGCAAGTCGTTCCTCTTGAAGTCCGTGGTCCGGTTCTTCCCGGAGTCGGCGTTCTACGAGTTGACCGCCCAAAGTGAACGCGCGCTCCTGTACGGGACGGAACCCCTGGCTCACCGGTTCCTCGTCATCGCCGAGTGGGCGGCGTTGGCCGGGCGCGAGTTCGGGCCGTACCTCTTGCGGTCGTTGATCTCCGAACAGCGGTTGCGCTACGAGGTCGTTGAACTCGATCCCAAGACCAACCAACACGTCACGCGCTTGATCGAACGGCCCGGACCGACGTCGGCCTTGATCTCCACGACGGACGTCGTGACCGACGATCAGTTGGAAACGCGGTTGATGAGCGTGACCGTCTCGGACACCGCCGAACAGACCGCCGCCGTCCTCGGAGTGTTGGCCGACGAGACGCCGCATAGCGTCGACCTTGGGTCATGGCTAGCCCTACAACGATGGCTGGAACGAGGACCGCGAGAGGTAACGATCCCGTTCGCCCCGGCCCTGGCCAAGCTCGTCCCGCCCAAGGCCGTACGGCTACGGCGCGACTTCGGCGCGCTCTTGGTCCTGATCCGGGCCTGCGCGCTGTTGCATCAAGCCAACCGCCGCCGCGATCGCGCCGGGCGCATCGTCGCCACCTTGGAGGACTACGACACCGTCCGCGCCCTGGTCGGCGGGACGATCGCCGCCGCCGTCGAGGCCACCGTCCCGGCCACCGTGCGCGAACTGGTCGCCGCGATCCCCATGTTGGGAGACGAAAAGACCGGCGTCACCCGCCGCAAGCTCGCCGAGGCGTTGAGCCTCGACGTCAGTTCGATCAGTCGCCGCGTCAAGCGCGCCGAGAGTTACGTGGTCAACCTCGAAGACCGCCGCAACAAGGCCGCGCGCTACTGGACCGGCGATCCCCTCCCCGACGACGTCGAGATCCTGCCGTCCCTCGACCGCCTGGCCGACGCCTGTTGGGCGGAGGCGTGACCGTGGGTGTGCGTGTGTGCGTGCGTGGAGGGGGGGTCCTTTCCACCTCCCCCCCTTTGGAGATCGGGCCGTGATCCGCAACTGCGAGATCTGCGGCAAGGCGTTCTCCCCCGATCGCCACTGGCACCGGCAATGCTGGTCCTGTTGGCACGATCGCCACGGCCAACCAGACGATCGCTATGACGCCGGGTTTCGCCAGGGCTTCGCGGCCGGTGAGGCGAAGGGCTATGCGATCGGGTTCGGCGACGGCGCCCTGTGCGAGCGGGCGGACATGGCCTCCACCGCGCTCGACCCCGACCTCTTGGGCGGCGCGATCGCGCTTGCGCACCCCGACCGCCACCCGCCCGAACGCCAGAGACAGGCCAACGCGATCACCGCGCGTCTGATCGAACTGCGCGACCGAATGAGAGGCGCGGGCGGATGACGAGGGCCAAGTCGTGGCGCCCGTGACGGAACGCTACGTGGACGCGCGTGAGCTTGCCGCCCTCATGGGGGTGAGCATGTCCACGATCAAGCGCCTGGTCGCCGCCGGCATGCCCTCGGAGACGTGGGGCATGAGTCGCACGCGCCGGTTTCTGC
>DATBFX010000512.1:0-13005 GCA_036558305.1 Thermomicrobiales bacterium | reverse complement strand
CCTGCGTAGGGGCGGACCTCCGTGTCCGCCCTGCCGACCGACCACGACGTTACCCTTCTTGCCGAGGTGCCAATGGAAGCAACCATCGCCAAACCGACCACATTTACCGGCTTCTCCCGCGAGGCTGTCGAAGACCTCTCCGCCCGCAAAGGCGAACCGGGGTGGGTTCGTGAGGCCCGTCTCGCCGCCTGGGAGACCTACGAACGCCTCCCGATGCCGAAGCGCACCGACGAGGAGTGGCGCCGGACCGATCTCCGCGGTCTCAAACTCGACCGCCTGACCCCGTTCGCGGCCGCCGGCGAGCGCGTCGGTTCGCTCGACGGACTCCTCGCCTCCGTCCAGGACACCACCGTCTCGAACGAGAGCGAGCGCGCCGGTGTCGTCGTCCAGCGCGACGCCTCGACCGTCTTTGCCGAGATCGACGACGACCTCGCCGCCCAGGGTGTCGTCTACACCGACCTCGACACCGCCGTCCGTGACTACCCGGAACTGGTCCAGCGCCATTTCATGACCCAGGCGGTCCCGGTCGACTTCGGCAAATTCGAGGCGTTGCACGCCGCCTTCCGGCAGGGAGGCACGTTCCTCTACGTGCCGAAAGACGTCACGGTCGAGCTGCCTTTCCGCTCCTTCGCGATCGGGCAGGAACCGGGCGCGGCCATCTTCTCCCACACCCTGGTCGTCCTCGAAGACAACGCCGAGGCGTTCTTCGTCGACGCCTTCAACTCGCCGACGCAGGACACGCAGGCATTCGCCTCCGGTGTCGTCGAGTTGATCCTCGGCAAGGGCAGCAAACTCCGCTACGTCCAGGTCCAGGACTGGGGCCGCCACGTCTGGAACTTCATGACCGAGCGGGCGATCCTCGGCAACGACGCGACGCTCAATTCGCTCCACGTCACCCTCGGTAGCAAGTTCACCAAGAACTCGATCGGTTCCCACCTGCGCGGCCAAAACGCCCTTGCCGAGATGCTCGGTATCTTCTTCGCCGACGGCGACCAGTTCTTCGACCACCACACCTGGCAACTGCACGAGTCGCCCTACGCCACCAGCGACCTCGAATTCAAAGGCGCCCTCAAAGACAGCGCCCGCTCCGTCTACTCCGGTCTGATCAAGGTCTCCGAGGGCGCGCAGAAAACCGACGCCTACCAGCAGAACCGCAACCTCGTCCTCTCCCGCCAGGCCCGCGCCGACTCGATCCCGAACCTGGAAATCGGCGCCAACGACGTCCGCTGCACCCACGGCGCCACCGTCTCGCAGGTCGTCCCCGAGCACATCTTCTACCTGCAAGCCCGCGGCATCCCCTACACCGAAGCCCAGAAACTGATCGTCGAAGGCTTCTTCCGTCCAGTGATCGACCGCATTCCGGTCGAGGAGATTCAGAGCTTTTTGGAGAGCGCGATCGCGCGGAAAGTCGGGCTATAGACGACCCTCACCCCCTGCCCCCTCTCCCGCTACGGCAGGAGAGGTGGAACCGCGCCGATGAGCGTGCTCCCCTCCCCCTACGTAGGGCCGGGTACCGGGAACCCTCTGGGTGCGGTGGCGGTTGGGGGTGGGGGCCGAAGAGGACCACCACAATGACCACCCAAACCACTCACCCAGCTACTCCGCTCGATGCCGCCGCGATCCGCACCGACTTCCCCATCCTCAACCAACCCGTCGCGCCGGACCAACTCCCGCTCGTTTTCCTCGACAGCGCCGCCAGTTCGCAGAAACCGGCGGCGGTGATCGACGCCCTCGACGACTACTACCGGCGCTACAACGCCAACATCCACCGCGGCGTCTACCAGATCTCCGAGCTGGCGACGAGCAAATACGAGGAGGCCCGCCACCTCGTCGCCGCCTTCATCAACGCCGCCTCGCCGAACGAGTGCATCTTCGTCCGCAACACGACCGAGGGGATCAACCTCGTCGCCCAAACCTGGGGCCGGCGCAACCTTGGTCAGGGCGACCTCGTCCTCTTGACGGTTATGGAGCACCACTCGAATCTCGTCCCCTGGCAGATCCTGGCCGAGGAGAAGGGATTCGAGATCGCTTACGTCCCGTTGACCTCGGATCAGCGCCTCGACATGGATGCTTTCGACCAACTCCTCATGCGCGAACCCAAGCTGGTCGCCGTCACCCATGTCTCGAACGGCGTCGGCACCGTCAACGACGTCGGTGAGATCGCCGCCAGGGCGCACGCCGCCGGCGCCCTCGTCCTCGTCGACGGGGCGCAGAGCGTGCCGCACCTGCCGGTCGACGCCCAGGCGCTCGACCTCGACTTCCTCGCCTTCTCCGGCCACAAGATGCTCGGCCCGATGGGGTCCGGCGTCGTCTACGGCAAGAAGTGGCTCCTCGACGCGATGCCGCCGTTCATGGGCGGCGGCGGGATGATCCGCAAGGTCGCCCTGGAACGGACGACCTACGCCGACGTCCCGGCTCGCTTCGAAGCCGGTACCCCCGCCGTCGGCGAGGCGATCGGGCTCGGGGTCGCGGTCGAGTACCTGACCGGTCTCGGTGTGGACCGCATCATCGCCCACGAGCGCGACGTCGTCGGCTACGCCCTCGACCGTCTGGCCGAGGTTCCCGGTCTGACCATCTACGGCCCGTCCGATCCGTCACAACGGAGCGGCGTCGTCGCCTTCACCCTCGGCGACATCCACCCGCACGACGTCGCCGCGATCCTCGACGGCGAAAACGTCGCCGTCCGCGCTGGCCACCACTGCAACCAACCGCTGGTCCGCGAACTCGGTCTCGTCGCTACCACCCGCGCCAGCTTCTACGTCTACAACACCCACGCCGACGTCGATCGCCTCGTCGCCGCCCTCCACAAGGCCAACCGGATTTTCGGACTTGAGTAGCAACGAAATCTCAGGTCTCAGATCTCAAGTCACAAGTCGCTGCCCGCGACGTGGGCTTCTGGGAACCTGAGACCTGAGACCTGAAACCTGAGACTGATCGCCCATGGCAGAAAACCTCTACCGCGAAATCATCCTGGACCACTATCGCAATCCCCGGAACAAGGGGACACTCGACCCTGCCGATTACAGCTACGAGGACACGAACCCGCTCTGCGGCGACGAGGTCCGCATCGACCTCCGCGTCAAAGACGGCGTCGTCGACGAGGTCCGCTTCACCGGCCGCGGCTGCGCCATCAGTCAGGCGTCGGCCTCGATGCTGACCGAGTTGGTCGAAGGTCAATCCCTCGACGACGTCAAAGCCATCACCAAAGACGACCTCCTCGAAGATCTCGGCGTCCCGATCAGCCCGGCCCGCATGAAATGCGCCCTGTTGCCGTTGAAGGTCCTCAAGGCCGGTATCTACGGCGTTCCGCAAGACGACGAGTAGACAGTCGGCAGAGGGCAGACGGCAGAACACGTCGTTCTTTTTTGCCCGCTGCTGTCTGCCCTCTCTGTTCCCGAAGGCTGACTGCTGATGGCCGAAAGCTCGTTCTACACCGTCGCCAAGACCTCCGACCTCGCCCCCGGCGAGATGACCTACGTCGAAGTCGGCCCGGACGAAGAACCCGTCTGCCTGATCAACCTCGACGGCGAATTCTTCGCCCTGAACGACTGCTGCACCCACGAAGAGGCCTCCCTCTCCGACGGCACCATCGTCGGCGACGAAATCGAGTGCCCCCTCCACGGCGGCGCCTTCGAGATCCGCACCGGCCAACCCGTCGCCTTCCCCGTCGTCGTCCCGGCCAGGACCTACCCCGTCCGCGTCGTCGGCGACGAGGTGCAGATCGGGCTCGGCTGAGTCGGGCACGATCGGCAAATGACGTATGATCCTTGCGGGTCGGCTCCGATTGGTGCCGCCACGGGTCTCGGTTCCGACCTTAAGTGGCCGGTGTCGCTGGGCTCCAAGGTGCCATAGTGGTTTGGATTCGCCGTATCGCCTGGGACCAGGCGAGTATCGATCACATCGCCCGCCACGGAGTCGATCCATCCGAAGTCGAGGATGCGGTGTTCGGTCGATCGCACCAAGACCGGGCACGTGACGGTCGTTACCGTATCGTCGGTCAGACCCGCGGCGGGAGATACCTCGCGGTCTACGTCGAGCCCGAATCGGAGCCGGGTCTGTTCTACGTCCTCACCGCGCGTGATGCAACGCCTCAAGAACGCCGATTGATTCGGCGTCGATGAAGGAGCCGACAATGGTTGAGAGCGTCAACACAGCGACCAAGATCCCCCAATTTCGAACCAGGGAGGAAGCGGCAGAATTCTGGGACACCCACGATTCGACCGAATTCGAGGACGAATTCGAGCCGGTCGAATTCGAAGTCGCTCGCCCTCTCTTACACCAATTCCCCGTCGCATTCGAAGGCGAGGTCTTCGATCGGATCGTCACGGCCGCGAAACGGCGCGGGGTGGATTTCGAGCGGCTCGCCGAACAGTGGGTCGTCGAGGGCCTGGAACGAGACGAGGCGGCCTCGTCCTGACGGCGAACCGCTGCCGGCCTGGTCAACGGCACATACTGCGCCCGCAAGGACGGTCGCCCCACGAAGTCGTCTTCCTCCACGGCGGTGCCTTCGAGATCCGGACCGGCCAACTCGTCGCCTTCCCCGTCGTCGTCGGCGACGACGTGCAGATCGCGCTCGACGGAACGTGGTTTGCCGGTCGCTTGCGACCAGGCGGCCGCGGCTGTAGCTTTTCCCGCGCGCGTCCAACCACCGACTCGCGGGAGGTCCTCGGTTCATGGTCGCGGTCGGCCATCTCCTCCGTGATCGCTATCGCGTCGATGCCCTGATCGCGCGCGGCGGGATCGGCGCCGTCTACCGCGCGGTCGACCTCAGGACCGGGCATCCGGTCGCCATCAAGCACCTGCTCCTCGGCGGCGAACCCCTCCGTCGCGCCTTCGAGCGCGAAGCCCGCCTCCTCCGACACCTCAGCCACCCCGCCTTGCCGTCCGTCGTCGACGCCTTCGCCGACGGCGGTGACGACTTCCTCATCATGGAGTACGTCCCCGGCGACGATCTGGCCACGATGCTGATGCGGCGAAATGCCTCGTTCCCGTGGGAACAGGTACGCATCTGGGCCGATCGCATCCTCGACGCACTCGCGTACCTCCACAGTCAGACACCGCCCGTCGTCCACCGCGACGTCAAGCCCAGCAACCTCAAACCGCGGGGTGCCGGCGCGATCGTCCTCCTCGACTTCGGCCTCGCCAAAGGCGGCAGTACCTCGACCCACCCGCGAAGTCTCGCCGGCTACACCTTCCGCTACGCACCCCTCGAGCAACTCCGCGGCGAAGCGACGGAACCGCGCAGCGACCTCTATGCCTTCGCCGCCACCCTCTACGAACTCCTGACCAATGAACCGCCACCCGACGCCCTGGCGCGGGCGACCGCCCTCGCCGCCGGGTCACCCGATCCGCTTCGCCCGGTCACCTCGCTCGACCCCGCGATCCCGGAAGCGGTCAGCCGCGTTCTCCAGTGGGCGCTCGCGCTGCGGCCCGCCGACCGACCCGGCGACGCCGCCACCCTGCGGGTCGCGTTGCAAGCGGCAGACGCCGGAGAGGCGACGGTCTGGGTGCCGCCGGTCCCGCGATCGCGCGAACACCCGAACAATCTCCCGGCCCCGCCCAATCCCTTCATCGGCCGCCTCCGCGAGCTCGCGGAGATCGCAGAGCTGATGCGTCAACCCGCCACTCGTCTCGTCACGATCACCGGTCCCGCCGGCACCGGCAAAACCCGGCTGGCGCTTCAGGTTGCCGCCGGTCTCTTGCCGGAGTTCTCCGACGGCGTCTTCTTTGTCTCGCTGGAGAGCATCTTCGATCCGCAGCTCGTCGCGGGCACCATCGCCCAGACCCTGGCCGCGCCCGGTGCGGGTACCGATCCGCCCCGCGATCGACTCGTCCGCTTCCTTGCCCGCAAGCGGCTCCTGCTCGTCCTCGACAATTTCGAGCAAGTCCTGCCGGCCGCTCCGTTCGTGGCCGAGCTTCTCGCCGCCTGCCCTTCCCTCTCGATCGCCGTCACCAGCCGGGAACCCCTCCGCATCCGCGCCGAACGCGAGTACCCGACACCGCCTCTCACCACCCCCGATCTCGCCGCACCGGCCGATCTTGCCCGGCTCGCCACCAACGAGGCCGTCGCCCTCTTCCTCGACCGCGCCCGCGCCGTCCTCCCCACCTTCGCCCTGACACCCGAAACTGCCGCCCCCGTCACCGCGATCTGCGCCCGCCTCGACGGTCTTCCTCTCGCGATCGAACTGGCCGCCGCCCGCATCGGCCGGTTCCGCGATCCCGCCGCCCTCCTCGCCCGCCTCGGCGACCGCCTCGACCTCCTCGCCGACGGTCCGCGCGACCTCCCCGCCCGCCAGCAAACGATCCGCTCCGCCATCGCCTGGAGCCACGACCTCCTCCCGCCCGACGAACAGGTCCTGTTTCGGCGGCTCGGGGTGTTCGCCGGCGGCTTCACCCTGGAGGCGGCCGAGGCCGTCGTAGGGGGACAGAAGCCCTCCGTCCTGCCCCCCTGCCCCCCTGTCCCCCTGTCCCCCTCCGTCCTCGACCTCCTCGCCTCCCTCGTCGCCAAGAACCTCCTGATCCCGACGAACGGCGGTGAGCCGCGCTGGGCGATGTTGGAGACGATTCGGACGTTTGCGCGAGAGCAATTGGAAAACCTCGGCGAAGCGGAAGAGGCACGACGCGCCCACGCCGGATGGTTCCTCGCGCTTGCCGAGCGAGCGGAGATCGAACTGGTCGGACCGGATCAGGGAGTCTGGTACGACCGGCTCGAATCCGAGCACCCCAATCTGCGCGCGGCGCTCGATTGGGCGATCGTCCGTGGCGACGGCGAGTCGGCCCTTCGCCTCGGCGGTGCCCTCTGGCGGTTCTGGTACGTGCGTGGGCACCTCGTCGAAGGGAGCACCTGGCTGGAGCGCGCCCTGGCCCTCCCGGCGGCGGCGCCCGGCGGCGCCCGTGCCCAGGCGCTCCACGGTGCCGCCGTCCTCGCCCACAACCGCGGCGACTTCGCCACCGCCGCCGCCCACTACGCGGAGGCCATCGCCCTCCGCCGGCGCCTCGGCGACGACGTCGGGCTCGCCAGGACCCTCAACAACTTCGCCATCCTCGCCTACGAACGCGGCGACTACCGACGCGCCACGGACCTCTACCAGGAGACGCTGGAGCTGCGCCGCCTCACCGGCGACCGCGCCGGGATGGTCTTTTCGCTGAACGGACTCGGCGTCGTCGCCCGCCAGCAAGGCGACTACGACCTCGCCGCCGCCCGCTTCGCCGAATGCCTCGCCGTCGCCCGCGAATACGGCAACCGCGAGGCGGTCGCCCGATCCCTCCACAACCTCGGCATCGTTGCCAACCACCGCCGCGACTTCGCGCAAGCCAACGCCCACCTCGGCGAATGCCTCGCCCTCTCCGAGGCATTGGGCGACAAGGGCGGCACCGCCTTGACCCTCTACACCCTCGGTCTCGTGGCCGACGGCGAGGGCGACGTCCCCCTCGCCACCAACCGCTTCCGCGAGAGTCTGCGCCTGCGCCACGCGCTCGGCGAGAAACTCGGCGTCACCGACTGTCTCCTCGCCCTGGCGGAGCTCGCCTGGCGCCGCGGCGACCGCACGCGCGGCGGTCGCCTCTTCGCCGCTGCCGAAACCCACCGCGCCGCGATCGGCGCCGAGTGGTTGGCCGAGGAACACGAGCGCTACGACCACGCCATCGCCACCTATCAGGTGGAGACCGCCGCCGCGATCTGGGAGACGGGCCGCCGGTTGACCCTCGACGAGGCCGTCGCCGACGCCTTGCGCGAGGAACCGGTATGACCGACGGCAGCGTTCCCCCCCTCGTCCGCCGCCTCGTCGCGCTCGACGACGCGATCCAGCCGCCCCAACTCCTGCTGACCGACGACCCCTGCACGATCGGCCGTGCCGACGGCAACCGGGTCGTCGTCCCCCGCCAGACCGTCTCTCGCCTCCACGCCGTGATCGGCCGCGAGGGCGACCGCTTCGTCCTCCGCGATCTCGGCAGCCGCAACGGCACCTTCGTCAACGGTCTCCTCCTCGACGGCCCGCGCACCCTCGCCGACCGCGACGCCATCGGCCTCGGCGCTCCGGATGCCCTCCTCCGTTTCGTCGACGACGTCACCGTTCCCGCCTCGGCAACGACCGCTGGAACCGCGCCCCCTCGTCTCACCTACGACGACCGGCTCCTCCGGTTTGCCTTCGACAGTCGCCCGCTCGATCTCACCCCGAACGAGTTCCGGCTGTTGCTCCACCTCTACCGCCGCCTCGGTGCCGTCTGCTCCCGCGAGTCGTGCGCCGCCGCCATCTGGGGCGACGACTACCCGCCCGGTCGCGATGCCGACGCCCTCGATAAGGTCGTCAGCACCCTGCGCGGCAAACTCCGCCGCCTCGATCCTGCCGCCGATCTGGTGCAGACACGTCCCGGATATGGCTACACCCTTGTCGCCTGAGCGACCTTCCGACTTCATCAGTCGATCGTCAGGCAAACGGGCTGGTCGTGCAGTAAGATTTCCCTAAGCTCGAACGTCGGCATGATCTGCACCCGGTCTCGTCCGTTGCCGCTTCTGCTCGCTTCCGGCGCGGCCCGCGTTAACGGCGAGTGCCTCCGCGGGGGAAGCGGCGACGAGTGCGGGATCGCCTCCCCGGGCGCCGCCTTCCGGTTCGCCTGTTGCACGGGGACGGCGTGCCTCCGGGACCCGACGATCTGCAACAACCTCGGTGGCTGAGGCGGCAAAGCCTCGGGGCGACGAAAGGAGGATCGCGATGGCTCGGCTCATATTCGGTCGCCTGGTGGTTTCGCTGCTTTGTCTGCTGGTCGTGGCCCCGGCAAGGCCGGGTTTTGCCGCGGACCAGCCGAGTTTCAAGGTCAGCGAAGTCGATCCCCTAAAAGGAGACAGCTACACCCAACCGACGGCGATCAACGCCTCGGGTGTGGTCGTCGGCAACTCCTTCGGCAACGGCCCGATTCGCGCGCTGCTCTGGCGCAAAGGGGAATCCGAACTCCTTGGCCCCGATTCGACGACCAGTTTCGCGACCGGTGTCACCAAGGGCGGGACGGTCGTTGGCTACGTCACCGGTCAGGATTCCGTCGATCGGGCCGTAACCTGGAAGAAGGGCGAGCAGACGGCGCTGCCGTCGCTCGGTGGCGCCTCCCATGCCTGGGGGGTCAACGACCGCGCCCTCGTCGTCGGCGATTCGCTGACGGACCCGAAGAACACTTCCAGTCAACACGCCTGCGTCTGGCAGAGCGGCAAGGTCACCGACCTCGGCACGGTGCCGGGCGGCGGCATCAGCGCGGCGCTCGACGTCAACGCCGGCGGCCAGATCGTCGGGGGCGCGGCGACGACACCGGACGGCGTGCTCGCCCTCGGCGGGAACGGCGTGCGCACGGCCCACCAGGGTGTCCATGCGGTGCTCTGGCAGGATGGCAAGATCACCGACCTCGGCACCCTCCCCGGCGGCGACACCAGCCTGGCCCTGGCGATCAACGACGCCGGGCAGATCGCCGGCTACTCGAACCTCAACAACGATCCAAACCTCCACGCCGTCCTCTGGGAAAGCGGGAAGATCAGCGACCTCGGCACGCTGCCGGGCGGTACCGAGAGTTGGGCGACGGGCATCAACGCCGCCGGTCAGGTCGTCGGCGTTTCCGACTCCCCCAAAGCGACGGCGGACGGACGCTCCACCGTTGCCGTCCGCTGGGATCAGGGGAAAATCGCTCGCCTGAGCGATCAGATTCCGGCGGACGGGGGGTGGGGCGACGTGCTGGAGGCCCTGGCGATCAACGACAAGGGGCAGATCGCGGCGGATGGCTTCGGCGGGAACGGCGGCTACTACGGCGCGGTGCTGACGCCGGTCAAACCCACTGCCGCTTCAACCGCGGCGGCGACGGCCGGTTCCAGCGAGGCCGGTCCCGTCACCATCGCCATCGCCGAGCAGAACGGCTCCGGCGTCAAGGGAACGGCCTCACTCCAGGGCTCCGGCGACAAGACGGCGGTCACGCTCCTGGTCGTCGGTGGCAGTGCCGGTCAGGCAGCCGCCATCCACACGGGAGCCTGTGGCGACGATCCGAAACCGGAATTCCCGCTGACCGCGATCGACCCGACCGGCACGAGCATTACCGTCGTCTCGGCCGCATTGTCCGATCTGCTCGCCTCATCGCGGTCGATCGTCGTCAACCAGGGCAGCGACCCGGCCGACGGCACGATCGCCGCCTGCGGGGAGATCAGCGACGCGAACCGAATCACCTAGCCCGGACCGGTCGCTTCGTGCTTCGAGCCCTCCCGGGATCGCGAGGAGCAGCCGCGAGGAGGCGCGACGAAAGAAGGTCGGAGATGGAAGAGGTTTCGCGGCCGTACGGTCGCCAGACTGGCCGGGTCCTCACGATGCTGATTGCGTGCGCACTGCTGGCATCGGCGGTTTCGGTTGCCGCCGCGGGCGCGGCCGAGGCGACGCCCGTGGCCGGAGCCTCGCCGGTGGCAGGACCCGATTGCGTGGCGATCGAGTCGGCGATGGTCGCCGGATTGCGGGAAGGCGACGCCTGCGTCGTGTTCGTGACGGGCTCGCCCGACGCACCGCCGCTCGACGTCTACGTCGACGGTGCGAAAGTCGTCGCGAGCCAGCCCCTCCGCACGTCCGTCGCCTACCAGTGGAACGACATCAAGTCGGTCGCCGCCGGCAAACGCCGCATGCAGGTCGTCGAAACCGGCAAGGACCCGTCCGCAGCCCTGATCGACAAGTCTCTCACCTTCAAACCGGGCGGTGCCTACGAGGTCGTGCTCTACGACAAGCCGACCAAAATCCGCGTCACGTCGTACGCGGTCGATCTCGCGCCCTTGCCCGCCAAGGCGGCGCGGGTACGCGTGATCAACGCCGGCCGCGATCTCGGCCCCGTCGACAGCTACGCCGTGGCGCCGGGGCAGCCCATGGACAGCGCCAAGCGGATCGCCCACAACCTGAAATTCGGGAAGGCCGCCAAATACGTCGCACTGACGTCGGACAACAACCTCTCCGCGACCAACCTCTACACGGTGCCGACCGGGACCGGCCTGGACAGCGCCGTCGGCACCCAACTCCCCGCCTTCACCGGCGAAGCCTGGTCCTACATCGCGCTCGGCGCCAACGGCGGCATCGTCAACTATGCCTACGTCGGCTGGCACACGCAAACGACCTCCTGACCGACGGCAGGACCGTTTCCCTGTTCCTCGCTGTCATGTGGGAAGATTCCGCCCCACATGGCCCGCCGGCGGAGTCCCCGCCGGACACGAGAAAAGGGGAGCGAGATGGTCTGGCCGAATCGAGGATTGGCGCACCGACCGGTCGTGATGGGGACGCGGGGGATGGTCGCCTCCGCCCATTTTTTGGCCTCGGTCGCCGGTCTGCGGATCTTGCAGCAGGGCGGCAACGCGATCGATGCCGCGGTCGCGACCGCCGCCGCCCTCAACGTCGTCGAACCGTACATGTCCGGCATCGCCGGCGTCGGCTACATGCTCGTCTACTCCGCGAACGGGCGCCGACTGCGCGTCCTCGACTACGTCGGTCCCAGTGCCGCCGCCGCCTCGCCCGACGCCTTCGCCTCGCCCGACGAAAAAGACCACGGACCGAAGTCGCCGCTCGTCCCCGGCGCTTGCGCCGGGTGGCTGACCGCCCTCGAAACCTACGGCAAACTCGACCGCGCCGCTGTCTTTGCCCCGGCGATCGAGTACGCCGAGGCCGGTGTCCCCATCACCCTCAAGAACGAGTACTTCTACCGCAATTCCTTCAACGCCGGGCACCTCACGGGCGAAACGAAGTCGGTCTTTATGCCCGGCGGGGCACCCCCGGCTCCCGGCTCCGTCATCCGCCAACCCCTCCTCGCGAAGACCTACCGCGAGGTTATCGACGGCGGCCAGGAACGCTTCTATCGCGGTGAACTCGGCGGGCGGATCGTCCAATCGCTCCGCGCCCAGGGCGGTCACCTGACCGAAGACGACCTGGCCGGTTACCGCCCCGTCTGGAAAGACCCGATCCGCGCCACCTACCGCGGCTACGACGTCTGCTGCCCACCGCCGCCCTGCGCCGGTATCCAATACCTGGAGACCTTCAACATCCTCGAGTCCTGCGATCTCGCGGCAACGGGACAGAACACCGCCCAGACGATCCACCTGATGGCCGAGGCGATGAAGCTGTCGGTTGCCGACCGCATCGCCTTCGCCGCCCGCCCCGACGTCCCCACGGCACGACTCCTCTCGAAGGACTACGCCGCCGCCCGCCGCGCCCTGATCGACCCCAACCGCGCCAAACCGAGCGAGGGCGAGCGCTACACCGGACCCGCCCCGGCCGGCGCCATCCTCCCCGGCGAACCGGCCCGCGCCCTCAAGGAGTGCACGACGCACTTCGACGTGGTCGACGGCGAGGGCAACGCGGTGTCCGTCACCCAGAGTCTCGGCGACGGGTTCGGCAGCGGCGTCATGGCCGGCGACACCGGTCTCATGCTCAACAACTTCGCCTACTGGTTCGACCTCCACCCGGACAGCCCGAACATCATCGGCCCCCGCAAGCAGATCGAGATGTGCATGGCCCCCGCCGCCGTCTTCCGCGGCAACGACCTCTTCGCCGTCATCGGCACCCCCGGTTCCTTCGGTATCCTCGAGACCACCCCCCAGATGATCTCCAACCTCCTCGACCACGGCTTCTCGATCCAGGCCGCGATCGAGGCCCCTCGCGTCCGCACCTACGAGGGCACCACCATCGAGATCGAAGCCCGCATCCCGAAATCGGTCCGCGACGACCTCCTCGCCCGCGGCCACACCATCCGCCTGATCGACGATTGGTCCTACCTCGTCGGCGGCGGCCAGGGCATCATGGTCGACCCCGACAGCCGCGTCCTCATGGGCGGCGCCGACCCGCGGCGGGACGGGTACGCGCTGGGATGGTAGGCCAGGGCAATCGCCTTTGGGCGTGGTGTTGTCTGAGGGGTAAGGGGCGGGGATACCGGCGCCTTCGTTTGGGCCGCCCACCCCCTGGCGGCCCCGCATCGATGCGCTGGCTCTGCCGGCCGTGGCCGACTATGTTGTCG
>DATBFX010000511.1:0-9892 GCA_036558305.1 Thermomicrobiales bacterium | reverse complement strand
ACGACGGGGCCGTCTCACCTGGATGGGGGAGGCCCGGGGCGCGCTGGCGCAACCGACGTCGTTCGGGTTTTCGCACGAACGGAATTACTCTTCGCTGCGCCGGTGACGAGGGCAAGGGAGAGGATCGCGGCGGCGACGGCGCCACCGACCGCGTGCCATCGCACGCGGACGCGAGGTCTGGCGACGAGCGGTGACCAACCGAGCGACGCGCCGACGGCGAACACCGCGAGGAAGAGAAAGAGATTGAGGGTGGCGATTGCGAGGACGACTCGGTTGGGCCAGAGAGCGCTCAGTCGGATGTCGTGCCGGCTCGCGGCGTAGACCATGACCAGGTTGACGAGGTAGGTCAGCGAGAGCAAGGCGGCGATCCAGCGGAGGGCGGGGATGACCGCCGCGCCGAGGACGGCGAGGACGATCGCCGGGAACAGGTAGCGCTCGTGGACGCGCGTCGGCAGCATGAAGAGCGCAAACGTGGTGGCGAAGGCGGCCCAGAGCGCGACTTCCCGACGCGGTCGGCGCCAGAACAGGGCGAGGATGACCAGGATCGCCACGGCCAGCAGACCGTTGCCCCACTGCCGGTAATTCAGACCGAGGAGAAACGCCTGGCCGTCCTGGACGTTCCTGCTCCGGGCGGCATGGGCAAGCACGCTCCAGAGGTTGAAGGCGTTCTCGCTCGTCGTGGTGAACCGATCCAGCGCCAGCCGCAACCGGTCGAGGATCGTCCAGCGCGCCGAGAGCGGCGGCACGCCGACGTTGAAGGGGAGATCGACCGCCAGGAACGTGATGGGGACGCTGGCGACGCCGAGGCCGGCGCGCAGCAGGCGGTGACGACTGCAGACGGGAACCTCGGACGGCGCGTCGCCGGGCGGGAAAACCGTCCAGCGCAACCAGGCGAGGGCGACGAGCGGGAAGAGGGCCGCGAGTTGCGGTTTGATCAGGACGGCGTAGGTCAGGAAGGGCAGCGACCACTCGGGTGTGCCACGCACGAGAAACCAGACGGCAACGACCATGAAGAAGGCGGAGACGGAGTCCCACTGGCCCCAGATCGCCGTCAGGAAGACCGAGGCGGGGTTGAGGATGAAACACGCCGCTGCGGCGAGACCGGCAAGCGGCCCGGCGAGGAGGCGGGCGGTCAGGAAGAGCATCACGCCGATGCCGACGTCGGCCAGGGCGGGGACCAACTTGATGAGGAAGAGGAAACCGAACCGCCGAGTGTCCATCCCCGGCGCGAAGTGCCGGTAGAGATGGGCGATGCCCCAGAGGAACCAGAGGTCGCCGGGGAGATGATCGGCGAGGCGGGCGCGGCCGTAGAAATCGGCCGGCGGCACCCGCACGAGTTGGATCGCCCACGCTTCGAAGATCAGGGCATCGCCGCGGAAGGCCGCAACGGGGGTCAGCGCGAGGCGAAGCGTCAGACCGCCCACGAGGATGAGGGCCAGCCACAACCAAACCTGCCGCTCGCCCGGAGGATGGGCGATCACGCCGTGCGCATCCTCGTCGGTCCTCGCTCGCCCTTCCGGCTTCTGCCGGTCGTCCGTTGTCGAGCTCGTCACGGTATCCAGAGTTGGACGGGTCGCCCGCGCCCCCTGCCCGACGCTACGGCGTGACCGCGCTTTGGCAGTCGTAGAGGGTTTGACCGGCGTCGAAGGACGAACCCGCGGCATAGGCAGAAGAGGGGACGACCGAGCAGTTCTGCCGGATCCACTCGTCGACCCCCGACCCGCCGCGGCCGAAGCCACCGCGGCCACCGATGCCGCCGGAGAGAACGAAGCGGACTTTACCGGCGGCGAGGAGCTGCTTGAAGGAGTCGACGGTCAAGATCGGATCGCTGCCGGTAAACCCGCCCATCGCCATCACGGCCTTTCCGGTCTGCAAAATGATCGAGGAGGCTTCATTCGCGCTCTGGACGGCGACAAGGTACGTCGCGCCGCCCTGGTTGGCAAGGAGGTAGGAGTTCAGGTTGCCATCCACCGGTCCCGTCTCACCCAGCCCGCCCGGTGCCGCTTGTCCGGCGGCGCCGGTGGCGGATCCCTCCTCGTCGATCGCACCACTCGGCCGATCCACCGTTCCGTCATCGCGCGGAGTTTGCGCTCGTCCAAAGCCGGCGAATCCGCCGGCCCGGACACCGACTCCCAGCCCATCGCCGGCTCCACGCGGACCAGCGGCCGGCAGTACGGCGTTGCTGCTGGCATCGGCGACGGTGACCCCCGACCACGTGCGTGCCGCGTCGCTCGTCGCCGCGTCGACGTCGACTCCCCCGTGGTTCAGGCTGCCTGTCGGGCCGATCTCACCCGTGACGGAGCGGGCGCCGTCGCCGTCGCGGCGTTCCGTCTGGCGAACGTCGCGCGCAGCGCGAGCAGGTGAATCGCGAGCAGGGCCAGGGAGACGAGCGCCAGGTACCCATCGATGCTCAGCCCTTCGTCGAACGGCGCGGCGGTGTTCAGCCAGGGGAAGCGGTTGCCCTCCATGAAGTAGTAGTTGGCCGTCATGAAGGCGCTGCCGAGCAGCGCGCCGCATGCCGCGAGGTGGAAGAGCTGCGTCCACCGGCGCGAGATGCGATCGCCGCCGATCCAGGTCGCCGCGCCGAGGAAGAGACCGAGCGCGACCAACAACTCACTCCACTCGATGACGGCGGCGTAGGCGCGGGCATGGGGAATGACGTCGTTGGCGAGGAAGCGGACGTACCAGTGGTTGGGGTTGCCGTCCATCGCGTCGCTCAGTTCACCGGCCAACCCGCCGCGATATTCGGCACTGAAGAGTTTGTCCAGTCCCGAAATCAACCACTCGTAACCCGACAGCACGAGCACGCTCGCCAGGCCCCAGGCGGCAAGACGGTTCACCTCCGCCCGCTCCGCGGTCTCCTGCCGAACGGCGAGGGCCTGATCGCGGCCATTCGGGCTGACCATGCCGTCGTCGAACCGGCGGACCGGTGTGCGAGTTTGCGGCGCCGGGGCATCCCCGGATGGCAGCCAGACCGGTGCCGAGTCGCCGGCGGGATCGATCGAACTCATGTCTCATCTCCTTGTCGCCGTGCCGGTGCGATGGGAGCGCCGACGCGACAACCGACCGGGGGCAGGATGAACGACGAGCCTGAAGCGAGTGTGAACCGAAGCCTGGAGTTTTCTGTGAATTCGCTGGACGATTGGTCGGGATGGCGACCGAAACCGCGTGCATCTGTAATGCGGCGGCACGTCCCGAGACCGTTCTCGACGAACGACGTGCGCAAGGCATGCCAGCGTCACGGGACAGCCGAGCGAGGGAGCCAGGGAGTATGGGCACGATCCTGTATGGAACCTATTGGTGCAGCGACTGCAAGCGGACCAAGCGCTTCTTCGGCGAGCACCGCGTGCAATACGACTTCGTCGACATCGACGCCGACCCGGAAGGGCTAGCGATCGTCGAGCGGGCCAACAACGGCAAACACGTCATCCCGGTCGTCGTCTTCGACGACGGCAGCACGCTGGTCGAACCGACGAACGCGCAACTCGCCGAGAAACTGGGTCTCCAGACGCGGGACGAGCACCCGTTCCACGACCTGACCGTCGTCGGCAGCGGTCCGGCCGGGTTGACGGCGGCCCTCTACGCGGCGCGAGAAGGGATCGAGACGCTGGTGATCGAGCGGGCCGGGATCGGCGGGCAGGCCGGTGTCACCGAGCGTCTGGACAACTTCCCCGGTTTCCCGGAGGGAATCTCCGGCGCCGAGTTCGCCGATCGCCTCCGCCGCCAGGCCGAACGGTTCGGCGTCGAGATCTTGCAGGCGCAGGAGGTGGTCGCGATCGGTCTCGACGGCGAGTACCGGACCGTTCGCACCGCCGGCGGTCAGGAGTACCGCAGCCACGCGGTGCTACTCGCGCTCGGTTCGACCTACCGGCGGCTCGAGATTCCGGGCGAGGACGACTTCATCGGGTCCGGTGTCCACTTCTGCGCCACCTGCGATGGCGCGTTCTACCGGGGGAGAGACGTGCTGGTGGTCGGCGGCGGTAACTCGGCCGGCGAGGAGAGCATCTTCCTGACCAAGTTCTGCAAGCACGTCACGATCGCGACGCGTGCCGCGGCTCTCTCGGCCAGTAAGGTCGTCGTCGAGAAGGTCGAGGAGAACCCGAATATCGACGTCATCACGAACGTCACCCCGGCCGAGTTCCGCGGCAAGGACAAGCTGGAGTCGGTGATCCTGAAGAACGTCAAGACCGGCGAGTTGAGCGAGGTCAAACCGTCCGGTGTCTTCGTCTTCATCGGTCTCTCGCCGAACACGGAGTTCGTCCGCGATCTGGTCGAGGTCGACGAGCGCGGGTTCATCGTCACCGACGGCATGCTGATGACAAGCGTCCCCGGGATCTTCGCCGCCGGCGATGTCCGCCAAGGCAGCACGAAGCAGGCCGCATCCGCCGCCGGCGAGGGCGCCGCGGTCGCCCTCGCGATCCGCCGCTATGTCGAACCGCGCGCCGGTACCATCCCGATGCGGGAGCGGAGCAAAGAGGGCGTGGCGTTGATGGCGACGAGCCGGTAGCCGGTAGAGGGGACTGGAGTAACGGTCCGTCGGTCCGTCGGTCCGTCGGTCCGTCTGTCCGTCTCTCCCACCGGCTACCGGCTACCGGCTCACAATCCCGCTGCGCTTCGGTACTGCCAGACCGACATCACGGCCATCGCGCCTTCGCCGACCGCCGTCGCGACGCGCTTGCCGGAACCGTGGCGGACGTCGCCGGCGGCGAAGATGCCCGGAATGCTCGTCTCGAGGAGGAAGGGGTCGCGGTCGAGTTTCCAGGAGCCCTTGCCGGCGGCCAGAACATCGGGACCGGTCAGGACGAAGCCCCGCTCGTCGAGCAGTAGGGTGCCGGCCAGCCAGTCGGTGGGTGGGACGGCGCCGATCATGACGAACATGCCCCGCGCTGGAATGGTTTCCGACGCGTCGGCATTCTTCAGTACCAGCGCTTCGAGGTGGTCCTCGCCGAGTGCTTGCTCGACTTCGGTTCGACACCGGACGTGGATGTTCGGCGTTCGCAAAATGCGATCGATCAGGTACTGAGACATCGTAGCCGAAAGGGACGGCCCGCGGACGAGCATCGTCACGCTCCGGGCGACGTCCGAGAAGAAGACGGCGGCCTGTCCGGCCGAATTGGCGCCGCCGACGACGAAGACGTCTTCTCCCCGCACCGACGCTGCCTCGGTCATCGCGGCGCCGTAGTAGATCCCGCGCCCCGTCAACGCTTCGACGCCGGATACCTGGAGCCGGCGGTAGGCGACGCCGGTGGCGAGGATCGCCGAATGGGCGCGCACCTCGGTACCGTCACCGAGGACGATCCCCACCGAGCCTTCGGCGGCGGTGAGCCCCGCGACCTCGTGCGCCAGCAGGCATTCGGCACCGAATCGCTGCGCCTGCGTGAGGGCGCGCCGCGCCAGATCGTCCCCCGAGAGCCCCGAGGGGAAACCGAGGTAGTTCTCGATGCGGGAGCTCATCCCCGCCTGCCCGCCGGCGGCATAGCGTTCGAGCACCGCCGTCTTCAGCCCTTCCGAGGCGGCGTAGACGGCAGCCGCCAGACCGGACGGTCCCGCCCCGACGACGACGAGGTCGTAGAGCGGTACCTCGGCTCGCCGGCGCAGCCCGACCTTCTCGGCGATCTGCTGGTTCGTCGGCGATTCCAGCACCGAGCCGTCCGGGAAGATCAGCACGGGGAGGTTGGCCGTCCCCGGCCGTGCCAGGTCCAACAACTCCTGGGCGGCCGGATTGGTCGCGAGGTCGAGCCATTGGTACGGAGCCTGGTTGCGCGCGAGGAAATCCCTGACGTCGTGCGACTCGGGCGACCAGCGATGACCGACGACGCGGACCCCCTCGAACTCGGGTCGATACCCCGCAAGCCAGTCGTCGAGGAGATCGTCGAGGACGGGGTAGAGGCGGTCCTCCGGCGGGTCCCACGGTTTCATCAGGTAGTAGTCGAGCCGGACATCGTTGATGGCCTTGATCGCCGCGTCGGTGTCGGCGTAGGCCGTCAGGAGCACCCGCTTCGCCTCGGCGAAGAGCCGGCGGGCTTCGTCGAGGAATGCCACCCCGGTCATCCCCGGCATCCGCTGGTCGACCAGCATCAAGGCGACGATCTCGTTGGCCAACTTCACCTGGCGGAGCACCTCGAGGGCGCGGCTGCCGGAATCGACGCGAATGACGCGGAAACGCTCGCCGTACTCGCGGCGGATGTCCTGACCGATCGCCTGGAGGACCTCAGGGTCGTCATCCACGGCCACGATGACCGGCTTCTTCATAGGAACCTCCCGCGGCTACCTGGGACGAGCGATCCGAACCGTCGCCGGCAGCCGGTCGGGTTTTCGCTATGCTACGCGCGCACGACTGTCGCGCGGCACGATACCACACGATCGGCCGCGATCAGGAGAGACTCCAATGCGTGATGGCGATGATCCGAGGGTCGATCCCCTGTTGGTCGAGAGCGAAGAGCGGTACCGCGCGGTCATCGAGAACGCGTCGGACATGATCCAGAGTGTCCGGCCGGATGGGACGTTCGAGTTCGTCAACCGGGCCTGGCACGAGAAACTCGGTTGGACCGCCGACGAACTCGATCGCCTCATCATCTGGGACGTCATCCACGAGGAGTCCCTGGAGCACTGCCAGATCTATTTCCCACGGGCGGTCCAGGGCGAGACGATCGAGGACTTCCGTCTGACGTTCAAAACCAAGGATGGACGACCGATCCCGGCGGAAGGCAGCGTGACCTCGCGTTTCCTCGATGGGAAAGTTCTCGCCACCCACGGGTTCTTCCGGGACATCACCGAGCGGCTGCGGGCCCAGGAACTGGAAGAGCGGAACGCTCGGCTCGAGCTGGAGCGGCAGGCGCGCTATCTGGAAAAGATGGCCGCGCTCGGCAAACTCTCGGCCGGGCTCTCCCACGAGCTGAACAATCCGGCCTCGGCGGCCCAGCGAGCGAGCGCGCAACTGGCGGCGGCTCTGCCGAACCGCGATGCGGTGGCGCGTGAGCTGATGGCGCGCGGGTTGTCGGCCGAGCAGTGGCAGGCGCTCGAATCGTTGGTCGCCGTGTCGTGTCAGCAGTTGACCGCGCAGCGCGATCTCGACCCGTACGAGGTCAGTCGACGCGAAGAGGCGCTCGAAGGCTGGTTGGAAGAACACGACGTGGGGCGGGCCTGGGAACTCGCCTCGGTTCTCGTCCGCGCCGCGGTCACGGAGGAGAGCCTGCAGCGCTTCGCCGGCGTCGTCCCCGTCGCGGCGTTGCCGGCGGCGGTGCGCTGGATCGCGGAGTCGGTCGCGGTTCGGGACCAGACCGACGTCATTGCCCGCAGCACCCGCCGCATCTCGGAGCTCGTCGGAGCCGTCAAGGCGTATTCCTTCATGGACCGGGCGGTCGAGCAGGAGGCCGACGTCCACGAGGGTCTCGAGAACACGCTGACGATCCTCGCCCACCGGCTCAAGGACGCGACGATCCGGCGCGACTACGACCGGAGTTTGCCGCCCGTCCGCGCGTTCGGCAGCGGTCTCAACCAGGTCTGGACCAACGTCATCGACAACGCGATCGACGCGATGGGCGGCGCGGGAACGATCGCGATCCGCACCCGACGCGACGGCGACCGCGCGGTGGTCGAGATCGCGGACAGCGGCTGCGGAATCCCGCCCGAGCAACTCAGCCGCATCTTCGAACCGTTCTTCACGACCAAGGAGCAGGGACAAGGGACGGGGCTGGGACTCGACATCGCCTGGCGGATCGTGACCGAGGAGCACGGCGGGACCATCGAGGCCGAATCGTCGCCGGGCAACACGGTGTTCCGGGTGTCGCTGCCGCTCGCCGGTAGCCGCTCGCCGCTCGCCGGTAGCCGATAGGAGACCGAACGGGAGACGCCCTTTTGCCTGTGGGAAGGCGCCTCAACGTTTAGCGATGATGGTATTCGCGATAGAGGGCTTCATCGGGGAGCGGGAGCAAGCCGTAGGCGGCGGCGAGGGGAGCGCAGACGATGAAGAAGACGCGGGTGCACCGGCGGAGGAAGGAGGGGGTCGAAGCAGCGGGAGTCTTCGCGATCATGGTCGATTCCTTTCTGGCGAGCCGGCGCGTAAGGAAGGTACGGGAAAAGCGTTATCGGGCAGCGGGTGCGAGGATGGCGATGTCGTCGTTGACGTTGAGGGCGAAGCCCGTCACCAACGAGACGAAGATCACGACCAGGAGCAGCAACTGCTTCGGCGAAGCGTCGGGGTCGGACATCCTCGGTCTCCTTCCGCGGTCTCCCTCTCCCCGATCCGGGGAGGCGCCCGTCCCTCCCGAGCACGGCTCCATCCTGCCCCTGCGCCGCCGGCACGGCAGCCACGAGCGGCACGCACCCAACGTGCGCCACGTCACACTCGATGCGGTATCCTGTGCGAATCGCACCAACGGTGGGGAAGGCGATGCAGGATCCGCTGCCGCGTGGGACCGTCACGTTCCTGTTCACCGACATCGAGGGGAGCACGCGCCTTTCGGAGGGTCGGGAAGAGGTTTGGCGTCTTGTCCGCTCGCGGTACTTCGCGATCCTGGACGAAGCCGCCATCGCCCAAAAGGGGTTCGTCTTCGATAAATCCGGTGGCGATTCGGCAAGGATCGCGTTCCATTCTCCTTCCGACGCGCTGAACGCGGCCGTCGCCGCCCAGAAGAAACTCTTCGCGGAACCCTGGCTATTGGGCGAACCGCTCCGGGTGCGGATGGCCCTCCATACGTGCGAGGCCGCACCCGAATGGGACGGCAACTCCTGGGATTACCTCACCCCGAAACTCAACCGACTGGGACGGCTGCTGCCGGCCGGGCACGGCGGACAGATCCTGCTCACCTCGGCCTCGTACGGTTTGCTGTCCGATACCGTCTTCGGCGACGTCACCATCCGCGACCTGGGGGAACACCGGCTGCGGGACCTCGCCGCCGAGCACATCTACCAGGCGATCCATCCCGACCTCCCGGACCAATTCCCGCCGTTGAACACGGCCGCGCGGTTCACCCACAACCTGCCGTACCTGCCGACCTCGCTCGTCGGACGCGAGCGGGAGACGGCGGAAATACGCGGCTTGCTCCTTCGGGACGACGTCCGGTTGGTCACGTTGACCGGCCCCGGCGGGACGGGCAAAACCCGCCTGGCTATCCACGTGGCGGCGGGTCTGCTCGAGGATTTCGCGGATGGGGTCTTCCTCGTCGATCTCGCCGCGCTGGCCGATCCCGATCTCGTGCCCTCGGTCGTCGCGCGGACCCTCGGCGTGCGGGAGGAACCGGAGCGACCCGTCATCGAATCGATCGTGGAATGGTTGCGAAACCGACGGGTCTTGCTCGTGCTCGACACGTTCGAGCAAGTCATCGCGGCAGCGAGCGTCGTGGCGGAACTCCTGGGCACCTGCCCCCGTCTGAAAATCCTCATCGCCAGCCGGGCGGCACTCAGTATTCAGGGAGAGCAAAACTATCCGGTACCGTCGCTGGCCGTTCCGGATGCGCTGGCCCCGCCGGAGGCGATCTTCACCGCGGAATCGGTCCAACTCTTTGTCGAACGAGCGCGCAACCTCCAACCGGCGTTCATCGCCAGCGCCACGATTGCCCCGTCGCTTGCCAAGATCTGCGCTCGATTGGACGGATTGCCCCTGGCGATCGAACTCGCCGCCGCGCGCATCAAACTCTTTCCGCCGCAGGTGCTGTCCGAAAAACTGGAGCGGCGCCTGTCGCTCTTGACGGGCGGGGCGCGCGACCTTCCATCCCGCCAACGAACGTTGCGCGCCACGATCGCGTGGAGCTACGACCTCCTCCCCCAACCGGAGCAAGTCCTCTTCCGCCACCTCTCGGTGTTCGCCGGTGGCTTCAGCTATGAGGCCGCCGAGGCGGTCTGCGGACGGCAGGGGTCGAGGGTCGGGGGACAGGGGGCAGAAGGAGTATCC
>DATBFX010000510.1:0-12789 GCA_036558305.1 Thermomicrobiales bacterium | reverse complement strand
TCGCCAGCACGGCGCGTTCCCCGTCCGCCTTGTCCGCGCGCGGGCCGCGGCGCGCGGTCGCCCACACCTCTTCGGCGCGCTCCTTCATTGCGGCGCGTTCCTCGGCCGTGAATCCCCCCGACCGCCGCGGTTCGACCGCGGTGGTGCGCTTGGTGGTCTTCTCGTCGGCTCCTTGCATCCGGGATCTCCTGTCTGTCGCACGCGCCTCGTCCGGTGTGTCGTTCCCACGACGAGCCCGAACGGGAGAATGCGACCGATGGACGGCGAATGGCCGGCCGCGCGCGTCCCGCCGGGTCGTACGCCGCAAACCGTGGGCCACCGAGGGGCGGTTGCCGCCGGCCTCGGGGATCGGCAGGCCAAGACGCCGGTCGGGCCAGAGGCGGCAGCGCCCCCGGTTCTGGCACCGGGGGCGCTGCCGCTGATGGGTGGGACCGCGAGAACCGGCCATCCCCCATTTCTGCTCGATGAGATGAGCAGGCAGGTTGGGCCGGCGGGCAGGCGCCGCTCACGACCCGCCGGCGCCGGTGACCATCCGCCCTAGACGCTGCTGGGGTCGAGCGGGTCGGTGCCGTTGAACAGCTCATCGCCGTCCCCAATGCCGTCGCCGTCCGTGTCGAAGGCCTGCGGGTCCGTCCCGAAGAGGTTGAACTCATCCGCGTCGGTGAGCCCGTCCCCGTCGCTGTCGACTCCGGCGGTGCCGTTGCCTCCCTCGTCCCCGGTGGCGTTGCCGCCGTTGCCGCCGTTGTCATCGCTGGGGTCGAACGGGTCGGTGCCGTTGGCGACCTCCTGGCCGTCTCCGACCCCGCCCCCGTCCGTGTCGAAGAGATTGGGGTCGGTGCCGTCGTTGTTGATCTCGTCCGCGTCGGAGAGCCCGTCGCCGTCGCTGTCGAGGGCGGCGGTGGCGTTGCCTCCCGGCGTCTCGTTCCCCTGCTCGCCGGTTCCGGTCTGGTTCGATTGATCGGTCCCATTGCCGCCGGTGGTGCCGTTGCCGTTGGTGGTGCCGGTCGGACCGTTGTCGATGGCGACGGGAGTCGCCGGCTGGCCGGTCGCCTGCTGGCCGGTCGCCTCCGGACCGCCACAGGCGGCATCGACGTTGTCCCCGAACGTCGTCGTCCAGTACCAGCCGAATTGCGAGCCGGCGGCGAAGGCCCGCCCGATCCCGATTGCCTTGAAATTCGGGCTGAGCATGTTGGCGTTGTGGGGCGGGCTGTTCTTCCACCAGGCAAAGGCGCCGCTCGCCTTCTCGTCCCCGGCGAAGACGTTCTCGCCCGTGAAATTGGCGCCGGTGTAGCCGGCGGCGGTCATCCGCTGCTGGGGCGTCGAGCCGTCCGAGCCGGTGTGTCCCAGGAAATTCTGGGTCGCCATGTCCTGGCTGTGCGCCTTGGCGGCGGCGCTCAAGGTCGGACTCAGCGTCAGCGGGCCGACACCGTTGGCCGCGCGGTAGTCGTTGATCAGCGTCAGGAAGGCCAATTCCTCCCCGTCGACGCAGGCCGGGGTCGTCGTGCCGCCGGCGGTCCCGTTGCCGGTGCCGGTGGTCGTCCCCACGCCGGTGGTGGTGTTCCCGCCCGTGGTCGCGTTCCCGCCCGTGGTGGTGTTCCCGCCCGTGGTCGCGTTGCCGGCAGGGGCCGGTGCGCCGCCGGTGGTGGCGTTACCGGCGGGGGCCGGTGCTCCACCCGTGACGGTCCCGTTCCCGCCTCCGTTGGCAGCGGCCTGGGTCGTGTCCGCCTGCTCGCCGAACCAGACCGAGGCCCAGCCGTCCTCCACCCAGACCCCGATCGCCTGCCACGTCAGGTCCTTCCAGATTCCCTGGTTCACGATCACGTCGTTGTGGGGCGGGTCCGCCTGCCACGCCTGCAACGCGGCGGTGGCGGTCGCTTGCGCTCCGGTGCTCCCGAAGAGGATCTCGTAGCCGTTGCCGGGGTAGTTGGCGATCTCCTTCGGCTTGTTCCACATGATCGGGTAGGTGGTGGCGTCGTCGAACTTGTAGCAACCGCCCGTCCACGGCCCCTTGCTGGACCAGCCGTGGGGGGCGCAGTCCGTCCCGGTGTAGTTGGGGTCGCTGGCGAAGTTGGCCATCAGGTCGTGCACGTGGGCTTGCGCCACCGCGGTCAGTTGCGGGGAGAGGGGGATCGCGGCCAGGCCAAGACCCTGGCGGTAGGAGGTGATCGCCGCGTAGAGGTCGTCGCTCGCGGTCGCGGCGACGGGGCCGGATCGGTGGACGAGAACACCAAACGCCAGCACGGCACTCAGGAACAGCATCAGGGTTCGCTTCATCTCGGTCGCTCCTCCTCTGGAATGCGTGCGCGGTCGGGCTGGCCGCCCTGGCCAACCCGGTGCCGCCCATCGTGGTCCTCCGCGGGTTCTCGATGACCCTCGGATGCTCGTGCGAGATCTGCTCGTGCTACGCGTAAATCTCGATCCGGGGAACGCCCTCCACACCGGCGCGTTCCATCGCCGCGCGGATTTGACGGTTGGTCAAGAAGCCCTGTGCCTGGGCCACCGTGGCGAAATGGCACAGCACCAGCACCGTGTTCGGGGCTTCCGCGAGTCGGTGCACCGAGGCAGTGGTCACGCCCCAATCGCGCTGGACCTCGTCCAGGGAGTCGTAGATGGCCCGCCAGACCGGGTAGTCGCGGACCGCGTGCTGGACGGCGAGTAACGCCATTGGTCTTGCCCCTTCCGCCTGCGCGGTATCCGCCACCGCCCGTCCGTGGTTGCGGGTATCGAACGCGACCGACCGGCCGAAGTGGGCGAGTCTCCGCTCGTCCCCGCCCGCGCCGTCTCGGCTCGCACGAATTCGCTCTGGGACACCGTTCTGTCGCGACGTATCGAACAGACTGTAGGGGGGATCGGTACGGCGCACATCGTAGGATGCGCTTAATTCGCGTTTCGGATTGCACAGGTTTGGGTAGGTAGAACTACGGGGGTGCCGGTCGCCGTCAGCCCAGGTCGTGATCGAGGGCGAAGCGGATCGCCGCCCCCCGCGTGGTGACGTCGAGCTTGCCGTAGATGGTCGTGAGGTGCGCGTTGACGGTGCGCGGGCTGAGGCTGAGGTGCCGAGCGATCTCCGCATTCGCCAGACCCGTTGCCAGGAGCCGCAGGACCTCGGCTTCCCGCAGGGTCAGACCGGCGGGCAGCTTCTCCGGAGGGGCAGTCGATGTGGCGCCCAGGCGTGCCTCAAGCGCGTCGGCCCGGGCCAGGGTGACCGCGGCCTCCATCGGGCGACAGAGGGCGCGGACGGTGTCGAGGTGCACCCGCGCGGCCGGGAGATCGCCGCGCAGGCGGAGCACGTCCGCCAGCGCGAGCAGGGTCAGGGCCCGCTCGTGGCGCGACCCAGACGCGTCGGCCAGTGCCCGCGCCGCGGCCAGTTGCGCCTCCGCGTCGACCAATCGCCCCACCGCGAGATCGAGTTCACCGAGCAGGCGGTGCGCAGCCAGGAGGGTCAGGGGTTGGCGGGGTGCACCGGCGGTAGCCAGCGCCTTGACCGCCCGCGCCCGTGCCTGTGCGTCTTCGCCTATCGCCCGATGGTAGGTCGCCCAGCAGAGGTGCGCGTCGGCTCGTCCGAGGATGCTGCCGCTCCAGTCCAACCAGTGGTCGAGGGACGCAAGCCACCGTCGGGCAGCGTCCCAGTCGCCCGCATCCAGAGCCAGCGTGACCGCGAGCGTGCGCAGCGGCACGATATCCCCCGCGGAATCCTCGGGAGCCGTTTCCGAACCGGCAGGTAAGCCCTCGCGTATCAGCGACCAGGCCAGCGCGACGTTGCCTTGATGGCGCGCGAGCGGGGCCAGCAGGGTCAGGATCGCGCGCCGCATGAAGCGTAGGCTGCTCTGCTCGAACATGGCGAACGCCTCGGCCCATGCCCCGTCCAGCACGCTCGACACCACCCAAGCGCTGCGAGCCGAGCGCTGGTCAAAAACTCCATCCAGGGCGGCGAACGACTCCGAGAGCTCGGTCTCCACCCGCTGCCGCTCACGCGGCTGATCGATCCAATAGGGAATGATCACGACCATCAATTCGTCGAAGAGCGATGCCGTCACCATGCTGCGGTAGTCATTGGCGCCGAAGATCTCGCGGGCGCGGGCGAAAGCCCGCCGCGCCGCTTCCGGTTGCCCGAGGGCGGCGTAGGTGTAGCCCAAGCCGTAGTAGGCATCGCCGCGCGAGCCGCTGGTCTGCTCTGGGGGCAGACCGATGATGTGCTCCCCGAGCCTGCGCGCCTGCTCCAGGCGCCCGTTTTCCGCCAGGGCGAGGGTGAGTTCGCCGCGCCCGTTCTGCGCGTCGAGTGGATCACTCGTCGTCTCAAGGGCTGCCAGGCGGGCGCGATCCGCCGGGGACAGCGCGTCGAGCATGGCGATACCCGCTTCTTCGGCGGCGATCCCCAGCCGGAAGTCGCCGCCCTGGCAGCGGAGCATCCCCTGATGGAACCGCGCGTAGGCCACCAGCGCGCAATCGTCCGTGGCCCGACCCAGGCGCTCCGCCTCCTCCAGATAGGCGACCCCGGCGCCGGGATCCTCGAACCGGCGCAACAGGGCGAGGCGAAAGCGCAGCCACCCGCGCTCGTTCAAGGCGGTGCCGTCGCCCTCCAGCAGGGCGACGGCCGTCGCGAAGCGCAGCGTCGCGGTCCGCCAGGCGAACGCGCGCTGGGCCCGCTCTCCGGCACGCGTCAGCCAGACCACCGCTCGCCGGTCACCCGCCTGGTTCAAGTGGTAGGCGACGGCGTCCGGGTCCGGAGCCGTACCCTGAGCCAGCAGGGCCTCGCCGATCTGGCGGTGCCAGAGGCGCCGCCTGGGCGGCAGGACGCCCTCGTAGAGCGCCTCGCGGATCAGCGCGTGGGTAAATCGCACCGCCAGGCCATCCGCGGTGGCGTCCATGATGTTGGCCTCAACGGCCCGCTCGACGAGTGGGAGGAGCGTTTCCTCCGTTGCCGCGCCCACCGTGGCCCACAACGCGAGCGGCACCACCTGGCCGATGACCGCGGCGACGGCGAGGCGAGCCTCCGCTTCCGCACCGAGCCGCGCCAGGCGTGCATCGATCACTTGCCGAAGCAACCCGGGAATCCGCATGCGCTCAAGCGCACCGAGCGTCCAGCCGCCGGCCGCGATCGGCAGCAGGACCGTCCCTTCCAGGGACCGCAACAGCTCACCAACGAAGAACGGATTCCCCTCGGCGCGTTCCTGGAGATACGCCGCGAGGCGGCTCGTGTCGCCGGCCGGCAGCCGATAGGCGTGATCGATCAGGGTGCACACGTCGTCGTTGCCCAGGGACGAGAGATCGATGCGTACCGCCAGGGCTTCCCGGACGAGCATCGGCACGAGCCGATAGAGCGGATGCTCGCGGACCACCTCGTCATGGCGATAGGTGATCAGCAACAGGATCGGGACCGACGCGAGTTGGCGCGCGACGAAGCGCAGGAGATCGAAGCTCGCGGTGTCTGCCCAGTGCACGTCATCCAGGAAGATCACCAGCGGCCGCTCGCGCGCGAGAGCGACGAGAAACCCGCGCATTTCTCCAAAGAGCGCGGCCTGACTGGAGCCGCGGGTAAGGCTTGGCTCCGGGATGGTGTGCGGGGCTGGAGATCGCTCGCAGAGCACGCCGTACTGCTCGAGGAGTTCAACCCACGGCCCGTAGGGCGGGGTCTCGGTGCGGTCGTAGCAATGGCCGACGAGCACGAGTGCGCCCGCGCTGCTCGCCTCCTGGCAGGCATCCTCGGCGAGCGTGGTCTTCCCGATGCCGGCTTCGCCGCTCAGAATGACGAGGCCACCACGCCCGGCGAGTGCCGCGCCGAGTTGCGCGCGGAGGAGGCGTCGCTCACGCGAGCGTCCGACCAGGAGCGGCGGCGCGCTGCCGGGCGTGGTGGGGCGCATCACGTCACGTCGTCGCACGGGGTGCGGCGGACCGGGGCACTCGGGAGTCTCCCGCAGCATGCAGCGCACGAGCCCTATCGGGTACAAGCGAATTACCCAGATTATAGCCGGGGATGTGCGTGCCGGTTTGGACGTGGACGGAAGTGGTCGCCGGCGGCGAGACCGAAGTCAGCGGCGGCGAGCCAGCAGACCCAGTCGGTGGTGACGGTCAGCCTGCTTCGTGGAGGCGATAGGCGCGAGGCGTTAGGGGCACGACGACCGTCGTTCTCCTAGCGCCTATCGCCTATTCGCCAGGCGGTCGGTCGAGGTCCAGAAGCGGTCCATGAGGGAGGCGTGTTCGCCGGCGGACATGAAGCGCGGTTGGTTGAAGTCTTCGATTTCCACACCGCGGGGGCGGAGGGCGACGACCTTGTTGCCGCGGAGGACGATTTCGAGGATGAAGCCCTCGCGGACTTCGACGCTGAACATCTGGTCGAAGATGAAGTTGCCCATCGAGTAGACGATCGGTTTGCCCGAGTAGATCTCCATGCCTTGGATGACGTGGGGGTGGTTGGTCAGAACCATCGTGGCGCCGGCGTCGATGGCGGCGCGGGCGCCGGCGACGGCCCAATCGGGGGCGACGGCGACGTATTCGACGCCGAAGTGGAAGTAGGGGATGACGACGTCGTAGTCGGCGCTGAGCGATTCGATGTCGGCGACGAACTGGTCCTGGGTGAAGGGGTTGGTACCGGGTTGGTCGGGACCGGCGCCGGCGTACTCGCCTTCGCCGAGGGCGGTGTTCTGGACGGTGGCGCCCTGGTCGCGGCCCTGCTCGTTGGCGGTGACGCCGTCGATGCCGAGGATGGCGACGCGCTGGCCTTTGAGCTTGGTCGTCCAGGCGCCGCGGGCCTCGTCGAGGTTGTGGCCGGCGCCGAAGCGGGCGACGCCGGCGGCGTCGAGCGAGTCCATGGTGTCGATGAGGGCGCTGGTGCCCCAACCGGCGCTGTTCCAGGTGCTGTGGTTGTTGGCGAGACTGACGGCGTCGAATCCGGCCAGTTTGAACCCGTCGAGCATGTCGGGGGTGGAGACGAAGGAGAAGGTGTGGGCGTCGGTGGGCGGTTCGATGTTGCTGGAGAGGTTGCCCTCCAGGTTGGCGAAGGCGAGGTCGTAGGAGTTGAGCTCGGCGGCGACCTTGAGGAAGGGGTGGGTGTGGTCGCCGTACTGGACCATTTTGAAGTGGACGTTGCGGCCGGGGACGATGTCGCCGACGACGCCGATGCGGAACACGGGATCGGCGTCTTTGGCCGGTTGGCGAACGGGATCGTAGCCGTCGACGGCGAGGACGTTGGCGCGGAAGTCGACCTGGTCGGCGGGGACGAGGGCGACGGCGCCGGGCCGGCGGGCGAGTTCGGCGGCGAGCTCGTCGTACGAGGTGAAGGTCGCGGTCGGAGTCGCAGCGTCGGGGACCTGGCCGTCGAGGGCGATCGGTTCGACGGGGAGGTCGATCGGGGAACCGACCTCGAGCCAGGTCGGGATCTGGCCGCCGAGGAGTTTCGCCACCTCGGCGCCGCCGACGCCGAAGAGGGGCAACCGGGGCGAGGAGACGAGGGCCATGCCGGCGGGGAGGTCGGCGACGACCTGGACGGCGGGTTGGAGGCGGGCGCTGGTCAGACCGGTTGGGGTTGCCGGCGGTTGTTGGGCGAGGGTGGTGTCGGTTGGGGCGGTGGTGGCGGTGGGGTCGGGGACGGAGGTTGCGGGGACGTTTGGAGTATCCCCACCGCGCAGCATGGAGGCGCCGGCGATCGCGCCGAGGCCGGCGACGCCGAGGCCGGCGGCGCCGAAGAGGAAGCCGCGGCGGTCGCTGTGCTGGCGGAGGCGGGTGGTGAGGGGGGAGATGCTACGGTGCATGCCCTGCCTCGTTCGGCGTTGCGGCATTCGGGCAGGGCGGACACGGCGGTCCGCCCCTACGGGGTTGGTGTCGAGAAGTCGTCGGGGCAGACCGCCGTGTCCGCCCTTTGCCCAGCGCGAAGATCATCAGGACGGGCACCACACCCACGACCACGGCATCGTCCGTGAACACGGACGCGCTTGCGGGGCTTGGGCTCGCGACCGGATCGAAGGCCAGCACTTTGTCGGCGATGACGGCGTAGATGCGGCCGAAGGGCGGTTTGGCGGTGTCCGTCGTCGCCGCGACGGCGAAGGGACCGGCGCAGCCGATGCGGACGAGTTTGTTCTTGTCGGTCTGGCCGGTCACGTCCTCGGCGAAGGCGTAGGTCTGGCCGGCGAAGGGGAAGTTGCCCCGAAGCGCCTCGGGGAGCCCGTCCGCGTCGAGGAGGACGAAACGTTGCAGCCCGTCGGGGGTGTCGGCGAAGAGGTCCTCGACGGGCGGTTGGTCGGACACGGCGTAGATCGCCCCGAGATCCGGGCTATCGGTCACCTGGGTCAACTGGTCCGTCGTGGAGTCGGTCTCGGGACCGGCGAAGACGTAGGTGTCGTTGTTGGGCGTCTGGATCTGGCCGGCGGCGCTCTTCTGCTCGGCGGGGCAGGCCTTTTGGGCGGCGCCGATCCGTTCTGGTAGGTAGCGGACGAGGATGGAGGTGTCCTCATCGTCGCCCTGGTGTTGGGGCGGGCGATTGGTGTAGATCGGCGCGGTCGGGTCCTGGACGTCGTGCGCGAAGAGTTGGAGTTGGCCGATCTTGCCGAGCGGTTGCAAGGCGGTCCGGTCGAGCGTGACCACCCGATCGAGGCGGTAGCGCGCGTCGCCGACGAACAACTCGACGGGGAGATCGGGGGGACGGGCGGCGTCGGCGGGCGGCGGGGCGGAGGCGCCCTGGTTGTCGGTGCCGCCGAGGGCGTAGAGGTAGCCGTCGCGGCTGGTGAAGTAGACGACGCCGTCGGCGACGACCGGTGAGGAGAAGACGGCGAGACCCACCTCGAATTTCCAGAGCACCTCGCCGGTACCGGAGTTGAGGGCGTAGAGGAAGTTGTCCTTGCTGCCGACGTAGAGGGTGCCGCCGGCGACGGCGGGGGAGGAGTCGATCCAGTCGCCGGCCGAGAACTGCCAGAGTTGTTGGCAACTGTTGCCGGCGTTGACGGCGTAGAGTTGGCCGGCGCGGTTGCCGATGACGATCACGCCGTCGAGGGCGGCCGGCGATGAACGGATGATTTTGCCGGTCTCGAACCTGCAGACCCGTTTGTTCGATTTGACGTCGAACCCGTAGAGGAACCCGTCGTCGCTGCCGGCGTAGACGACGCCGCCGAGGATCGTCGGCGACGAGCCGACGGTGGCGGCGACCTGGCGGCGCCAGATGGGTTCGCCGGTGGAGGCGTCGAGGGCGTAGATCCAGCCGCCGTCGAGGTCGCCGACACCGACGAAAAGGGTGCCATCGGCGAGGGCAGGCGACGAGGTGAAATCGTCGCCGAGGTGTTGGGTGCTCCAGCGCTCCTCGCCGGTCTCGGCGTCGAGGGCGTAGGCGTTGGCGTCGTAACTGGTGAAGTAGACGACGCCGTCGGCGACGACGGCCGAGGCGCGGATCCGGGAGCCGGTGGGGAACCGCCAGCGCTCCAGTCCGGTGCCGGCGTCGACGGCGTAGAAGATGCCGTCCTGGCCGCCGACGTAGACGACGCCGGCGACGACCGCCGGCGTGGCGGTGATCGGCAGTTCGGTCGGGAAGAGCCAGCGGACGGTCCCCGACGCCGCGTCGATGGCGTAGAGCCCGTCTTCGGCACCGACGTAGACGGTGCCGGCGGCGACGATGGGCGACGAGCTCTGGTCCTTGCCGAGCGGGTAGCGCCAGAGGAGGACGGGGTCGCCGGCCGGTCCCTGATCGGCCTGGCGACCGGTGTGGACGGGATCGCCGCGGAACATCTCGGGCGGCCCGGTGTCGATCGGGGTGGGCAGGGCGGGTTTGGTCGGGGTTGGGGTGACCGCGGGGGTGGCGGTCGCGGCCGGCGTCGGGAAGGGGGTGGCGGTGGGGAACTGGGTCGCGGTCGGGCTGGCGGCCTGGGTGGGCGTCGCCGTCGGCTGCGGGGTGGAAGTGGGCGGGGAGGTCGGTTTCGGCGGCGCGGTCGGTTGCGGCGTGGAGGTCGGCGGCGGCGATGGTTTGGGGGTCGGTTGAGCGGCAGGGAGGCGGTACCAGGTGCAGGCGAGGGCGGTGTCGGCCGGCAGGGTGCTTTTGATCTCGCCGGCGGGGGCATCGAACCGCTGGGGAGTGCCGCCGTTGCTCTGGCAGAAGGCGACGGCGGGTTCGCCCTTCGGGGTTTCGAGAGACAGGGTGAAATCGCCGGTGACACCGGGCCAGGCAGCGGGTTGACCGGGGGCGGTGGCGCGCCGGCGGGGGGGGATCCCACCGGCGGTCAGGGCGAAGGTGAGCCCGTCGGCTTCCTGGGTGCAGGCGGCGGCGAAGGCGGCGGGGTCGGTGCTGGCCGGATCGACGGTGGCGGCGCAGTTGAAGGCGGTGACCGAGACCGAGCCGGCAGCCTGCGCAGACGGCGCGACCGCGACCAGGTCGGCCAACGTCAGGACGAGAACGGCACCGAGGGCGAGACAGCGGAGTCGGCTCACCGGGGATTCCTCGCTCCCGCCGGGCGACCGCGCGGCAATCGGCCGGGACGGGCCATCGATCCAGGACGACCACTAGCGGACCGCCGAGCGCCACGAGCATCGGGCGGGAACGCGGCGTCTCGCGCACGACCCGAGGGCGTGCGACCGCATGCCAGCACGGGTCCGGAATGGGGCAAGCATACCGCGCCGGGAGTGGGTGTCAAGGCGGAACCGTGCGCGCGAGGCGTCGCCGGGTGGACGCCGGCGTGGCGGCACCGACGGTCGCCGCGATTCGGCACGGCGGAGCAGCGCCGGCGGACGGACGCTGCCGCCGCACGGATCTTGTACCGGGCGCGGCGTCCAATCCGCCGAGGCGACGGGTCGTGCGCGTGCGCCGGCGGCCCAATCGTCTCGGGTCATCCCCGCAAGTACGCGGCATCCTGCTGCTCTTTTGTGATGAAATTAGGGAAATCCCCGATGGTGGGCATCGGTTGTTGGTGGGAAACTAACCACGAGGGACCGACGCGTTCACGATTATTAACGATGCGGGCGATTCCGCCCGCATCCATATCCCCTTCCCTCTCCTCGTTCGGGGTAGCGCTGCCCCGAAAGGCGCGACGGGCGCCGCGACCAGCCGCGATGGCGCCCGTCGTGCCGTCCTCACGGCGAGCTGGAGGGGATGAGGCGGCCGGGGTAGCCATGCACTCAGCGCTCTGCCGAGGATCGGACCTGGGACGGGCCGACTGGACCCCGAGGACCGCGCAGCCGCACGTCCTGGTCATCGACGACGACGAGAGCCTGCGCGTGCTCTACCAGGAGGTCATCGACGAAATCGGATTCCGGACCACGACCTGGCACCGAACCGTCGACACGTGCGACCCAATCGTCGCCCTCGACCCCAGTCTGATCCTGCTCGATCTGGTCTTCGGCGGCCAGGTGCTCGGACCGCGGTTTCTCGACCAACTCAAGGCCGATCCGCGGACGTCGGCGATCCCGGTCGTGGTCGCCACGGCCGCGTACCACATGGTCGACGCGATGGCGTCGAATCTGCGCCGGTGGAATTGCTCCGTCCTCTACAAACCGTTCGATCTCGACGACCTCGTGCGGGTGCTTCGCGGATCGCGGCCGTAGCGGGAGGACCGGCGGCGGGCGCAACGGGGCGTTGGGGCGGCGCGCCGAGACGTGGACGCTCGACTCGCCAGGAGCATACCCTTGCGTCTTCCGAGCCGCCGTCGAGACGACGGCGACGAGGCGGCACGGATGGCGGCGCCACCCACCCTCCCCGACGACGCCGCCGACCACCTCATCCGCTGCGGAGGTGCTGGATGCTCGTCGACGGTCTGGGCGCGGCCGACTTCGCCGCCCTGCTCGATGGGATTTCCGACGGCGTGACCGCCCAGGGGGTCGACGACCGCTTTGTCTACGCCAACGCGGTCGCGGCGCGTCTCCTCGGGTTCGCGAGTGCCGCCGAACTCCTCGCGGCCAGACCGTCCGAGGTGCTGGAGCACTTCGCCGTCTTCGACGAGCACGGGGAGCCCTTGCCGTTCGATCGCCTACCGGGGCGCCGCGTCCTGGGCAATGGTTCGGACGCGTCCGAGTTGCTGCTCCGCTTCCGGGTGCTTGCCACCGACGAGGAACGGTGGGCGACGATCCGCGCCTTCCCGCTGTGCCGCCACGGCGGAGACGAGCGGGTGGCGGTCAACCTGTTCCGGGACGTCACCGACAGCGTCGTTGCCGCGCACCGGCGTGACGGCGAGTTGCGGTTGGCGCGCCTGTTGGCCGGCGCCGACTGGTCGCGAGTCGCTGCCCAGATTGTGCAGGTCACCGGCGAGAGCCTGGGGTGGGAAGCGGGTCTCCTCTGGCAAACCGATCCGGTACGGAACGACCTGGTGGCGACGGACGTCTGGCACGCACCGGATTCGCCGCTCGCCGGTTTCGTCGCGGCGCGGCGGACGCGTGGACCGGCCGGCGACCCCGATCCGATCGGCCGCGCTCGGACAACGGTGACCACGGTCTACGCGCCGGATCTGACGGCCTCCACCGTCCCCGCCGGGTATGGCGACGCCGTTGCCGCCGGGGTCCGCTCGGTTCTGGCGTTACCCCTGCGCGCAGGCGACGAGGTCCTGGGGGTCATGGAATTCGTCGACCGCCGGCGTCGCAACCCGGATCCCGACCTCGAGCGGCTGGGCGATCTGTTCGGGCTGCGGATCGGCCAGTTCGCCGAACGATGCCGCACCGAGTCGGCGGTCCGCACGGCAGAAGCGCGGCTCCGGCTGGCGCTCGAGAATGCGTCGATGGGAACGTGGGAACGGCACATCCCGACCGGCGAGGTCGTCTGGTCCGAGCACGTCGGTCCGCTCTACGGGCTGCCGGCCGGGACACCGGGGATCTCGTCGGAGGCGTTCT
>DATBFX010000509.1:0-3337 GCA_036558305.1 Thermomicrobiales bacterium | reverse complement strand
GCAGCGGTCGGGTTCTGGGGGCTGTGGAGTTTTGTGCGGGGAGGAGTCCTCGGGGGCAGCCTGTCGGGCGCCCTGGTGATCGGCCAGATCCTGATCGTCGTGCAAGGACTGTTCGGAGCCCTCTTGTACGCCGACGGTTTCCGACCGGCCACGTCGATCCACCTGCTCTACGGGGTTACCGCCGCGATCGTCCTTCCCTTTGTTTGGTCATACGCGAGGGATCGTCAGCCTCGCCAGGCCCTGCTGTTCTACAGTCTTGTTTCGCTGTTCGTCGCCGGTCTGGCGATCCGCGGCATGACGACCGGCAGCTAATTTTGTTCAGCAATCTCCGGCCTTTGCACCGCCGCATGACCGACGACAGGGCGGTGAAATGCCACCGATGAGAGACATCTTGAACGGGTAAAGTGGGCGGTCGCCCGGGAGCCCGACGGCGATGAATCCGAGCCCCGCGGATTTACGTACACCCGATGTGACGGCAAGGCAACGGAACGTTGTCGTCAAGTTTGCCGCAACCAACGCTTTGGTGTGGTTGTTGCCGGTACTTTCGTGAAATTGTTGACAAACCAAGTTCCTGCGCGTACAATCTGACCGTACAGTCCGACGCGTACGCTGCGAGCGGCTTGAGTCGGTGCGGAGAGGAGCCAGCGTGGACACCGATTCCCGGGACTACCAAGACGTCATCGACCAAGCCTTGCAGCTTGTCTATAGTCACCATCACCGACTCGTTCACCAACTCTACCCGGCCGCCTACAAGGCGTTGACGCAGGAGCAATTGCGCAGCGGGCCGCTCGGTCAGGACCTGCAGCGGTTGGCAATGCTGGCGCGCGGGCAAATCCGGGAATCCAAGGAGCACGTCTTGACGGCGATCGAGTCGATCGTCCAATTGCTCTTTTGGCCGGCGGCGGCGGACGACTACACGGTGCCCCGCTCGTTTTGGGATACCGATCTCGGCCGGATGCTGGCGCTGGCAAAGTTCAAGGCGTTCGAACCGAACGAACTGGTCAGCATCGGCAACGCGGCGCAGCAGCTCAGCGTGACGCGCCCGACGATCTACCGCTGGATGGACGACCGGACGCTCAACTACGTCAGAGACGACATGAGCGGGCGGACGTTCGTCGTTCGCCGCGACATCGAAAACCTCAAGAACGTCGCTCGCGAGCTCGAAGCCCAGCAGTCCGCGTAGTTCACCTCAATTCAGCGCCAGGACGCCGCCGCCGATCACTCGGCGGCAGCGTTGCATTGACGAATATTTTGACCCAACTGGCGAAGGCCCGATAGATCCTCGACGGCAACGACCTTTCCCTGCTTGAGGTAGAAACGCGGCACCCGCGTCGCCAAGGCGGTGGCAAGTTCGTACGGGATCGTTTCGGCGAGCTCGGCCAGTTGTGCCAGGGTCGGCGCCGCATCGCTGCCGTCGCCGACGACGACAACCTCCTGGTTCAACGCGATCGGAGTGTTCGCTGGCCAGCCGATGACCGTTTGGTCCATACAGACGCGTCCCCGCACCGGTGCGGTCGCGTTGCCGACGCCCATGCATCCGCGGTTCGACAACCGGCGGTGATAACCGTCGGCATAGCCGAGCGGGATCAGTGCCGCGAGTTCGTCGTCGGCGGCCTCGTACGTCCCGCCATAGCTGACCCGATCACCCCGCTGGAGCGAGATCACGCGGCGAACCCGGCTTCGCACCGTGAGTGCCTGCCTCATGCCGGGCAGCAGTGGGATCGCCGGGGATGGGGCGATGCCGTACAAGGAGATCCCGATCCGGACCAGATCGTAATCGTAGCGCCGCGACCGAAGCGTCGCGGCGCTATTGGCAACGTGCAAGAGACCAGGATCGATCCCACGGGCGCGGATCGCGGCGACGGCGCGTTCGAATGCCGCAAGCTGGCGCAACGTTGCCGATTCGTCGCTCTCGTCGGCACTGGCAAAATGGGTGAAGGTCCCTCGCAGTCGCAGGGACGGCAGCGACGCGATCTGCGCCGCGAGGTCCGCCGCCCCGCCCGGGAGCGCGCCGAATCGCCTCATCCCGGTGTCGATCTTGAGATGAACGGAGGCCGGGCCGCACGACCCGGAGGCGGCGGCGATCGCGTCGACGAAGCCTGGATCGGCGACGGCCAACGTGAGTCGAGCCGTCAGGGCCGATGCGATCTCGCTGGCGTCGATCGGACCGAGGACGAGAATGGGCGCGGTGACGTTTGCCCGTCGGAGTTGAACTCCTTCCTCGACCGTTGCCACCGCAAGATGGGTCGCACCAGACGCCAACGCCGTGGCGGCGACCATCCGAGCGCCATGACCGTAGGCGTTGGCCTTGACCACGGCCATCAGTCGCGTTGTCGGCGTCACCAGACGCCGGAAAATCGCGAGGTTGCAGGCGATGGCATCGAGGTCGACGATGGCTCTCGTCGACCGCCCGGCAAACCGTGAGTCGTCGTCCGGGGCGTCGTCTCGTGATGGCGCGGTCATCGCTCGCCGGCGGGCGGAGCCACCGGATCGGACGCCGTGTCGGCCGAGGCCGCCGCCTCGAGCCGGGCGATGACGCGGACAAGGTCGGCCCGGGAAACGATGCCGATCAGTTGCCGGGTTTGGTGGTCGAGGACCGGGATCGGATTGACGTGTTTGTCGATCATCAGCGTTGCAACCTGGGTGAGCGTCGCGGTGTCGAGCACGTTGAACACGGGATGGGTCATCAAGTCGCCGGCGGTGACGGCCAGGACGTGGCGCAGATCGTCGTCGAAGTCCCGTCCGCCGTCGAGGGTGAAGACGGCATCGAAGAACGGCAACGACGACGGAACGTCGACCTCCGCCTGGCGTTCGATCAGGTCGCTTTCGGTGACGATGCCGACGACCGAACCCTCGCTGACGACCGGCACGCCCGGCAAACCGGAGTCGGCCATCAACCGCGCGACGAGCGCGACCGAGTCCGACGGCGAAACCGTCGGCACCTCGGTACGCATCAGTTCCCGAACGGTCGCCTCAGGCATCTCGGTTCCCCTTCTTGGCTTCGAGATCGGCCAGGACTTCGGCGATCGCCATCGGCAAATCGCTCGCGACAAGACCGAGCGTCCCGGTTCGTTGCTCGACGATCCGCGCGGCGCGCGGCCCGGCAAAGAGGGCCAGCCCGGCCGCGTCGAGCGGTGCCAGACCTTGGGCGAGGAAGGCGCCGATGGTGCCCGCAAAGACATCGCCCGAACCGGCGGTCGCGAGCGAGACCGGGGCGTCGTCGGCGACCAGTGCCCTGGTTCCGTCGGTCGCGACGGTGTAACCGTACTTGAGGACGACGGTCTGGCCCCAGCGGGTTGCCGCGTCCTTTGCCACCGCGATCGGATCGGCGATCACC
>DATBFX010000508.1:0-2055 GCA_036558305.1 Thermomicrobiales bacterium | reverse complement strand
GCCACGTCGAGGTTGACTCGCGTGTCGGTCCCATCGATCGCCGCAATCGGATTGAGGTCGGCGTCGATGCGGTCGATGCCCAACGGGAGGGTTTGAGCCGTCGCCGTCACGTGCCCATCAGGAACGATGAACCGGACGAAGGGATTGCGAGCGAGCGCGTCGACTTGCTGCGTCGTCAGGCTGTCCGAGAACCCATCGAGTGCCGTCGAGTAGATGTGGGTCGGCGACAGCCCGAATTGTTGGATCAATCCGAAAACCTGCGACAGGAGATCGTTTCGGTTTAGACCTTTCATCACGACGATGTACTTGCCATCCGGCGCCGTTTGGGCAAGCGTCGGCGGCGTCGCCGCCGGTCTGCCGACCAGCGTCGTGGCGAGCACGGCAACCACCAGGAACGAAACCAGACCGCGGACCGCATAGGTTTTCACGACCGTCTTGTAACACGCCCGACCGTTGCTGGGGAAGGGGCCAATGGTGGGATTACCAAACCAGTCGACGCCGACGTTCGTCAAACGGAGATGAGTGTTTCGGCCGCGACGTTGGCCAGCCACATTCATGCGAACCGGCCCAACGTCTCCTCACTCCCGCGCGGCATGTTCGGACTCGATGCGAAAACCCAACCAGTCCCTACCACCGGCCGGAGTTCGCGACCGGACGCCCGGTCGTCCCGTCTCGCGCGTTCGGTGGCCGGTCCATGCTCACCTTCGCCACGCTCCGGCGACTCGAATGCACACGACGCGCCCCCCTCGACGGAGGTCTCGAGCGCTGACGAACGGCCGGTCATCCCGTCGATTCCGCTTGACGGCCGCGCGACACACCCGCCGTGCCGGCGTCCACAAGAGCGATCTGGCCGCCGCCCGACCGTCGTGTCGGTTGTGAAAAGCGGTGCGAGCTCGGGCGAGCTGCTGCTACTGAATCTTCTCGCACCGGCGAAACACGGTCGCGCCGTTGCGATTCAAGGTGTCGGTGCCCGAGCCGCAATCGATCACCGGGTCGCCGCCGCCGTTCGTCACCAGATCGCTGCCCGATCCACCGAACAGGGCCGCCGCATCGACGCTGCCAACGTTGTCGTCGCCGCTCCCGCCATCCGCGTTCGCCCCGCCGAACGCTTGGAGGAAGTCATTGCCGCTGTCGCCGTAGCCTTGACTGCCGGGGTTGGCAATGAACAGGCTGTCGTCGCCGGCGCCGCCGTGCGCGACCGCGCCCGAGCGCGCGTCGAGGTGGTCGTTGCCTGTCCCGCCGTCGGCGATACTGCCGAAGCCGGAGACGTTGATGGAGTCGTTGCCGGGTCCGCCGCAGGCGCGATCGACACCCCCGCCGGCATCGAGGAGCATCACGTCGTTCCCCGACGAGCCGACGACCACGTCGTCGATTGCCGTGCCGACGAAGAAGGGATCACCCTTGTGCATGACGTGTGTCGCCGGCTTGCCGAAGCACAGCGGTGCCGCGGACACCGCGGCCGGCCTTACCCCGAGCGGGAAGGCGGCGAGCACGATGGCGGCGATTGGCAGGAGGGCGCGGCGCATGGGCTGAGTCCTTTCGTCGGCGAACGTCTGGTCCGGCCGTTGACGTCATCCGCGGGTCGAACGCAGTGCTCTCGCACGATAGCGGAAGGGCGCAGGGAGATCAACGCTTCTACGGGACGCCCGATCTCGGATTCACCGGCCGGAAGCAGATGGTGGCCGCTTCATCGTGCTTGTTTTCGCCGCCGAACCCTCTTTCGAACCCGCCTGAACCGATCCGTGCGGCGCGAGAAAGGGATTCGGCGTGACCGCTTCCGCGACGACGACGCCCCGACCGACGCATCGACCTGGCGCCGGACCAACCCGACCTTCCCATCCGTCCGGGGTTCCCGACCCGGCACCTTCGTTCCCGCGGCGGACGGCGACGACACCGACACCCCGATGCTGCCCTGTGGAATGCGATGTCGGCGCCTGCACATGAGCCGGTGACCGTCGATCCGACGACGAAGCGCGCGACCTCCAATAGCCGCGGTCGGGTGTTTCTCTCCCGCCCGGTCTCGCCTCACTCGTGGGACGGCGTCCTCGCCAGCCC
>DATBFX010000507.1:0-7535 GCA_036558305.1 Thermomicrobiales bacterium | reverse complement strand
GCGATCGCCATCGCGCGCCGCGGTCGCCGAGATCTCGTGCTTGGCCCGAGGCAACTAGCCCCAGCGCCAGTTTTTCCACTTCATGGAATTGAGCCTTTCTCCCCACGACGTCCCTTGCGGGGCAACAACACGCCCACCGTGGCCTCACCCTCTTCGGGCAACGGCACGAACACGCGAATGGCCTCTTGTGCTCGGAGCTGCGGGACCTCGGTCCTAGGACCATCCTAGTACTTGTGTCGCGCAAAGTCAAGGGGCAGCCGCCACAAAGTACTAGGACCTTTGGGTGGCTCCGTCGTCGGCTGCTGCGCGGAACGACGCGCGGGCGGGAGCAATCGCCATCCTACCGGTCGATACAATGGCCTGGACGCTGTTGCCCGATCATCGGTTACCGGGACACAGCGCGCCGGCCCAGTGTGCTGCCCCGGGTACGCTTCGACCGCACGGGGTCGTGCCCGCCACAAGCCGCCGGAGATGAGACGGTGTCGACGAAGGTCCCCAACTGCCTGCTGATTGCGACCCGACTCCAAGAACGGAAGCAGAGGACTGCACCGCAATGGCCCTAGCAATCGACGTTGCGATCGCCAAGACGAACAAATACGCCAGCCGCGACAGCGGGGATACCGCCGAGGTCGTCGAGCGCCCGGGTGGCGGTCTCTCGGTCGTCGTGGTCGACGGCCAGGGAAGCGGTGCGGCGGCCAAAACGTTGAGCATGATGCTGACGAGCAAAGCCGTCTCGCTCCTCAAGGAGGGTGTCCGTGACGGCGCCGTGGCCCGCGCCGTCCACGACAGCCTGTTCGCCTTCCGCCACGGCAAAGTCTCGGCCTCGTTCGACATCGTCTCGGTCGACCTGCGGACAAAAACCCTGATCGCCACCCGCAATGCGCAGACGCCGGTCATCGTTCTGCGACGGGGCGGCGTCGAAGCGATCCCGACCACCTCGGGGCCGATCGGGTTGTACCATTTCACCCGGCCGTCCGTGGACCAGTTGCCGGCCGAAGCCGGTCTCGGTCTGGTCCTCTACACCGATGGCGTCGCCACCGCGGGCGACCGAACCAGCGGCACCCCGTTCGACGTCGCCGCCTATCTCGCTGCCACGTCCTCGACCGATCTCGGCGCCGAGGAGTTGGCGGACAGAATTCTGTTCGAAGCGATCCGGCGCGACGCCAATCGGCCCGCCGACGACCTGACGATCGTCGCCGTCGTCCTGCGCCAACACGCCGAGGAACTCCTCGTGCGCCGGCAATCGGTTCGCATGCCGCTTCCCTGAGGTGCCGCGATGGAACCCGAGCAGTCGGCCACCTCTTCCCCAATCCGCGTCGTCGTCGTCGGTCCCTGCGCCTCGGGCAAGAGCACGTTGGCGGCACGGTTGCGCGATCACGGGTTCGATGCCTACGTTTGCGCACAGGAACACAGCGAAATCCCGACTCTTTGGCGCCACCTCGGTCCCGACGTCGTCATTGCCCTCGACGTCGACCTCGCGACCGTCCGCGCTCGCCGTGGCGCCGAGTGGCCCGAGGCGATCTACGTCGCCCAGGTTCGGCGGCTTGTCGAAGCCCGAGCCGCCGCCGACGTCGTGATCGACACCGCCTCGCTCGATGTCGATGCCACCCTCGAAGCGGCACTTCAGGTACTCCCACGACCGCTGCCTGCCCCCGGCACCTGGGAGGCGCCGACGCGGCTGTCGTGATCGGCCGCGTGGGTTCGGGTCAGTTCGTGCCCACCGGTCGGTTCGTCGCATACGAGAGGGTCGGCATCGTGTCGAAGGCGGTCATCAACCGGCGCTCGGTGTCCACCAGGTCGATCAGCGCTCGCAAGCGGCTGTCCGTCGCCGGTAGTTCGAGCAGTCGCTGCCGGCTCGCCGCCGGCACGGGAAGCTGCCCCAGGATCGCGTAACACCGCTCCGTCGGGTCGGCCGGAAGCCGGAGGACGATCTGGTCGGCGATCGCGTCGCCCTCATCCCGATCGCCGACCATCCGCGCGAGCGCGGCCACAAACTGGCGCCACCGCTCGGTCGCCCCGATCGCGAGTTCCCGGCAGCGATCCGCATCACCCACGGGCTCCGCCAGCCATTCGATGCCGCCGGTCAAGTAGTTCGTCGACCAGTCCTCGGCGACCACGTTGAAGCGCCGCCCGCCGCGGATGACGATCGAGTATCGACCATCTTCGTGCTCGGTCATGGCGACCAGCGTGGCTGCGGTGCCGATACGGAAGATCTCGGGACGGTCGGCAACCTCCCTCCCCGCGCGGATCAGCACGACGCCGAAAGCGGGATCGACGCCGCGACGTTCTTCCATCATCCGCCGGTATCGATCCTCGAAGATGTGGAGCGGGAGCTCCATGCCGGGCATGAGGGCGGCACCCAACGGAAAGAGCGGCAACCTGTCTGATCCTGGACTCGACATCGTGGCGCCTCGAAACACCGACCGAACCGCCGCATCGGGACCGCTCAGCGTCGTCGGTGCGGCCCGCACCGCAATAGCTTAGCGTGAATCCGATATTCGTCGTCCGCTCCATAGCCCCTGGCGCCGGCCTCAGCATTTGCCGGAGCGTCCGCGGCCAACTAGAATCCGGCCATGCGCACGCGCCTTCTCTCGCGCTTTGCCGCGATCACCGTACTGATCGTTCTCGTCTTTGCCTCCGCGCTCTCGGCCGCGGCGCCGAGGGACGTCACCGCCACGGATGCGGGTTCCCCCATCGTCCTGGAGGCGCAGAACCAACCCAGCCCGGCGACGCCGTCCGGCGACCAGACGTTGCGGCTGAGCGGACCATCCGAAGGGCCGGACACGCTGGATCCCGCCTTCGCGCGCGATCTCACCACGACCTTCCTCGTCCGTCAGATTTTCCGCGGGCTGACGCGATTCGACGCCGATCTGCAACCGGTGCCCGAACTCGCCCAACGGATCGAAGTCAGCACCGATGGGCTCGACTACACCTTCGATCTCCGTCCGAGTGCCACCTTTCAGGACGGCTCGCCGATCACCGCCGATGACGTCGTGTTCTCCCTGACGCGGGCAATCAGCCCGGCCACGGCCGGCGGCGACGTCTCCCTCCTGGGTGGTCCGACGTTTCTTTCCGACATCGACGGCGCCGCCGATGTCATCGCCGGCAAGGCGAGCCAAGTGCCAGGGATCGAGGCCGTCGATGCCGACACGGTTCACATCCACCTGGCGAGTCCGAGTGCGACGTTCTTGATGAAACTCGCGTCGGTCCCCGCGTCGATCGTCGATCCGAAGGATGTCTCACGCGGCGGCGAGTGGTGGCGCACGCCCAACGGCTCGGGGCCCTTCCGGGTCGCCGAGTGGAAATCGGACGACCACATGACCCTTGCTCGCTTCGACGGCTACGTCGGCGGTGCCCCCACGCTCGCACGCGTCGACATCCGCCTCGGCATCAACGCGGTCCAGCCGTTCAACCTCTACGAGGCCGATAAGATCGACGTGACCGGCGTCGACGTGACGGCCGTCGATCGCGTCCTTGCTCCCGAGAGCGGCCTGAGCGATCAAGTCACGACCACACCGTTGTTCTCCGTCGACTACATCGCCTTCCGCGACGATACGGCTCCACTCGACGATCCCGCCATTCGGCGTGCCATCCAACTCGGCTTCCCACGGACCAAGATCGCCAGCGTGTCGTACGACGGTTATGTCACCCCTGCCGCGGGTTTGATTCCCAAGGGTATGCTCGGCCGCGATTGGCCCGCTCAGTTGCCCGGCTACGACCTCGATGCGGCGCGTCAGGCGATCGCCGCGTCGTCGTACGGTTCCGCCGACAAGGTGCCGCCGATCCGCATCTACACCTCCGGCTATGCCGGCGCCTCCGCACTCCGCGACACCGTCGAACGCGACCTCGGACTCAAGGTGGAGGTCATCAACGTCGACTGGTCTGAGTTCATCATTGGTCTGTCGCGCCAGAGTTATCCCGCCTACGAACTCTACTGGGGCGCCGACTACCCAGACCCCGAGGCGCTCCTGCTGATCCTCTTCGGCTCCGGCCGGGCGGACAACTACGTCGGGTATCACAACCCCGCCTACGACGATCTGTTGCAGCAGGCCGCCACCGAACAGGACGTTGCCAAACGATCCGATCTCTATCTGCGCGCGCAGCAACTCCTCGTCGACGATCAGGTGATCATCCCGCTCTACGACGACGTCGCCTACACCCTGGCCAAACCCGCCGTGAAAGGACTCCAGGTGACGCCGCTCGGCATCATGGGTCTTGAATCGGTCTGGCTGGAGCACTAGGCGATGGCGATCCGGGCGGACCCGCGAACCCTTCGCCAACCGACAACCAGGGCGCGAACGCTCACCGATGCCGACGTCGATGCGCTGCGACTCAATTGGCACACAAAAATCGAACCGGAAGACGTGCGTCGGATCCTCTTCTCCTACCCCGGCCGGTCCGTCTGGCTGCCCGAAACCCTCGAATTCGCCGTCGTCGCTCCCTGGCGGCACCGGTCCGAGGTTGCCAACATCCGGCATCTGGTCGCGGTCCGCCACCCGGAGTTGCTCGTCGAGGCCGCGGTCGAGCGGTGCGACGCGCACGATGCCCAACTCGTGATCTCGATCGAACTGGAGGACGTGCGCCGACCCGCCTTTTACCGAAGCGTGGGTTTCAACCTCTTCGAAGAGGTGGAAACCTACGAACTCGATCGGCTGCCGCCGCCCGGTCGCCGGCCGGGGCGCTTGCGTTTCGCGCTGGTCGATCCCGCGGACGCGCGGGCCAGGGCCACGCTACTGACCATCGACCACACCGCATTTCCCTGGCTGTGGCAGAACAACGACCTGGAATTCCAGATGTACAGCTTGACCCCGGGTGTCGAGCTGTACCTCGGGTTCTTGGAGGATCAACCCGTCTCCTACGTCGGTTTGACGTCCTATCTCGGATGGGGACACCTCGACCGCATCGCGGTGCTGCCGGCGCTCCAGGGCCAGGGTCTTGGCCAGGAGGGCTTGGCCTTCGCGCTCGATCGCCTCGCCCGACTTGGCTCTCGTCGCGTCGGCCTGAGCACGCAGCGCACCAACGTTCACTCCCAGCATCTCTACGAACGCGCCGGCTTTCGCCGTGCCTGGGGCAACGACTACCGCGTTTACGGCCGATTCCTCCGTCCCGTCGGCGAGGCCCCCGGTGGCGAGGGAGACGACTCCGGCCTCCATGCCCAAGAACCACGTTCCCGCTGAGGAAGGCGACCATGGCGAGCAGTTTCGGACGCATTTTCAAACTCACGACGTGGGGAGAATCCCACGGTCCCGCCCTCGGCGTCGTGATCGAAGGGTGCCCGGCGGGTATTCCGCTCACCGTCGACGACGTCCAGCATCAACTCAATCGCCGTCGCGTCGGCCAGAGCGCGGTCACCAGCCCGCGGAGCGAGACCGATCGCGCCGAACTCCTCTCCGGTGTCTTCGAAGGCGTCACCACCGGGACGCCGATCTCGCTGATCACCTACAACAAAGACGTCGACTCGTCCAAGTACGACAACCTCCGCGACGTGTTCCGACCCGGTCACGCCGACTTCACCTACTGGGCCAAGTACGGTCACCGCGACCACCGCGGCGGCGGTCGCTCCTCCGCGCGCGAAACCTGGGGGCGCGTCGCCGCCGGGGCGATCGCGCGCAAGATCCTCGACACCGTTGGTTGCGACGTCTACGGCTACATTCGCGAGCTCGGCGGCATCGCCATGGAGACGTTCGACCGCGACGAGATCGAGCGCAACATCGTCCGCTGCCCCGACCCGGTCGCCGCCGAGCGGATGGTCGAAGCCATCACCCAGGCCAAGGAGGATCACGACAGTCTCGGCGGGATCGTCGAGGTCCGCGCCACCGGGGCGCCGCCGGGTCTGGGTGAACCGACGTTCGACAAACTCGACGGTCTCATCGGCCAGGCGATGCTAAGCATCCCCGCCGTCAAGGGCGTCGAGCTCGGCGACGGTTTCGCCGTGGTCCGCTCCCGTGGCTCGGAGGCGAACGACGGTTTCTACGCCGAAGCCGGCCGCGTCCGCACCCGGACGAACACCGCCGGCGGCACGCTCGGCGGAATCTCCACGGGTGAAGACATCGTCGTTCGCCTCGCCGTCAAACCGACCTCGTCCATCGCCAAACCCCAGGAAACCGTCAGCAGCGGACTCGAATCGCGCACGATCGTCGTCGAAGGCCGCCACGACCCGTCCGTCTGTCCCCGCGCCGTGCCGGTGGCCGAGGCGATGCTGGCAATCGTCCTTGCCGACTTGCTCCTGCTGAACCGTGCCGCCCGCATCGAATGGCCGGTTCCGGTTACGACGCCGTAACCTCCGCCGCGACGATCAACCGCTCCGACTGGTCGTCGAACGGTTCGAGGTCGTAGCTCCCGTACACTTGCCATTCGGCGAACCCGGCGAGTTCGAGCATCAACTCCAGCTCCGCTCGGTGCAGGTAGCGCATCGCCATCGACGTCGCGATCCTGCGCACGGGTTCGCCCGGCGTGGTGAGGTCGTACCAGAGCTCGGTCGCGATCGTCTGCGTCGCCGGCGAGACCCGGCGGGACGCGAATTTGTCCACGCGCGTCCCGTCCGCCATCGACCAGACCCCTTCGTGGACCACCGAATGGTCCATGCCGCGCAGCGTTTCCGGTGTCGGATTCAGCAGATCGATCAGGAGTATCCCCCTTGGATCGAGCGCCCGGCGGGTAGCTGCCAGGACCGCCCTCTGCGCGTCGCGGTCGGCAACGTGCAGCAGTCCGTTCAGACCGATGATGACCACGCCGAAGGGGCCGCCCGGAGCGCGATCGGCCTCGCGCATCTCGCCGCGGCGTACCGCGACGCGCTCACCGAGCCCCAGCCGCTCGATCCGGACTCTCGCCCGTGCCAGCATCGCCTCGGACCGATCGGTTCCGGTGACCCGGAAACCCGCCTCGGCGATGCCGAGGACCAGCCGTCCCGTCCCGCAGCCCAACTCGAGCACGGGGTCCCCGACCGCCTCGACGAAGTTGAGGTAGAAGTCGAGGTCATCCGCGTACGCCTCGTGTTCCAGGTCGTAGAGTTCGGCGATCCCGGCGTAGGCATCGAACACCGGCTCAACCGCATCCATCTCGACCCTCCACGGCCACCGCAGCCAACGTTTGACGAGGTGTCAACGTGCCCCTATAGTCCGGCCCATGGCCACGAAGACCGACGCCAAAGCAACCAAACAGGAGCGGCGAGCCGACCGGGTCGTGACGACGAACCGGCGGGCCTTTCACGAGTACTTCATCGTCGAGACGATCGAAACCGGGATCGTCCTCTCCGGGACGGAGATCAAGTCGATCCGTGCGGGGAAAATCTCGATCACCGAAGCCTATGGCCGCATCGACGATGGTGAACTCTGGCTCGTCGGTTCCCGCATCTCTCCCTATTCCCACGGCAGTTACACCAACCACGACCCCGACCGTCCCCGCAAACTCCTGGCCCACCGCTCGCAGATCGAGGAGTTGCGCGCCCAGGTCGAGCAGCGCGGCATGACCCTCGTCCCGCTGCGGGTCATCCTCAAACAGGGCAAGGCCAAAGTCGAACTCGGCGTCGCCCGCGG
>DATBFX010000506.1:0-6888 GCA_036558305.1 Thermomicrobiales bacterium | reverse complement strand
CGCCGATCAGGACGCAATCAGAGCGGAACTGCTCGCCAGTGAATTGGGGGCGCGGGCGACGACCGGCGGCGAGACGGCCATCGCCGGCGACGTCGACGCCGTCATCGTTACCGTCCCGACGCCGTTCCACCGGTCGGTGACCGAAATCGCCGCCGCGCACGGCAAGCACGTTTTTTGCGAGAAGCCGATCGCTCGCACGCTGGACGATGCGGAGGCCATGCTCGCCGCCTGCGAGCAAGCGGGCGTCCGCTTTATGGTCGGGCACGTTTGCCGCTTCTTCCCGGAGTTCGTCAAGATTCGCGAGGTGCTTCGAGAAGGAACGCTTGGCCAGATCGGTCTCGTTCGCGCCTCGCGTGTCAGCTCCCATCCACCGGCGGACCGGGGTTGGTTTGCCGACCTGGGGGCGAGCGGCGGTCTGATCGTCGACCTGATGATCCACGACTTCGATACGCTGCGCTGGTACTTCGGCGACGTCGAGCGGGTGTTCGCGCACGGCCTGAGTTATACGCCGTACCAGCCGAAATGCGATTACGCATTGGCGGTCGTGCGGTTTGCCAGCGGCGTGATCGCGCACGTCGAGGGTAGCTGGGCGCACAGCACCTGGCGGACGGCGATGGAAATCGTCGGCGAGCACGGGATCGTCCGCCACAACGGCCAGGAGACCGCGCCGATCACGGTGGAACGGCAAAGCCCAACCGGCGAGGGATCGCTGATCTCTCGGGTCGGATCGTTCGGCGAGAATCCGTACCGGGCCGAGCTCCAGCACTTCTTCGCTCGACTCGCGGACGGAGCACCATTCGAGACGGAAGGACGCGAAGGCGTGCGGGCGCTCGAAGTCTCGCTGGCGGCCCTGGCCTCGGTGCGGACCGGTCGGCCGATCCACTTCGTCGATGGGCGAGTCCGCGCCGAGGAGATTCGCGACGAGGTGGCGGCGGCATGAGGGTCGGAATCATCAGCTTCGCCCACGGACATGCCAACGGCAACGCCCAGTGCCTCGCCCGCTTGCCCGACGTCGAATTGGTGGCGATCGCCGACGACGACGAAACGCGACTCCGGGCCGCGGTCGCGCGGTTCGGCGGGGAGGCCTACGGCGACTATCGTCAATTGCTTGCGCGAACCGACGTCGATGCGGTCATCGTCACCTCGCCCAATGCGCAGCACGCCGAGCACGTCATCGCCGCGGCGGCAGCGGGCAAACACGTCCTCTGCGAAAAACCGATCGCCACGAGCCGGTCGGACGGACAGGCGATGGTGGCTGCCTGCCGCGAGCACGGCGTGAAGTTGCAGACGGCCTTCCCGGTGCGCTTCGGCGCTCCGGCGGTGAGCTTGCGTGGGTTGGTGCGGGAGGGGGCGATCGGTACACCGGTCGCCGTGAAGGCTACCAACCCCGGCAGCTATCCCGGCGGTTGGTTCGGCGATCCGAAGCTGGCCGGCGGCGGGGCCGTGATGGACCACACCGTCCACGTCGTCGACCTCCTCCGCTGGATCTTCGACGCCGAGGTAACGCACGTTTACGCCGAGATCGACACCCGCCTGCACGCCGGTCTGCCCGTGGACGACGTTGCGACCGTGATGCTGACCCTCTCCAACGGTCTGTTCGCCAGTCTCGACCCGAGTTGGAGCCGGCCGAAAACCTGGCCGATCTGGGGCGGACTCACGCTGGAGGTGATCGGCGATCGCGGTGTCGTTTCGATGGATGCGTTCGGCCAGAACGTGCAGTTGGTCGAGGATCGCGGTCCCAGCCACCGATTCGTTCCCTGGGCCGAAGGCGGCGACCTGGCGATGATTCGCGGCTTCCTCGACGCCGTCCGCGACGACACCGATCCGCCGGTGACCGGCGAAGATGGCCTCCGCGCGTTGGAGGTCGCACTCTGCGCCTACGAATCGGCAAAGCGCGGCGAGCCGGTGCCCTGCCCGGACGCCTTGGCCGGATAATCGATCGGGGGATGCCCTCGGCCGGTTCAGCGACCCAGTGACGCGACGGCGTGATCGAATCCCATAACCGGCGTCGGTTCGCGAGCATTTAGCGAACGCGGGCCCGGCTCGGTATACCCCGTCGCGGGGTGACCGTGCGGGGGCGGCGGCGCAGAACCACCCCGGCGACGGCGAAGACCGCCATCAACGCGACGACGATGCCGAGCGCGGCGAGGATGAAGGGCATCGGATCGCGCGTGGTCGCTGCGGGGGCCGAGGGAGCCGGCAGACCGGCGACGACCTTCGAGGCGTTGCTCAATTGAGCCGAGATGGTGTCGCCCTCGACCTTGACGCCGGAAAGGGGCTCCAATCGCGTCCCACTCACGCGGTACAGCATGAGCCGCCGGTCGGTGGAGCGCTTGGGAACGCTGATCGTCAGCGTGGCCGGGGCGGCGAGTTTGTCGACCGACTCGCCGTTGGCCAGGGCGACGGTCACGTCGTACGCCGTTCCGTCGACCAAGGTCACGCTCGACGACGTCGGCACTTCGCGGTCGCCGAGCGGTCGAATCGTCACCCACGACGGCTCTTTGAGGGCGCCGGCGGGAATCGACAGCGTCGCCCCGCTCGCCAGTGGACACTGCAGCTCGCCACCCCCGGGACCGATCGTCTGCGCGACCCCGCCCTCCGAGAGCGACACCGGCGCGAGTGTGGCGGTCGCCGTGGCCGTCGGCTTCGGGGTCTTGGTCGGTGCCGGCGTCGGCGTGGCGGTGGCATCCGGCGGTGCCTCGGCGGTCGGCGGCACCTCGGCGGCCTTTGGCGCTCCGGTGGCATCCCCGGTTGGCGGGCTCTTGTACGCAAGCACCTGGGTGACGACGGCGTCGAAGCGTTTGCCGAGCTGGGTGCCGTCTCCCGGCGGTCCCGACCGCTTCGGCGTGGCCGTCGCGGTCGGCGTGGCGTCGCCGGTCGCGACCTCGTCGAACGTCACGTCGGTCCCGCAATCGGCGATGGTGTTGCCGTCGGCGTCGTAGACGAAGAAGTAGGCGGTCATCTCCGCGTCGGGTGCGAGCCAGGTCAGCGACACCGTGCCCTTCTCGGGTAGGGTTCCGTTGAGCACGTCGCTGCCGTCCGCATCCGGGGCGAAATCGGTGTTCGGCGACTCGGCCGGGAACGTACCGTCGCTGGCGTCGACGGTCACGGTGCCACTTCCGGCGACCGAGATCGTCGCCTCCTTGCCGGCCGTAGCCAGGACGGGGCATTTGAGGGTCGCCTCGGTGGGCACCGCCGTTGGCGGCGCAGCTTGGACGACCGTTTGCGCGGTCGCCAGCGTCTCCCCGGAGTCGCCATCCGCCAGGGTAAAGGTCACGGTTTGTTCGGCGTCGGGTGCGGGCGCCTGCCAATCGTAGGAGCCGTCGCCGACGCCCTGCAGCGTCGACTCGCCGTTCGAGGCGAACGCACCGGCATCGGCCGAAAGCGTCGCATCGGCGACACCGGAGACGGAGACGGAAAGTGTTTCGCCGGACCCCACGGTTCCGGAAACATCGAGGGCGGCCTGGGGCGACTGGGTACCGTTGCCACCCTGGTTGCCGGTATTGTTGCCGCCCGTGTCGTTCCCGGTGTCCGGGCCACCACCCGTTCCGTTGCCGGTGTCAGTCGGAGGGGTGCCGCCGAGCGGAAACAGGCTATTCGCCAGCGTGAGCGAATCGGTCGAGTCCAGGTTGTGGCTGTCGACGGTGTAGACGACGTCGCCGACTTGCCAGTAGACCCGGTCGTAGATCGGCGTCAGATCATGGTAGGCGGGTGTGCCCTGGACATCGGCGTTGACCTCCAGTTGCACGTTCCGGTCGTAGTACGAAAAGTCGGGAATGGTGCCGCCAACCTCGCCCGAAATCAGTAGGTAGGTTGGCGGGGCGCCGGCAATGAGCCAGTAGAGCTGGTAGTAACCGTCGTACGCCTCGACAGCGGGTTCGCCGTCGAACGGAGAGGGGACGTCCGCCGGAACGAGGACGTCGAACCCGAGATCGAGTTGCTGCGCGGTCTCGGCACTCATCCAGCCGGGAACGTCGAATCGGGTCGCGATCTCGTGCTTCGGCGGCGCGGGCGCGGCGAGGCCGGCCACGCCCGTGAGGGGCGACAAGGCGAGCACGAGGAGCACGGCGAGGATTGGCATTGCGTTCGGGCATCGCGGCGGCCGGCGCCGGTGTGGCGCGGTCGGCGATGCGTTGCGACGCAGCATCGGCGTTTCCCAATGTCCGGCGGCGTTCGGACGAACGGCGCGGCCGGTGCGAAGTGCCCACCCTTCCTCAGGCAGCGCGGGCCAGCCGAGATCGGACCCGGAGAGGGTACCACCTCATCGGATGGTTGGCGACTGCGTCGAGGACGCCAAGGCGACGGTTTTCGCCTTGCGTGGAGAACCGGGCGACCGTATAGTAGCCGGTAATCAACCGCTTTCAACCCGAAAACCCTTGTCCGTCCGGCCCACAAATCCGATGGGAAGTGTCCCCGACACGGTCGCTCGATCGCCGTTTGTGTAAGCCGTCCGAGGAGTCATCGATGACCGAGGAAAGACTGCGGCAACTCGCTCGTGACGCCGGTTCGGGCCGTTTGAATCGCCGGCAAGTATTGGAAACGGGTCTCCGGCTCGGTTTGGCGACACCGGCGATCGTGGCTCTGATGGCAACGGCGCCGGAAGCGGCTGCGGCGCCGGGTCCGGCCGGATCGTTGGGCCGTCGCCTCAACCAGGACGGCGACACCTGCACGGTCATCATCCTCGGTGGGACCGAGGACGTCGATCCCCACAGCACCTATTCGACGATCGGCTCGGCGATTTGCTACGGCGTCTACGACATGCTGATCCGCTACAAGGGCGACAGCACGTCGGAATACGAGCCGATGCTGGCCGAGTCGTGGGAAGCGAGCCCCGACAACACGGCGTTTACCTTCAAGATCAAGCCGAACGTCCAATTCCACGACGGCACGCCCTGCGACGCCACGGCGGTCAGGGCGTCGTTCACCCGGTTCTTCGAACTCGGACTCGGCCCTTCCGACAACGTGCTCAAACGCTTCATCGATTCGTCCGACGCGATCGAAGCCGTCGATGCCGCGACGGTTCGGTTCACGACCCCGCGGGCAGAACCGCTCTTCCTGGCGGCGATGGCCAGCAGCTACGGTCCCTACGTCGTCAGCCCGGCGGCGGTTGAGCAGAACAAGACCGACGACGACCAATGGGCGCACAATTGGTTCGTCGCGAACGCGGTCGGCACGGGACCGTATCGCCTGGTCGAAAACTCGGTGACCGAACGGGTCGTACTGGAGCGGTTCGACAACTACCACGGCGGGTGGGACGGCAGTCACTTCGATCGGATCGTCTTCCGCATCGTCGAGGACAACGCGGTTCGCCGGCAATTGATGGAACAGGGAGAAGGCGACGCGCTCACCCAGGACCTGACGCCGGACGACGTCGAATCGCTGAAGAGTGTGCCGGCGGTCCAGGTCCTGACCTATCCGTCGACGCGCGTCAACTGGATCATGATGAACGCCGTCCGCATGAAGACCCCGGACGTCCGGAAGGGTTTCAGCTACGCCTTTCCGTACGACGAGGTCCTCAACGGGGTCTATCGGGGACTGCTGACCCGGTCTGGCCCGATCCCGGATACTGTCACCGGCAGCGACCCGGCCGTGTTCCTCTACCAGACCGACCTCGATAAGGCGAAGCAACTGGTCCTCTCCGGTGGTTTCCAGGAGGGGGACAGTTTCGACTACGTCGTCTACGCCGGCGACGAGGTCTCGAAGACGACGGCCCAGTTGTTCCAGGCCAACCTCCAAAAGATGGGGTTCCAACTCGAGATCACCGAGTTGGACTCGGCAGCCGTCGACGAAGTGGTCTTCGGGGACCAGGACGTCGCCGAGAAACCGATGTTCATCGACTGGGCCTGGTGGCCGGACTTCAACGATCCCTGGAACCAGCTCAGCCCGAACTTCTTGAAGTCGTCGATCGGGAGCGCCGGCAGCAACGGCGGCGGTTGGGTCAACGACCGGTTCGAAGAGTTGATGGCGCAGGCGGAAACCGCCGACCCCAACCAGCTCGCGGTGCTGATGAAGGAAGCCCAGAGTATCCTGACCGAACAAGACCCGCCCGTGATCTACGTCGGCCAAGGCGTCTACTACACGATCCTCGGCAAGGACATCCAGGGTTTCGTCCCGAATCCGCTCTACCTGGCGGCATACCCATTCTGGAACATGTCTCGAGCGCAGTCGTAAATCGTACGCCGCCGGCGACCGGTTAGCGACGGAGAGGCAGCGTGATCGTCCGACTCATCATCCGGCGACTCCTGTTCCTGGTGCTGGTGTTGTTCGGCTTGTCGTTGATCACCTTCACGCTCTCCCACCTGGTACCGGCCGACCCGGCGCGTCTGATCGCCGGTCCCCGCGCGAGCAAAAGCGCGGTCGCGAAGATCCGCCACCAGTACGGGCTGGACAAGCCGGTGTACAGCCAATACGTCGACTACGTCGAGGGGGTCACTCGACTCGACTTCGGGACCTCGTTCACCTCGCGCCGGCCGGTCAAAGACGATCTCGCCCGCTACCTGCCGGCGACGGTCGAACTCGGTTTGTACGCCTTCGTCCTCGCGGCGTTGGTCGGGATACCGCTGGGCGTCGCTTCCGCCGTCAAGCGCGACAGCTTCATCGACCACATTTCGCGCTTCGTTTCGATCTCGGGATTGGCGCTGCCGGTGTTCTGGTTGGCGTTGATGACCCAGTTCCTCTTTTTCGGCAAGTTGGGGTGGTTGCCGGACGGGGAGCGATTGCCGGTCGAGGTCGATCCGCCGCGCTCGATCACCCGGCTCTACGCCGTCGACGCCCTCCTGACCGGCAACTGGCACGTCTTCAAGATCGCGGTCGAGCACCTGGCGATGCCGGTCGTCGTCCTTGCCTACGGTTCCCTCGCGGTCGTGACGCGGATGGTGCGCGGCGGGA
>DATBFX010000505.1:0-2181 GCA_036558305.1 Thermomicrobiales bacterium | reverse complement strand
CCCCCCCGGCCCCCCAATCCTGGGGGTGAACGGTTGTCGACACCTGGATGCGCCCTGAAGACCCCCCCTCGTCTCCCCCCAGGATTGGGGGGCCGGGGGGGGCCGAGCCGGGGGCCGAAACAGGAAGGAGCTCACCCGTTGACTCGCGACAGACTGCGTCTCGGCCTCGTTGGCTGCGGCGGGATCTCGCGGAGCGTCTACGTCAATTTGCTCACCGGATTTGTCGATCGGGCAGAGGTGGTTGCCGTCTGCGACGTCATCCCGGAGCGCGCTCGGGAGCGAAGCGAGCAGTTTCGGGACGCCTACGCGCGGCTGGACGACGGCGCGGGGATCGGTGCGCCCCGCGTCTACACCGACATCGAGCAGATGCTCGGCGACGGCGGACTCGACGCGGTGGTCGTGACGACGCAACCGGTCATGCACCCGGTCGCCTCGATCGCCGCGATGAACGCCGGGCTGCACGTCTTCACCGAGGGACCGATGGCGGCGCACCTCCGCGACGCGGATGCCATGATCGATGCCTCGCGGCGGAACGGGGTCAAGTTGAGCGTGCAGTACTGCACGCGCTTTTTCCGCGAGGCGCGGCAGGCGAAACTCGCCGTCGCCTCGGGGTGGCTCGGCAAGATCATGCTGGGGCGGATCGACGCCAACTGGTTCCACACGATGGCCTATTTCAACAAGGACGCCTACCGCGGGACCTGGCGGGGCGAGGGGGGAGGATCGGTTTTCCACCACGGCCGCTACGCCAGCGACCTCTACCTCCACCTGATGGACGAGCCACTCGTGGAAGTGGCTGCCTTCACCGGGCGCTTCATGCACGACATCGAGTACGAAGATGCCTCCACGGCCTCGCTCCGGTTCGCGAGCGGTGCCCTCGGCCACGTCACGACGACGATCTGCGCCCACCGCAACGACGCGATCCCCTACGACCGGGTCGAAATCCTGGGCGAGAAGGCGTCCCTCCAGGTCTACCGCGGGGTCGATTGGAGCACCGCGCCGCACGGCACGACCTTCTCCCTCACCGTCTCCTCCGAGGACGACACCTACGCCGCCGAACTCCGCGCTCGCCTGGACGAGGCGATCCCGCCCGGCGACGAAGACATTCAGGTCCACCAGATGCGCCTCTTCCTCGACGCGCTGCTCAACGACGGCGCCGTCCCGATCTCCGGCGAAAGCGCCCGCGCCCACGTCGAGTTGGTCCGCGCCACCTACAAATCGGCCATCACCGGCACCGTCGTCAAGCTGCCGCTGTCACCGAACGATCCCTTCTATGGTCCGGAGGGCACCGTGGCATGACCTGTAGGGGCGGACCGCCGTGTCCGCCCTGCTCCGTACGCGCACTCGACGAGGGCGGACACGGCGGTCCGCCCCTACGACCGGCCTGCATTGGCACCAATCGGGGGTGAGGGTATCCATGGTTCGACTTGCCATCGTCGGCAATGGGGATCGGGCCGCGCGTCATGTGGCGGCCGCTCGTCAGACCGGTGGGATCGAGGTGGTCGGGGTCGCGGGGCCGGAGTCGAGGACGGCCATCGAGGACCTGCTGCGCGGTGCCGAAGTCGATGCGATCGACGTTTGTATCCCGCTCGGGCAAGCGGACGAATTGTCTCGTGCTGCGGCGCGGGCAGGGAAGCGGGTGGTTGTCGAGTACCTCCCGGGGATGTCGGCGGCGGAGGCGGATCGTCTCATCGCCGATTGCCAGGCGGCGGGGCGAACGTTGAACCTCCTCCGCCCGGGGCGGTGGCAGCCATTGGTAAAGGATCTCAAAGCGACGCTCGACGCGGGGAAACTCGGTCCGCTCCGTTACGCGCACGCCGCTTCGGTTTGGCACTGGTCAGAGGACGAACAGGAGGCGCGGCGGGCATGGGGCGTTCCCCCGGCGGCGGAAGATGCCGGACAGTTCCTGGTCGAGCATGCGACCGGGACACTCGATCTCCTCCGCTGGTTCTTCGACGACGCTCCGGTTGCCAGGGTCTTCGCCCGCGGTTGTCCACTCGATGGGCCTGAAGCGGATTCCTGGTACGTCAGCATCGTTCTCTTCTTCGCGGATGCGTCGCAGGCGATCTGCGAGGTCGGTCTGACGAGCAGTTTCGCGGAAAACACCGGACTCCAGCGGTTGGCCCTGACCGGTCTGCGCGGCAGCGCCTACTACAACGAGCGCGACGCCGACGTGATCGTGGG
>DATBFX010000504.1:0-3623 GCA_036558305.1 Thermomicrobiales bacterium | reverse complement strand
TCGTCACGCGGGCCGATTCCGTCGACGGATCCGCGGGCGCAACGGACGGCGGTGTGCCTTCCACCAACGCCGTGGTCCGGGGATCGACGGTCTTGCTCGCGAGCAACGCCAGGGCCTGACCGGGGCCGACCGGGCGGACGTCGTGGACGATCCAGGCATGGGAAAGGGTATCGCCGGTCTCGTAGACCACCACGCGGTCGGTTCGGTACACCTCGCGCCGGCCGGAGGTCAGGGCCGCCACGTCGCCCCGATCGGTCGGAAGACCGGCATCGATCACCAGGTACCGGACGTCGAGGAGGTCGAGGAGGGGGGATTGGGCGCCGCCGGCCAACAGGTAGGCCGTGTGGTAGTCCTGGGTCGCACCACCGTTGAGGGTGTTGACAAAGTCGTCGTAGCGCGCGAGGTGGATCGGGTTATACCCCTGCATGTCGTAGAGTCTCAGGAACATCGGCCGGCCGTTGGCGAGGATCGCCTGAACGTTGGCCTGCAAGCGGCCGCTCATGTACGAAACCAGTCGTGGCCGATCGACCGGATAGCCGACGCCGGCGTACCCGGCATAGCGGAACGGGCCGGTCGTTGCCAGCTCCCGCTTCAAGAATGCGCCCGCCCCCGCCGGGTCGGACCGGTCGACTTCGGTGGCGAGCGCGCCGGCGACGACCGGAGAGGGGTGCAGCCGCGCCTCCCACCGCGGATCGCCGGGCCAGCCGAACCAGGCGCGGGTCAAGTCGGTTCCCATCGGTTGGGCAAGAGCGACCACGACGAGGAGCACGGGGGCGTACCCGATCAACCGTGGATGGGAGCCGGCAACCATGACTCCGATCACGACCGTCGCGGCCGCGGCCGCGATCAGGGGTGACCAGCCGATGAACGGCTCCGGTCGCGGCAGCGCCACCGCCGCAACGCCGAGGAGGACGAGCGGCACGAGAACCACCGGCAGCCGCTGCCGTCGGCCCGCCCAGTCTCTCAACGATTCGACCGCGGCACCGCAGAGGATCGCCGGCCCGATCGCGCCGACGGCGACGATCCGCCAGGGGTCGTGCTCGTGGATCACCCGAAACCGGGGGATCAGGTAGAAGAGTTGGTGGAGCGGCGTGTCGTTGAGGGTGAGCGTTAGACAGACGAACGTCAGCGTCGCGAAATACGGCACCGCGAAGCGACGGTGCGCCAGTGGCAGCGCCAGCAACGACAGGACGACGGCGGCACCGCCGAACGCGGTGGCGCGGCGATCGTAACCGCTGCCCACGATCTGGCCGATCAGGTGGGACAAGTGCCACGGCAGATTGTCGACCGTCGGAACATTCAGGCGGTCGTAGTCGCCGCCGGCCAGATTCGTCTCGGCGTTGATCGAGAGCCGGGGCAACACACCCGCCGCTCCGAGCGCGAACGCGAGTCCGAAAACGGCGCCGCCGGTGGTTGCACCGTCCAGCAATCGATCGCGCACGCTCGCCCGGCGCCCCGGCAATGCACAGAGCGCGCGGTAGGCGACGAAGCTGCCGACGAGCAAGAGCCCGTCCAACCAACCCTCGCCCACCCATCCGCCCAGCATCTGGCTCAACCCGAACCCGGCCAGGCACCAGGGAACGAGGCGATGCCGCCAATCCCGAGCGCGCAACGCCATCTCGACACCCAGCAGCGCCAGCGGCGCCCAGGCCGCGAACTGCCCCATCACGGTGCAGCAATCGGTGTTCCATTGGAGAAACGGTCCAAACAGGAACACGACGGTCGAGACGAGCCCGGCGACGGCGCCCAGTCCGAGCACCCTGGCAAAGGCATAGGTCGAAAGCGCGGCCACGAACAATTGGACGGCGACCATCGCCTTGTACGCGGTCAGCGCACCGAAGACCGGGAAGACCAGCATCGCCGGCAGGTACATCCAACCCGATTGCGGGTCCGCGGCAAAAGGGGTGCCGGCGAAGAGGTGCGGATTCCAACCCGGAACGTCGAAGGCGCGCAGGCGCTGCCCGAGGTACGCATACCAGGGCAGATAGAAGGTCATGATGTCGAACCGGGCGAGCCAACTGTCGAAGCGAAACCGGTTCCAGGCCACGATGGCCGTCAGCCCGGCAAGAATCGCGAGCGCACGGGCATCCGCCGTCCAGAGCCATCCACGCGGAAACACGATCGAACGTGCGGGCCGAAATGCGCGTTGACGAAGGTCGAGCAACATCGGGCGGGGCACCTTCACACCAGGTTCACGGCTTGCGTCGCGGCGGGGCTCTACGTGCCTTGCAACCACGGCATCGGCTCAGGTGGGACCTTTTGACCCGCCGGTACATGTCGACGAGCGACCGGCTGTTTCCTCACGACCTCGACCGTCGAGTCATTGTCCTGCGACCAGCCTCTTCGCAAGCCGCATTCCACGATGTCCGAGAGGCCGGAGTACCGCCCGTCTCACTCCCACCGGGCGGATGCGCTCCGGGCGTCAACCCCATGCACGGACACCCTCACGAGGTAGCAATCGTCACCCAAATCGCCGTTCCGCGCGCCCCGCCCTTCCGCCCTGGCCGTTTCCGGTATCCTGCCGGTCGCGCCCAGACCGTCGGGTCGTCGAGTGGAAGGAGTCCCCGTGTCTGTCCTTCGCCCATCGAACGTCCGCTATCTCAACGATCTTCCGGTACCGATGCGGGACGGTGTCCGCCTCTCCGCCGACGTCTACCTCCCCGCCGATGGCGACGGTCCCTGGCCCGCCCTCCTTTCGCGCACCCCGTACGACAACAACCTGCTGATGGAGCTCGGGCTCTTCTGGGCGCAGGAGGGCTACGCCTACGTCGCCCAGGACGTCCGCGGCCGATACGACTCGGAAGGCGACTTCGTCCCCTGGGATTTCGAGACCGACGACGGATACGACACCATCGACTGGATCGGTCGGCAACCGTGGTGCGACGGCAACGTCGGCATGACCGGCAGCTCCTACGTCGGGCAAGTCCAGTGGCAGGCGGCGATCGCCGGTCACCCACTGCTCAAAACGATCGTACCGCGGGTGATGGGCAACAACCTCTGGGACAGCCCCCACTACCAGGGCGGTGCCTTCGGTCTCGGCGTCAATGCCATCTGGGGATGGCGGACGATGGGCAGGACGATGCAGCGGATCGACCGCTTCGACTGGCCGGCGATCCTGCGGACCTTACCCCTGCGGGCGATGGACGAGCGCTCCGGCAAACACCATCCCGCCTTCTCGACCTGGCTCGACCACCACGACTACGACGACTACTGGCGGGCGACCGCGGTCGACGAGCACTTCGACCGCTATACCATCCCGGTCCTTCAGGTCTGCGGCTGGTACGACCTCTACGCCGGCGGCATGATGGCCAACTTCGCCGGTCTGCGGGCGCACGCCGGCAGCGACCTCGCCCGCCGCAACCAGCGCATCATCATGGGACCCTGGACTCACCCCCAGGCCGGCAACCAACCTCCCGGTACGTCGAACGCCGGCGATCGCGACTTCGGCCAGGTCTCCCTTCTCGACACGCGGCTGATCGAACTGGCCTGGTTCGACCACTGGCTAAAGCACATCGACAACGGCGTCGATCGCGAGCCACCGATCAAACTCTTCGTGATGGGGGCCGACCTCTGGCGCGACGAACACGAATGGCCGCTGGCGCGGACGGTCTGGACCCCCTACT
>DATBFX010000503.1:0-37470 GCA_036558305.1 Thermomicrobiales bacterium | reverse complement strand
GCTCGTCGTGCCGCACGCGCTGCTCACCTTGCCGATCGTCGAGAGCAAGGTCGGGGCGGTGGGGTGACTCGAGTCGTTGACGCGCCGCCGGCGCGGCCCCTATAATTCCGTGGCCAATCGGCACCACGCCCAGGTGGCGGAACTGGCAGACGCGCTAGCTTGAGGGGCTAGTGCCCGATTAGGGCGTGGGGGTTCAAATCCCTTCCTGGGCACCGTTATTTTTTGGCACAGCGGGCGATTAGCTCAGCTGGGAGAGCGCCACGTTTACACCGTGGATGTCAGAGGTTCGAGCCCTCTATCGCCCACCAGCACTGGTCGGCCCGGGCCGCAGCCAGGCCAAGGTAGCTCAGCTGGTAGAGCTCACGACTGAAAATCGTGCGGTCGGCGGTTCGAGTCCGCCCCTTGGCACCGAGTAAACCCGAAGAAATAAGCCAAAAATCGATGCCCCGGTCGTTCGTGACCGGGGCGTTTGTCGCGTGTGATGCCCTATCCGGTCTCGGCGGCAACCAGCTCGTCGAGCTTGGAGGCTGCCTTGCGTTGCATGTCGGGAAGGACGTGGCTGTAGGTGTCCATCGTGACGCCGATGGTGTTGTGCCCGAGGCGTTCTGCACGACCTTGAGGTGTTCTCCCAGGGAAACGAGTTGGCGCCTTTCGGGAAAAGTTTGGAAGAGAACGTGCGGGCTCATGACCCGTCGTGCCATCGCGCAGCAGGCACGCTTTGCGATGCCGGCTTGCGCGCAGCGTGTACTGCATTTTCAGGACGCATCCCGTATGTGCGCGGTATAGGATGGGGCCAGTTGGTCGATCTCAGGAATCCTTCCGCCCAACGGCGATGAGCCTTGGTCCCCGCGGCGAGCGGTGTAACGAAGCCGCCACGATCTCGTCCGTCCCGGATCGGCATAGATGGTGGCCCGAAACGCATTTCACAGGTCGGACGAAGCCTCGATGGGTGCGATGACTTCTGTGATGTGAAGTTGGTCAGAGGAGGTGACCCATGCCCACAATAGGGGTCGAGTGGATCAACGACTACAACAACCTAAACAAGCTGACACACGAGCACGAAGACGCCGGCGGTCTCTACGACGAATTCGTCAACCACGATGGTTGGATTGGCAAATTCAACTGGGGTGACGCGAACGCCTGGGAAGACGACTTCAAGCGCGCCAGTCGCGGCGGCCACGCCCAGGACTGGATCGAAACGTGCGACCTCGTCTACTTCACGGGACACGGCAGCCCGAGCGGTTTCTATTTCCGCAGCGACATCCCCGACGACTCGTTGGTCGAAGGCGACTTCGTGACCGGGCCGACCAGCGGCGACATGCGTCTCGGTACGGGGGACCTCGAATGGCTCGCGCTCGAGGTCTGCAACACACTCCAATTGGATGCCACGCTGGGCGGCGTCAACCGCGACGTCTTCGATCGCTGGGCCGATGCCTTCCAAGGTCTCCACACGCTCCTGAGCTTCACGACCACCAGTCTCGACCTGGCGACGCCTGGCCGCTACTTCGGCGCCTTCCTGGACGGTCGCTGGCTCAACGTGGTGTACGGGTTCCCCTTTCCCATGCGTATACCGATGCGCGTCATCGACTCCTGGTTCTGGATGGCGATGGTTTGTCAGCCCGACGACGTCGAGTCCGCCGTCATGTACGCGAACACCGAGGGCACCGACACGCAGAACGACTTCGCGCACGGTCATGGTCACGTAAGTCCGGACCCGGTGCCCGGCCGCGCCAACTGGTTCAGTTGGACCTGGGTGCCACACGCCTGCTGAGGAAAAGCGATGGCAACCATCATGATCTATCGGATGACGGCGCGGGAGTTTTCGCCCGAACGGGTTCGTGCCGCGGCAAAGCTTTTCGGTCTCCGGGCAGAGGTCGCCGATTCTCCGGGGGGCGCGGTCGTGCACGACGAGCGGCGCGTGCTCGCCGTCGGGGCACCGTGCGGCCGTCAACCCGGCGTCCTCATGTACACGAACACCGGAGTCGGTCTCGGTGACCTGTGCGAATCGCCGCTCGCGCCCGACGACGCCACGAAATCGGCGATGGCGCTCCTTTCCGAGCTCGACCTCTTGCCCAAGAAGCGCGATGACGATCGGACTCGGATCGAATTAACCCCGTCCGCCAGCGTCACCGAGGCCGTCCTGTTCGACGGGCGCGAACGGCGCCGAGTTCCGGCGCGAACCGACTTCCGGGCGCGAGTCAGGATCAACGACCTTCCGGTCGACGGTCCGCGGACGCGCATCCGCGCGGCGTTCCACGCCGAGCCCGAACCGATCTCGCTCTACGCGGCGACCTGGGAGGAGATCGAGCCCTACGAAGAGGTCGAGCTGGTTCGTGAGCACGAAGTGCTCGGCGCGCTGGAGAAGTCATTGCGAGGGCGGGCCGATTGTGGCAGCTCGATCCGAGTTCACAACCTGAAGCTCGCCTACGTCGCCGACGACTTCCGCGGCACGCCCGACCTCCTCGCCCCCGCCTACCTCATCGAGATCGAGGGACCGGCACCCCGGACGGACGGACGCTCCGCACGTCCCGAGACGCCCCGCCAACTCGTGCGGTTGCCGGCGTGGAGAACGGCACTTTGAAGACGCTCCCGGAGGGAGGTCGCCGTGACGGTCGTGCTTGAGCTGGTCGATGCGGTTCACAAGCTGTCCGAGGTCACCAAGGACACCCGTGAGCTAGCCAAGGCCGTCCAAGACGGACGGAAGTTCCTCGCCCGCGAGCACCCCGAGGCGAAGGCGGACCTCGTGGAGATGCTGTCGCAGATGCAGACGACCTATCATTGAGCGGAATTGCCCATCTCAACCGGCAAATCCGGTCGCTCACCCCACTCGTTCCACGAACCGTCGTAATTCGCGAACTCGTCGTGTCCGGTTCGGTGGAGGGCGAACAGCACCGCCGTCGCCGTCACGCCGCCGTTGCAATACGCGACCACCCGCTCGCCCGGCCGGACGCCGCCCTCGGCGAGGATCTGCTTCTGGACTTCGACCGGTTTCCAGGTGCCGTCGTCGTTGACGAGCGATTTCGTCGGGATGTTGACCGCGTTCAAGATGTGGCCGGCCCTGCTGCCTCGGTAGACCTCGCCGCGATAGGTCGGGGTATCCCGCGCATCGACGATCAACGCGTCTCCATTGTTCGCGAGTGTCGCGACCTCGTCGACTTCGACGCGGATCTCGGGACGCGGTCTGGGCGTAAACGTCGCGCGTTCCAGTGTGGACGTATCGGTTGTCAAGGGACGCCCCTCGCGCTGCCACTTGTTGAACCCGCCGTCGAGGACGGCGGCGCGGTCGTGGCCGTAGTACCGCAAGGCCCACCACAAACGAGTCGCGAAGTGGCCGCCGGTGTGGTCGAGGACGACGACGTCTGAGTCGTCGCCGATTCCCCGCGCTTCCATGGCCTCGGCAAACCGGCGGGGTGGAGCGATCTGGACCTTGACGGGGTTAGCGGGGTCGATGATGTCGGTCGTCCAGTCGACGTAGGTCGAACCCGGAATATGACCGGCGTCGTACTCGTCGCGGGCACCGAGGTACGCGGCTTCCTGTTTGCAGCCGCCGACGTCCCACGATTTGACATAACCCCGCATGTCGACGATGCGGAGATTCGGCTGCTCGAGGTGGGCGGCCAGCCATTCGGTCGAGACCAACGAATCGGGGAGGATCGAGGTTCCCATCCTGGTTCTCCAAGACTTTACATAAAACCGCGGGTCATCGCGCCAGTCTCCGTCTCGCATCGTTCACCCTAGCGGAGTGGTCGCAAGTCGTCAACGCACGATCGGTCCGAGCTCGACGATAACTTCGTCAAAGGGTTGACAGACCGCGACGCCGACCCGTATGATGCGGACATCGTTCAAAGGTTCACGATCTGCGTGGACCTTGCGAGGAGACGAATCGAGACCATGTCGCGCACCATCGTCATTTCCGGCCTCGTACTTATTACGCTCCCCGGAGGGAGCGTATGTGGTCGTGGAGGCCAGGAACGGGCGTAAGCGCCGAACGAAACAAGATCAGGATCGCTCGATCGAAGGCCTCCCACCACACGGGGGGCCTTTTTCGTGGGTGGCGGAACGAGAGACAGGGAGCGGACCGATGGCAGTCACAAGCGCTCCGGCCGTGTCACGGCCGGAAACACTGAACGGGCATGGACCCCACGCCAACGGCAAGGAACGCGAAGAGCGTCCCGTGCTCACCGGCGCGGAGATCACCTGCAAGGCGCTCGAAGCAGAGGGGGTCGACGTCGTCTTCGGCTACCCCGGCGGCGCGGTGATCCCGCTCTACGACGCCCTGCCCGGAGCGGGGTTTCACCACGTCCTCGTCCGCTTCGAGCAGTGGGCCGCCCTCGCCGCCGACGGGTATGCCCGCGCCACCGGCCGCGTCGGCGTCTGCATGGCCACCTCCGGTCCCGGCGCCACCAACCTCGTCACCGGTCTCGCCAACGCCCAGCTCGACTCCGTGCCGGTCGTCGCCATCACCGGTCAGGTCGTGCAACCGATGATCGGCCGCGACGCCTTCCAGGAGTGCGACATCACCGGCATTACGCTCCCGGTCACCAAGCACAACTACCTCGTCCAATCCCCCGAAGAGATCGCGCCGACGATCAAGGAGGCATTTTACCTTGCCCGCACGGGTCGTCCCGGTCCCGTCCTAGTCGACATCCCGAAGAACATCTTCATCGCCAAGACCCGCTACGAGGTCCCCGCGAAACCGGAGCGGCGCGGCTATCAGCCGACGACGCTGCCCAACATGCGGCAGGTCCGCCTCGCCGCCGAGATGATCGATCGCGCCGAGCGCCCGCTGATCATGGCCGGTCACGGCATCATGCTCGCGGGCGCGGAGGAACTCTTCGCGCGCTTCGTCGAACGGACCGGGATCCCGGTCATCTTCACCCTTCTCGGCCAGGGTACATTCCCGGAATCGCACCCCCTGGCGCTCGGCTTAATGGGGATGCACGGGCACCGGCACGTCAACAAGGCGTTGGAGGAGTGCGATCTGCTCGTCAACATCGGCGCCCGTTTCGACGATCGGGCGACCGGCAAGGTCGCCGAGTTCGCGACCAAGGCGAAGGTCGTCCACGTCGACGTCGATCCGGCCGAGATCGGCAAGAACGTCAAAACGGACGTCCCGGTCGTCGGCGACGCCCGCGAGGTCCTCAAACTGCTGATCCCAGAGATCGAGCACCGCGTCCATCCCGATTGGATGGCCTGGATCGATTCCCAGCGCAACCGCCGGCTGGAAGCCGCCTTGGAAGACCGCCCGGAGTGGCCGGAGCCGTATACGATCATCAAGGCGATCGCCCAGGCGACCAACGGCGAAGCGATCTACGCCACCGACGTCGGTCAACACCAGATGTGGGCGGCCCAGCACCTCGGGCTTGATCACCCGAACCGCTGGCTCACCTCCGGCGGTCTCGGCACGATGGGCTACGGTCTCCCCGCCGCGATCGGGGCCAAGATCGGACGCCCCGATCGGGAGGTCTGGGCCATCGTTGGCGACGGCGGGTTCCAGATGTCGATGAACGAACTCGCCACCGCCGTCCAGGAAAACCTCGACCTCAAGATCGCGGTCATCAACAACGGTTACCTGGGGATGGTTCGCCAGTGGCAGGATCTCTTCCACGCCAAAAACTACTCCGAGGTCCGCATCACCGGTCCCGACCTCCTCAAGCTGGCCGACGCCTACGGCTGCGCCGGTTTCCGCATCCGCAAGGACGAGGAAATCCTCCCCGCCATCCAGAAAGCCCGCGAAGTCAGGGGCCCCGTCGTCCTCGACTTCGTGATCGAACCCGAAGCCAACGTCTGGCCGATCGTCCCCCCCGGTGCCGGCAACTCCGACATGCTGCTGCACCGGTTCGAGGACCATTGACGAGTCCCAAGTCTCAGGTCTCAAGTCGCACGTGGTGGTCTTCCTGAGACCTGAGACCTGAGACCTGAGACCTGAGACCAGGAGCGAAGCGACCATGAAGCGTCCGCACACACTCGTCGTGCTCGTCGAGGACCATCCGGGGGTTCTGAATCGGGTCGTCTCGCTGTTGCGCCGGCGATCGTTCAACATCGATTCGATCACCGTCGGACACTCGGAGCAGTCCGGGGTGTCGCGGATGACCCTGGTGGTTCTGGGCGACGACCTGGAAGTCGAGCAGGCCGGGAAGCAACTCTACAAGCTGCTCGAAGTTTTGAAGGTGACCGACGTCACCGACTTGCCGACGATTTCGCATGAGATGTGTCTGGTCAAGGTGGCCGCGAAGGCGCAGCACCGGCAGGAGATTCTGCTGATTGCCCAGATCTACGATGCCCGCGTCGTCGACGCCAGCCCGTCGACGCTGCTCATGGAGATGGTCGCGTCGCAGGACAAAATCGATTCATTTTTGGCGATGGTACGGCCGTTCGGCATCCGCGAGTTGGTGCGGACCGGCGCGATCGCGATGACCCGTGGCGGCAGCGCGATGAGCGGCAAGGGGATCGGCCCGGTAGAGCGGGGCGGCGATCTCGCCGCCGATTGAGGAGGGGTAGGACGGACGGGGAGCGGCGATCGCTCCCCGTCCGGTTGTTCGGCAGGTCGAGCCGCTGGTCCGCCGGCGGCAGAGCAGGAGAGGGAGTCTCGGTGCCCGCGACGATCTACTACGACAAAGACGCCAGTCTCGCCCCGCTTACGGGCAAGACGATTGCCGTGATCGGCTACGGCAGCCAGGGGCATGCCCACGCGCAGAACCTGCGCGACTCCGGTCTCGACGTCGTCGTCGGTCTCCACGAGGGGAGCAAGAGCCGCGACAAGGCGAGAGCCGATGGGCTCCGCGTCGAGTCGGTCGCCGATGCCGCCAAGCAAGCCGACGTGATCATGGTCGTCATCCCCGATCAGACCCAGCACGACGTCTACGAAGAGTCGATCGAGGCCAACCTGGAACCGGGCAACATGTTGATGTTTGCCCACGGCTTCAGCATCCACTTCGGTGAAGTCGTCCCGCCGGATGGCGTCGACGTGACCATGATCGCCCCCAAGAGCCCCGGTCATCGCCTGCGCGAGCTCTACACCGAAGGCGTCGGCGTCCCCGCGTTGATCGCCGTCCAGCAGGACGCGACCGGCACCGCCAAAGAGCGCGCCCTCGCCTACGCCAAGGGGCTCGGTTCGACCCGCGCCGGCGTCATCGAAACGACATTCAAGGAGGAAACCGAGACGGATCTCTTCGGCGAGCAGACCGTCCTCTGCGGCGGCGTCTCCGCCCTCGTCGAGGCCGGCTTCAACACCCTCGTCGAAGCCGGTTACCAACCCGAGATCGCCTACTTCGAATGCCTCCACGAGCTGAAGTTGATCGTCGACCTCTTCTACGTCGGCGGTCTCTCCTACATGCGCTACTCCGTCAGCGACACCGCCGAGTACGGCGACTACACCGCCGGCCCGAAGATCGTCGACGACCACACCAAAGCGGCGATGCAGGAACTCCTCGCCAACATCCAGAACGGCACCTGGGCCAAAAACTGGATCGCCGAAAATCGTTCGGGTCGCAAGAACTTCACGGCCCTGCGCGACGAACACGCCTCGACCCAAATCGAGCAAGTCGGCAAGGAGCTGCGGGCGATGATGCCGTTCCTGCAGACGCGAAAGGCGCCGGCGTAGACGGGTCTCAGGTCTCAAGTCTCAGGTCTCAAGTGGCAGGCCGATGACTTGCGACTTGAAACTTGGGACCTGAGACCCACGGAGGAGACGACGATGACCAGCACGGAGCCGGCCGTAGGACGGCGGATTTGGGTGTTCGATACGACGTTGCGGGATGGGGAACAGTCGCCGGGGGCGACGATGACGGTCGACGAGAAACTCGACGTCGCCGATGCGCTCGTGGCGCTCGGGGTGGACATCATCGAGGCCGGGTTCCCGGCGGCGTCGCCGGGGGATTTTGAGGCGGTCAAACTGATCGCCGAGCGGGTGAAGGGTTCGACGGTCGCCGGTTTGGCGCGGACGAACCAGAACGACATCGAGCAGGCAGCGGCGGCGATCAAGGGCGCGGAGGCGGCGCGCATCCACACCTTCATCGCCACCTCCGACATCCACCTCAACCACAAACTGCGGATGACACGGCAGGAGGTGCTCGACCGGGTGACGGCGATGGTCAAACTCGCCAAGGGCTTCACCAGCGACGTCGAATTCTCGGCCGAGGACGCGACCCGCAGCGATTGGGCATTCCTGGTCGAGGTCTTCGCCCGCGCGATCGAGGCCGGGGCAACGACACTGAACGTTCCCGACACCGTCGGCTACACGACGCCGCGCGAGTACGCGGCGCTGATGGAGCACCTCCAGACGAACGTCCCTGGCATCGACGACGTCGTTATCTCCGTCCACTGCCACAACGACCTCGGAATGGCGACGGCGAACACACTGGCCGCCGTGGCGGCGGGAGCGCGTCAGGTCGAAGTGACCGTCAACGGCATCGGCGAGCGGGCCGGCAACACCGCGCTCGAAGAGGTCGTGATGTCGCTGTCGACGCGGGGCGACCAGTTCGGCCAGGCGTTCACCAAGATCCACAAGGATCGGATCGTCCCGACCAGCCGTCTGGTCAGTGGGATCACCGGACTCCAGGTGCAGGTCAACAAGGCGATCGTCGGCGCCAATGCCTTCGCCCACGAGGCGGGGATTCACCAGGACGGCATGCTCAAGGAGCGGACGACCTACGAGATCATGAACCCCGAGGACGTCGGCTGGGAGGGCACGAAGCTCGTCGTCGGCAAACACTCGGGCCGGGCCGGTTTCCGCAACGCCTTGACCGAACTCGGCGTCAAGCTCGACGACGACCAATTGCAGACCGCCTACCTGCGGTTCCTGGAACTCGCCGACAAGAAGAAGCGCGTCACCGCCGCCGACCTGATCGCGCTGGTGAAGAACCAGTTGCAGAACGAGGACGACGTCTACCACCTCGTCCAATGGCGGGTCGACATCGCCAGCGGCGAACCGGCCAACGCCTCGGTCGTCCTCGCCTCGCGGGCCGGCCAGGTCGTGGGCGACGCCGACGGCAACGGACCGGTCGATGCCCTCTTCAAAGCCATCGAGACCGCGATCGGCATCACCGCCGACCTCGAGTACTACCACGTCGAGGCCGTCACGCCGGGCGAAGATGCCCAGGGTCAGGTCCATTTGCGCATCCGCAAGGACGGCCAGATCTACACGGGCCACGGTCTCGCCACCGACATCGTCGAAGCCAGCGCCCGCGCCTATCTCGATGCCCTCAGCAAACTGGAACTCGCCAAACCTTCGACCGTGATCGCCGGCTCGTCGACGTCGCGGTGGACGTGATTCCTGAGGAGTGTTGAAAACGATGTCCGCCCCGAAAACCTTGAGCGAAAAGGTTTGGGACCGCCACGTGGTCCACGCCGCGCCCGGCGAGCCCGACCTGCTCTACATCGATCTCCACCTCGTCCACGAAGTTACCTCGCCCCAAGCCTTCGACGGTCTGCGGCTCAACGGACGGCCCGTTCGCCGGCCCGACCTGACCGTCGCGACGGCCGACCACAACGTGCCGACGATCGACATCGACCAACCGATCCTCGATCCCATCTCCGCCAAGCAGGTCTCGGTCCTCTCGAAGAACTGCGAGGAGTTCGGCATTCGCCTCTATCCGATGGGCGATCCGGGCCAGGGCATCGTCCACGTCATCGGTCCGGAACTCGGGTTGACGCTGCCCGGTCTGACGATCGTCTGCGGCGACAGCCACACCTCGACCCACGGCGCCTTCGGTGCGCTCGCCTTCGGGATCGGCACCAGCGAGGTCGAGCACGTGCTGGCGACGCAAACCCTCCCTCAGCAACGACCGAAGACGATGGCGATTACGGTCGACGGCGAACTCGGTGCCGGCGTCACCGCCAAGGACGTGATCCTGGCGATCATCGGCCGGATCGGCACCGGCGGCGGTATCGGTCACATCGTCGAGTACCGCGGCTCCGCCATTCGCTCCCTCTCGATGGAGGGGCGGATGACCGTCTGCAACATGTCGATCGAAGCCGGCGCCAAAGCCGGTCTGGTCGCACCCGACGACACGACGTTCGCCTACGTCGAAGGGCGGCCCCACGCCCCGAAAGGCGCGGAGTGGGAGCGGGCGCTCGACGATTGGCGCACGCTCGTGACCGACGAAGGCGCCGCCTTCGACAAGGATGTGGCACTCGACGCTGCGGCGATCCAACCGCACGTCTCCTGGGGGACCAATCCCGGTCAGGTCGCGCCGATCGACGGCCGCGTCCCCGACCCGCACCAGTTGGACGACCCCAACGCCCGCAAGACGGCCGAGCGCGCCCTCGAGTACATGGGGTTGCAACCGGGCACGCCGCTCCGCGAGATCCCGGTCGACACGGTCTTTATCGGGTCCTGCACCAACAGCCGGATCGAGGATCTGCGCCTCGCGGCCTCGGTCGTCGCCGGCCGCAACGTCCGCCAGGGGCTGCGCGCCATGGTCGTGCCCGGGTCGATGCGCGTCAAAGCCCAGGCCGAAGCCGAAGGTCTCGACCGCATCTTCCGCGACGCCGGTTTCGAATGGCGGGCCGCCGGCTGCTCGATGTGCCTCGGCATGAACCCGGACCAACTCTCGCCGGGCGAACGCTGCGCCTCCACCAGCAACCGCAACTTCGAAGGCCGCCAGGGCAAGGGCGGCCGCACCCACCTCGTTTCGCCCGCCGTCGCCGCCGCGACCGCGATCGCCGGCGTCTTCGCGACACCGGCCGACCTGTAACGACTGGGCGGAAGGCGGAATAGACCGTTCTCCCCGCCTTCCGCCTTCCGCCTAGGAGGAACGAAATGGAACCCCTCAAAACGATCACCGGCGTCGCCGTTCCGTTGGATCGGAGCGACGTCGATACCGATCAGATCATTCCGGCGGTTTGGTTGAAGCGCGTCGAGCGGACGGGGTTCGGCGAGGGACTGTTTTCGTCCTGGCGGTCGAACGATCCCGACTTCGTGTTGAACCGGCCCGAGTTCAAGGGCGGCAGCATCCTGATCGCCGGTCCGAACTTCGGGATCGGGTCGTCGCGGGAGCACGCGGTCTGGGCGTTGATGGACTACGGATTCAAGGCGGTGGTGTCGCCGCGGTTCGGCGACATCTTTCGCAACAACGCGACCAAGTCGGGCTTGGTCCCCGTCGTCGTCGACGAGGAGACGGCCGATCTGCTCCTGCGCGCCGCCGCCGACGAACCGGGCTTGCAGGTGACGATCGACGTCGAGCGCCGCGTTCTCTCGGTCCCCGAGATCGGCATCGAAGTCGAGTTCCCGCTCGACGACTTCACGCAATACCGCTTGCTCGAAGGACTCGACGACATCGGTCTGACACTCCGCCACGCCGACGCGATCTCGGCCTACGAGGCGCGACGCCCGTCGTGGACCCCGCACGTCGTCGTCTGAGCCGTGGCGAGCCGACGACCCTGAGAGGTCCTTCGCTGCGCTCAGGATGTTCAGGGAGAGGGGCGTGCTCAAATCGAACATCCTGAGCGCAGCGAAGGACTCTCTCCGTCTCAGCCGACGTGCCAGCGCCACCTTTCCTTTAGCACTCTCGTCCTGAGAGTGCCAAGACGGCTTGACGCATCCCCTTCGCCCGCTATACTTTCGGAAGGACGAACTCGCCACGCGCTCGGCCGTGCCCGCACCAGCGGTCCGGGGCGCGTGATGCGTTGCACACAACCGACCAACCGATGGGCGACCCGAAGATACGATGTCCATGACCGACAAACGCGACTACTACGAAGTGCTCGGCGTCGGCCGTACCGCCTCCGCCGACGACCTCAAGCGTGCCTACCGCAAACTCGCCCGCGAGTACCATCCCGACGTCAACCGGGGCGACGGTGCCGAGGAGCAGTTCAAGGAGATCAACGAGGCCTACGAGGTCCTCTCCGATCCCGACCGCCGCGCCGCCTACGACCGCTTCGGGCACGCCGCCAACGGCATGGGCAGCGGCGGCGATCCGTTCGGGTTCGGCGGTTCGCCGTTCGGCGATCTCTTCGAGAGTTTCTTCGGGGCGGCGACCCAGGGACGCCGCCGCTCCGCGCCGACGCGCGGTCAAGACCTTCAAATCACCGTCGACCTCGCCTTCGAAGAGGCCGTCTTCGGCGTCGAGAAGGAGGTCGAGCTCACTCGCCTCGAAACCTGCGAGGACTGCCACGGCACCAAGATGCGCGGCGGCGCACAACCGCCGCGCTGCTCGACCTGCGGTGGCACCGGCGAGGTGCGGCGGGTGCAGCAGACGATCCTCGGTCAGTTCATGACCGCGACGCCCTGTTCGACCTGCCGTGGCGAGGGTGTCCAGATCACCGATCCCTGTCCGCGGTGCCGCGGGCGTGGTCGCGTCACCCAGGCGCGCACGATCACGGTGACGATCCCCCCCGGTATCGACGAGAGCCAGACGCTCCGGTTGAGCGGTCAGGGCGAAGCCAGTCCCCAGGGCGGTTCGGCCGGCAATCTGTACGTGAAGGTCCGGATCAAGTCGCACCCCTTCTTCACGCGCCAGGGCAAAACGATCAACCTCCAGATCGGCATCAACGTCGCCCAGGCGATGCTCGGCGACGAGGTCGAGATCGACACCCTAGACGGACCGGTCGCCTTCAAACTCCCCTCCGGTACCCAATCCGGTCAACAGTTCCGCCTGCGCGGTAAGGGCGTGCCCGACATGCGCGGCGGTGACCGCGGCGACCAGATCGTCACCGTCCACGTCGAGATCCCGAAATCCCTCTCGTCCGAGCAGCGCGGGCTGATCGAGCAACTGGCAACGACCTTCGGCAGCGACGTCTCGCCGCAGCCGACCAACCGCGGCTTCTTCGACAAGGTGAAAGACGCTCTGGGCGTTTAGGGGCCGCGCAGGATCACATCGTCGATCCGCTCCACGGCGATCGACGTGACGAGGGCCACGATTCCACACGCCGCGATGACCGCCGCAATTGCGAGCGGCCAGCCGAGTGGATGGATTCCCAGGAGTTGCCAACCCACGGCGCCTTCGAGTGCAGCGGGCACGCCCCGCGCAAAAAAGACCAGGCGGGCCACGGCGATCGCGCTGGCGAAACCGAACGCTGCCCCCGCCGCCATGCCGAAGGCGCGGCCCACCAGATCCGTCGACCGTTGGATGTGCTCCGCTTCGAAGTTCGGAGCGAACGCCGCCGCCGCCGTGTCGATCGTCACGAACCCAACCGCTCCCCAAGCCACAACGATCGCCATCCCGGCAACGTCGCCCCAGCCGCCCCCCGTGGCCAGGCCGACGACGATCGCGATCGCCTCGCTCAGCAGCACGACCGGTACAAAGGCGGCGATCGCCTTCGCGAGGAACAGTCGACGCGGGCTGATCGGGAGCAGCCGCAGCAAGTGCACCACCCGTTGCTCGCTGCCGAATGCGTAGATCGAAAGACCGAGCGAGACCGCCCACGGCACGAGCGCCAGCACCGCGTTCGACTGCCAGAACTCGTACGGCCCGCCGCCGACCACCGAGTGACGGCTCGACGTAACGCCGTAGATCGCGACCACGCCGAGCGGCCAGATGACGCCGCTCAAGCGTTTGAGATCGCGCAGGATCGTCAGCCATTCCTTCACGACCAACGCGCCGATGTCCTGCGGGAGCAAGTCGACCGCTACCGCCAGGTGCCTGGCGAGTGACGTGCTCGGTCTCGGCGCCGGTGTCGCCCGCGCCATCGCGACGCTTTTCGCAAACGACCGCGCGAAGATCTGATACGACGCGACGAGCGCGACGAGGGTCGTGGCCGCCGCTCCTGCTCCCACGTCGAGCGCGCGCCGCACGTCACCCGAAGACGCGGCCGCCACCGCCTTCGCCAGCCAGGCGGTCGGCAACCAACCCAGTGATTCACCCACCGCCGCGATCGAGCGACCGCCAGCGTCCATCCCGAACTGCTGCGTCGGTGCGATCGCATTCCACGCCACCAGCGTGGCGCCGACGATCGTCAGACTGATGACGAACAAGAAGATGCGGGCGCGGCGCGCGGGAATAGAACGTGTCACGAGCGCGACGATGATGACCGACAACGTCGTCGCCATCATCAGAACCATCGCCTCGGCAAGCACCGCCGAGGGGACGAACAGGATGCTCTCCGCCCGTGTGACGCCGTACGCGGCCAAGACGACGATACCGAAGAGCGCGGCCGGTACGGCACCCGCCATCGCCTCGACGTACTTGCCGGCGTAGAGCACGCGGAGCGGGACCGGCAGCGTCATCAGAAACGGAACGTCGTTCGACAAGTAGAGCGACTGCAGCGCCGTCGTCGAGCTACCGATGAACGCGGCCACCGCCGTCAGCGTCACCAGCGCCACCAGCATCGCCGTCGCGTCGTGATCGCTCTTCGCATCCGTCATGCCGCTGCCGATGCCGAAAAAGAGGAGGAGACCGAAGACGAACACGGCGGGGATGACGACGAACGTTTGCAGCGCGACCCGCCCAGGGTGGCGTTCGACCGCATGGCGGAAGCGATGCCGCCGAATCCGCAGCCTGGCGCGGAGGATGGACCAACCGAGCGCGCCGTCCCAATGCCCGCGGCGCGCCATCGGCTGCGTGGCGTTCATCCGGCGACCCCGGCGTACAGACCGATGTCCGAAGCGTCGGCCGATCCGGTCAAGCGAAGGAAGATCGATTCCAGGGAGGCCGCGGGCATCTCCTGGATCCGCCGCAGGTCGTCGAGCGACCCGAGCGCGATCAACCGGCCGTCCCGCAGGATACCGACCCGGTCGCACATCTGCTCCGCGATCTCGAGGACGTGGGTCGTCATGAACACGGTCGCACCCCGGTCGCAGATCTGGCGGAGGACGTCCTTGACGAGCCGTGCGCTCCGCGGATCGAGACCATTGGTCGGTTCGTCGAGAAAGAGCACGGCCGGTTCGTGGATCAACACCGCGGAGAGGGCGATCTTTTGCCGCATCCCCTGGGAATAGGTCTCGATCAGCGCGTCCGCCGCCGCGTCGAGTTCGAAGGCCACCAGCAACTCGCGCGCCCGCCGGTCGCGCACGCCGCGTGGCACCGCGTAGACGTCGGCGACGAAGTGGAGGAATTCGCGGCCCGTCAGTTTCTCGTAGAGGAACGGGCGTTCCGCCATGTACCCGATCAGGCGCTTGAGCGGCAGCGTCTCGCGCACGACGTCGCGTCCAGCGACCGTCGCCTGACCGCTCGTCGGCGTCAGCAGACCGGTCAGCATCTTGATGGTCGTGCTTTTGCCGGCGCCGTTCGGTCCGAGGAAGACGAAGAGTTCGCCGGGCGCGACGAAAAAGGTGAGATCGGAGACGCCCTCGCCGCCCGGGTACTGCTTGGTCAGCCCGAGAACTTCGATCATCGTTGCTCGCCGATTCGCGTCAAGAGGTTTGCCCTTCCCTCGCGGAGGATCGCAGACCGTAGCGTAGTCCGCCTAATGCAACTCCGGCATCACCCGAAGGTCGCGTGCCCAGGCCGTCGCTGCGCGGATCGGGTCCCGCCAACGGATAAGGGCGGGTCGATCACTCGACCCGCCCTCACCGATGAAAAGTGCGATTTGTCATGCCGGCGATCCGCGTCGCCGGTCGACCTACGGCATCGACTGGACGACCTGGAAGAAATTCTCGTTGATCGTGGAGCTCATGGTGGTAACGATCGAAAACGTGACGATGATGATGAGCACGAAGATCAACGAGTACTCGACCATCGCTTGCCCTTCGACGTCGCCGTCGTCGAAGCGCCATCGCGCCACGGCCCGCATGACGCTGGAGAGGATGTTCATCGGTTCTCGCCGTCGGTCTTGCCCGCCACGACCGTGAGCCATCGCAGATGTCGCCTCCCTTGCCGGCCCGCGGGGTTGTCGCCCGCGTGGCCACCAGAGACATCGCGACGTTTGGGACGGTTGCCGCGATTCAGAGCACCTGGCCGATTTGCACCAGCCGCACGTGAAATTCGACGGACTGACTCCTTTCTCCCGCGGGGCGACCATTCACCGCTCCACCGACCCCGTGCTGGTCGAGCGGCCCTGCAGTCGTTTCCCGATCGGTCGGCCGCCACCGGGCAGGGGTGGCGGTTGAGCCGATCTGGCTACGAGCCTATCGGCTCGGGCCGCACTTCGGTATCACTCAGTCGTCGCGTTCGCACCGGTACCCCCGTCCAGGCCGGTGGCGCGGCGAGTGACACACACCTCATGTACGTTCATCCCCCGCTTGTACCGACCGCCGTCGATGCGCTGGGACCGTGGCATCGCGTCGGGTCATGACGTCACGGAGGCGCGGGAGGCCGACCGCGATGTGGGGACCTAGGCCACCGCCTCTTGTGGCACCGGGATCATCACGTCGATCGAGATGCCTCGGTTGGAACGTGGCTCCGGTGTCATCGTCGCGCGCAGGATCTGCAACCGGTGCTGGAAATGGGCTTCCTGTAGCCGCTCCTCCACCACCGTGCGCTCCGTTTGGACGGAAGTCGCGTCGACGCGAATCCTGGCCACCGTCGCCTCGCGTTCGACGCTGACGTCGATCGTCTCGGCGATCCCTTCGGCCAGGATCGCCGCCAGGATCGACTGCACCATCCGGAAGAGCGCGACCTGCATCGTCGTGTTGAGCTGGATGTCGTGTTCCGGTCCGCTGACCGTGCTCTCGATCTGCTTGAGGCGACCGAGCTCGTTCAAGTAGCGGCGGAGCGTCGGTACCAGACCGAGATCGTCCAGGATCATCGGCCGCAGGTCGAAGATGAGCCGCCGCGTTTCCTGCAGCGACGCACCGATCATCGCCTTCAGCCCATTCAACTCCGTCCGCGCCTCGGCTACGTCCCGCTCGATCAGGCGCTCGCAAATCTCGGCGCGCAGGATCAAGTTGGTCAGGGCCTGGGTCGGACCGTCGTGGATCTGGCGGGAAATCCGCAACCGCTCGTCTTCCTGCGCTTCGATGATGCTGAGGATGCTCGGCGTTCCGATCACCTCGGTCCCGACCGGGAGCACCCCGGTCGTCCCGCGCGGCATCGGTGCGGTCTGCGCGGCCGACTGCTCCTCGTTGGCCATTGCCTGGATGCCGAGCAGATCGATCAGCAGCCGCAGCTTCTCCTGGTATTCCTTGATGTGCTGGTTGCGGTTCTGCAACTGCTCGGATTGCGAGCGCATCATGAACAGGCGAAGTTGGATCTCGTGCGAGGTGTTGTAGAGATCGCGGATGTCCTCGCGGCTGAAGTTGTCCAGGTGCATCTCCATATCGCGCACCCGGTTCGACATCTGCAACTCGCGGTTGGCCAGCTTCTCGACTTCGCTGTTGGTTTTGTTGAGCAGGAGTTGGATTTCGTTCATCGACTGGAGGGACTGTTCGAGTTCTCGCCTGGCCTCGTCTTCGAGGACCAGGACGCGGTCGTGGAATTCCTTGGTTTGAGGCGGCGGTAGCTGCTGCATCCGACCGAATCTCCCGAATTGCGCCTGGTGCGCGGGCTTCCCGCCCGATCGGCGGGAGAACGACGTCGTTGGCAGCGTAGGCGGCGATGGGGTCGGGAGCAACGGGACAATCGTCCCAAACCCGGGGCGAGGGAGCTGGCGCGAGGGCGGAAGGCGGGAGGCGCGGGTGGTATCATTCCCCGCGGGCGACGCGCGGCCATCGAGGCGATGGTTCGGTCGTTTTGCAACCGCTTTGGCGAGTGGTGAAATGGTATCACACGGGTCTTTGGAGCCCATGTTCCAGGTTCGAATCCTGGCTCGCCAGCCCAGCCAGGTCCTCGTCGGCGATCGCCAAGCGCTGCCCACCGCGTGAGCATCCGATCCATGCCGCAACCCCCCTACGACGGCGTTGCCCTTGTCGTGTTGGCCGCCGGCGCCGGCACGCGGATGAAATCGAAACTGCCGAAACCCCTCCATCCCGTCGCCGGCGTGCCGATGATCGAGCGCATCCTCCGCGCCGGCCGAGGAGCGGATCCCGTCTCAACCACGATCGTCGTCAGCCCCGCGCTCTCCGACCTCGTCGAGCGCCTCGGCAAGACCGGCGAGATGACGGCGGTGGTGCAAGACCCGCCGCTGGGTACGGGCGACGCGGTGCGCCGGGCGCTGCCGACGATCGGGGAAGCGGGCTGGGTGCTCTCGGTCTTTGCCGATCACCCGCTGTTGACCGCGTCGGATTTCGCCGCCTTCGTCGCCGGCGCCAAAGCGAGCCGGGCGCAGGTGACGGTCCTCACCTGCGTGCTCGACGATGCCCAGGCATACGGACGGATCGAGCGGGACGCCGCGGACCGGCCGATCGGCATCGTCAACCGGGCCGACGACGATCCTGCCCGCCGCGTCGGTCGGGTCGAAGTCAACAGCGGCCTGACGATCCTCCGCATGCCCTGGGCGGCCGACGCCCTGCGGCGACTCGAGCCGAGTCCACACACGGGCGAGTATTACCTGACCGACCTCCTGAAACTCGCCGTCGCCGACGCCGGTCCCAATCCCGATCCGTGGCCGGTGGCGACGGTGACCGGTCCTCCCGACGTCATCCACGGTTTCAATGATCGGATCGAGCTGGCGGCGGCCGAGGCGATCCTGCGCGACCGCATCAGGCGCCGCCACATGCTCCAGGGCGTGACCATCGTCGCCCCGGAAACCGTCCTCATCGACGACGACGTCGCAATCGGCCAAGACACGACCATCTTGCCGTTCACCATCTTGCAAGGCTCGACGACCATCGGCGCCGACTGCCGGATCGGTCCGCACGCGGTCGTGACGAGCGCGGTCATCGGCGATCGGGTCGTCGTCCGGTCGTCGACGATCGCCGATGCCCAGATCGGGGACGACTCGGACGTCGGCCCGTACGCCCACGTTCGGCGCGGCACGCGGATCGGGCGCCACGTCCACATCGGCAACTACGCCGAGTTGAAGAACGCCGAATTGGACGACCACGTCAAGGCCGGCCATTTCGGCTACCTCGGCGATGCCCACATCGGCAGCGGCACCAACATCGGCGCCGGCACCGTCACCTGCAACTTCGATGGGACGGCCAAGCACCACACGGAGATCGGCCCCAACGCCTTCATCGGCAGCGATTCGATGCTCGTCGCGCCGCTCACGATCGGCGCCGAGGCGACGATCGGAGCCGGTTCCGTGGTTACCCACGATGTGCCGGACCAGACGACGGTCGTCGGTGTTCCCGCTCGCGCGATCAAGCGACGCAAGACCGCGTCCAACCCGGTCGGAGACTCGGTTCCGACGACGGAAGACGGAGCATGATGGACGGACGCCTCCAGGTCTTCGCCGGCAACTCCCACCCGACCCTTGCCGCCGCGATCACGGCCGAACTCGACGCGCCCCTCGGTCGCGCCATCGTCGGTACCTGGCGCAACGGCGAGACGCGCGTCAAACTCGACGAGAACGTTCGCGGCTCCGACGTCTTCATCATCCAGTCGCTTTGCAACCCCGTCGATCACCACATCATGGAGCTGTTGCTGATGATCGATGCGGTCAAGCGCGCCTCGGCGGCCCGCATCACCGCGGTCATTCCCTACTACGGCTACGCCAAACAGGAAAAGAAAACCTCGGGCCGCGAACCGATCTCCGCCAAGCTGGTCGCCAACTTGATCGTGACCGCGGGTGCGGACCGTGTCCTCACCCTCGATCTCCACGCGCCGGCGATCGAGGGCTTTTTCGACATCCCCGTCGATCACCTGCGGGCGACACCGCTGCTCGCGCGCCGGTTTCGCCGGGAATTCCACGCGCCGATCGTCTCCGTCAGTCCGGACGCCGGTGGGGTGGCGCGGGCCGAGGAATTCCGGTCCCGCGTCGGCGGTTCGCTGGCCATCATCTCGAAGCAGCATCCGCAACCGGACGCCTCCGAGATGCTCGAAATGGTCGGCGACGTCGACGGCAAGGTCGCCGTCGTCATCGACGACATGGTCTCGACCGGCGGCACGCTGGGCCTCGCCGCCGCGCTCCTCAAAGAGCGGGGTGCCGCCGATGTCCACGCCGCCGCCACGCACGGTATCTTTGCCGGAGACGCGCTGCCGATAATCGCCGCGTCGCCGATCAGCCGCCTCTTCATCACCGACTCGATTCCCATACCGACGGATGGGATGCGCGATCTGATCGAGGTCGTCACCGTCGCGCCCCTCTTCGCCGAGGCAATCATGCGCATCCACAAGGATTTGAGTGTCAGCGCCCTCTTCACCTAGCACGCCACGGCCGACCACCTTCGGTCACACCATCGTCCACCTGCCCGAGACGACAAGCACGATGGACGAGGTCGAGTCGCGTGCACGCTTGGGCGCACCGGAGGGACTCGTCGTCGTCGCGGACCACCAAACCGCTGGCCGCGGCCGGGCGGGACGCACCTGGGCAGCATCGCCAGGATCGGGGTTGCTCTGTTCGATCCTGCTGCGTCCGCCGCTTTCGCCCGACCGATTGTCGACCCTGCCCCTGATCGCGGGTATTGCCGTCGCCGAGGCAATCGAGGATTGCGCCCCGGTTGACTGCCGGCTCAAGTGGCCGAACGACGTCTTGATCGGGGGGTGCAAGGTCGCCGGCGTGCTGCTGAAGGCAACGGTTGCGGGCGGCGCGGTCGAGTGGGTCGTGCTCGGGATCGGCGTCAACCTGACCGGAGAGGGCGAGGCCGTTCCTCCTGGGGCAACGACCATTCGGATGGCATCGGGAAAGACCGTGGATTGGTCGCGGCTGATGGAGCGATTGCTGCCACGGCTCCAATCGCACTACGACCGATTCGTTCTGGCGGGCGGCCGGCCCGATCTGTCCCCGTGGCTGGCGCGGGCCGCGCTCTTGAACGAGCGCGTGACGGTCGTGGACGCGGGCACACCCGCGACCGGGCGATTCGTCGGAGTGGACTCGGATGGAGCGTTGCTGCTAGACGAGGGCGGCGCGATCAAACGGGTTGTCGCGGGTGACCTGAGCCGCGGAACGGTAGCCGGCTGAGCCATTCACTGGGGTCCACGGCGCATTGAAATTGTAGGGGCGGACCGGGTGCCCCCTGGGCGTTGTCCGCCCCTACAAAGACTTCGATCGCCTCTTCGACAATAGGCGGTACTGCGGGCGTCAGTTCGTCTTCGCGAACTGATCGAGGAGCCCCTCGTCACAGAGCAGATCGAGCCCGGCCTCATCCGATTCCGCGGGCTTCCCGTTCGTCGTCCCCCGCGGAGGGACGTCGGGCTTCGCCGCGTCGCGGAAGAAGTGCGACATCACGTATTCGACCCCGGCCTCGCTCACCGTGCGCATATCCGGATTGAAGAAGAGGCCGCGCATCGGGTGAGTCGCGATCAGCTCGTAGGAGGGGAAATAGGTGATCTCGTCGTGCGCGGTCGCCAGATCGCCCGCGACCGCGCGGAGCGTTGCCTTCGAATACGTCGTGGCCACCAGGACGTGTTCACCCGACGCGGTCGCCGTCAACGGAACCGGCGAGACGGTCAGGATCCCGCGGACGTCGGGATTGATCGTCTTGACGAATGCCCAGAACTCCTCGAAGTCGTCGCGAAGCTCGGGATAGCAGAAGTTGCGGAACCGGTACTTCGATTGGTCGAACGTCCCGGCAATCGTTCCCGCGGCGGTGGGGTAGATCGTGCCGTCCTCGGTCGACTCCCATGCCTCCGTCAACCCAAACGTGAACACGAACAGGGTCATCTCGGTCATGAGTTGGCGGACCTTGTCGAGGTGATGTTTGCGGAGGAGGAGCACATCGTCCGGGCTGGCATGGCCGACCGGATCGACACCCGGACGCAACGCGTCGTAAGAGCGGCCGTCTTTCGACCAGATCGCGTCGACGGGACGCCGCAGGCCAAACGCTTCGTGCGTCAATTGCAGCAACTGGCGGACGGTGTAGATGTTGCCGTACCGGCACGAGAACAAACCGAACCCGTGGCGACGTGCCTCGGCGGGACCGAACCCCTCGGGCGCCGGCTCCAAATCCATGAAACCGAGACCCCGATCGCGCAGGCGGCACCCGATGTGTTGAGCGAAGCAACTGCCGGCAGTCGCGATGCGGTCTTCGGCCCGGAAGTACGGACCGGTCGCGACGTCGTCGAACCGGGTGTAGTGGCGGTCGGCGATGGCGGGTCGCCAGAAGGCTCGACCCGGCAACGATGAGTACGGTGACATCATGATGTGCTCCGAACCGGTGAACGGGCGTCGGTTTCGACCTCCAGGGCGCGGGCCTGGTCGACGATCGCCGCCGCCAGCCGATGGTCCTCCCCATCGGGAGATGGCGGTTGTGGTTTGGGCGCCGCCCGAACCGATTCTCGGCGGGTTCGCTGGATGTCTTTGGCCGCGCTCGAGGGGGAGGCGACGGCGGCCTCCAGCCAGGGAAGCCACTCGCGAGACGGCGGCTGCGCGTGCCCTGCCTGACCCCAGTACCCGAGCCGCGCCAGCAGCCGCTCGTGGTCGGGGAGGTCGACGGCCGCGAGAAACGGCGCGAGGTGGTCGCGTACGTGCAACGGGTCTGCGGCATTCTGGATGTAGATTACCGTATTCTCGAAACGCTCGGTATAGCAAGAAACGACACTCGTCGTGATCACGCTCGAAAGCGGCGTTTGCCGATCCAAATTCCGTCGGCAGTACCGACGGTAGCGATCGGTGTGCGGGAGCGGATAACGGTCGAGATCGGTCTGGGGATTGGTCGCGATGACGATGCTGCCGGGTAGGAGCCAGGAGTAATAGAGGGCGGCAAAGCCTCCCACCGAGCCTCCGACGAAAATGACACGTTCCGCCCCGCACGCGGAAACCAGACGCCGGATCAGCCCCGGCAGGATCTGCTGCGTCTCGAAGCCCTCGTGGCCCGCGTACCAGGCCGCGGTCAGAGCCGGCGATCGCGCCAGCGAGGGATCGGCGATGCCGACGACGGAAGCGGACACGTACTCGTCGACGCGGGCACCGCCGAATTGCGGCAGCGTGTACTTCCGCCGGTCGATCGCACCGGCGAAGGTGATGACCAGGACGGGCGACTCCCGCCGTGTCACCTGGAACGGGATTTCGCCGCCCGCCGTCTGAACACCGAACACGCCGACGCAGGTGGGACACGCAACGAGTTGGAAGAATCGTTCATCGTCGACTTGGTGCACGTCCGTTGTCATGAGCGCTTTTGTGGACCCGTGGGATTGGGCATCTTTCGCGACCGGCGAAATGAGGTGAATCCGAAGTCTCGGAGCATTACGGCGTTCGACACCAATCCGCAGCCTCCGGGCTTGCCCAATACCGACGACGAGGTTTGAGCGCGTGACGCCCCCGGCACCCCGCACCAAGTATACCCCCCGTTGACGAAGCGCCGATCACCGGCGGCCATCACATTGCTCTGCCGTTGGCGCCACATCGGCCTTGCGAAGCGCCTCGCGGGCGATCGTCCGTGGCATGCTTTGTGCTCGCGAAGTGCCGCACCGAGGCCGCGGCGGTTCCTGCGAGATCGCCGACCGATCGAGGGCAACATTCGACACCGGCGGCGCGATTGGGCCTGCCCGGTGAACTTTCTCCGACCCCGGCGGCTCCGGGTCATCCGTGGGTGGAAGGCCATCCCCCCGCATCCCCGCAGGGCGCACGACCATGTCAGATGTGGTGTCGGAACCAAGACGACGGAACCCGCACTCATCCACGATCGGGACGGGCGACGAGTCGCTGTCGGCCGTCGCGGAGGTGCAGACCGAAGGCAAGGTGACCGCCGAGGGGGCGCCCTCCGCCGGCGACACGGCGGCTACCGCGTGGTTGTATCGCTGCGACGAGCCGCCCCGCGAGGTGGCCCTCGGCGAGTTGGAGGAAGCGCTCGCCGCGGACGAAACGTTCGCCTGGATCGACCTTTCCGCCTACGCTGAGGAGGACCTGCGGCGGCTTGCCGGCCTCCTCCACCTCCACCCGATCGGTGTTCGCGTCGCACTGGCCGGCTGGCAGCGGCCCCGGCTGGACGTCTTTGCCGATCAGTACTTCGTGGCGGCGACGGTCGTCGGCACCGAGGCAGGGAGCTACCGGATCGAGGCCGGTGAGCTGGACCTTTTCGTCGGCGCCAACTACCTCGCCAGTGCCCACAAGCGCCCGCTCCCGTTCGTCGAGGCCATCGCGGAGCGCGCGGCGCAGAATCCCCAACTCGCCCCGCTGGACTCTGCCTTCATGCTCTACATCGTGCTCGACGAGCTCGTCGCCGACTACGAGCGGCTGACGGAGGGTTTGGAAGACTCGATCGAGGCGACCGAGGAGCAAGCGTTGCGCGAGGTTTCCGACACCTTTTTGGAGGACCTGCTGCGCCTCAAGCGCTACGTCTTCGCGTTGAACCGCCTGGCCGACCAGCACCGCGGGCTCTTCGTCGCCTTCCTGCGGCCCGATTTCCCGTTCGTCGCGGGCGACGAGGTGCTGCCCTACTATCGTGACCTGGAGGCGCGCCTGGCCCGCCAGCTCGATCGCATGGCCGCCGCCAAGGACGATGTCGATGGTGCCTTCGACATCTACGTCTCGGCCGTGGCCCACCGCACGAACCGCGTGATGAAGCTGCTGACATTCGTTTCGACCCTCCTGCTGCCCTTAACGGTCATCCTGGGTTTCTTCGGCACCAACTTCACGGGCATCCCCATGTACGGAACGTACGACTTCTTTCTCATGGTGCTGGTGATCGTGATCCTGGTCGCCGTGATGGTTACCCTCTATCACCGCCATGGCTGGTTCTGAACGCCGCGTCAGGCCCAGGCCATCTTCCGCAAAGCAGCGCGACCAATCGTCGGGTCAAGCAAATCCTCTCGCCGCGCGGTCAGTGTCGCCGCGGAGTGCCTTCAGTCCCCTGCTGTCTCTGAGCCTCGGATGAGGGCGCCGTCGCGCCTCCACCGCATCCCTTTTCCCGCCACCGGCGAAATTGCTCTCGCGTTCCCCGCTCACCTATACTGCCGCGTTGGCAATCGGGTCTGCCGCCGCTCGCCGACGAGGGCGAACCGGCCCGCGGACCGAGAGACGAGAGGGGTCGATGAACTTCGAGCTGACCGACGAACAGGTTCAAGTCCGCGACATGGTCCGCGAGTTCGCGCAGCGCGAAGTGGCACCCCACATCCAGCAATGGGAAGCCAAGGGCGAATTCCACCGCGAAATCCTCGACAAGATGGGCGAACTGGGAATCCTCGGTCTGCCCATTCCCGAGCACTACGGCGGTTCGGGTTTCGACTACGTGTCGTTTGCCCTGGCCTGCGAAGAACTCGAATACGTCGATACCTTCCTCCGGGTGATCATGAGCGTCCACGTCGGATTGAACAGTCTGGCGCTGTACCAGTGGGCGACCGAGGAGCAGAAGCAACGCTGGCTCGTTCCCCAGGCGCAAGGGCAAAAGATCGCCACCTTCGGCCTGACCGAGCCGAACGCCGGTTCCGACGCCGGGGCGATCGAATCGACCGCCGTCCGCAAGGGAGACCACTACGTCCTCAACGGCGCCAAGATGTGGATCTCGCTCGCCGACGTCGCCGATCACTTCCTCGTCTTCGCCAGTATCGACCGCACGAAGAAGCACCATGGGCTGACGGCCTTCATCCTCGAACGCGGGATGGACGGCTTCACGACCGGGACGATCAAGGGCAAACTCGGTGTCCGCGCGGGCAACACCGGTGAGCTTGCCTTCAGCAACGTCAAGGTCCCCGTGGAGAACCGGATCGGCGAGGAAGGCGAGGGCTTCAAGGTCGCGATGAGCTGCATCGACCAGGGCCGGTTCACCGTCGGCGCGGGCGCCTGCGGTCTGACCCGCGCCTGCCTCGATGCCAGCGTCAAATACGCCAACGAGCGCCACGCCTTCGGCAACCCGATCGGAAAATTCGAACTCGTCCAGCAGATGATCGCGAAGATGGCACTCGGCTACGAGACGTCCTGGCTGCTGACGATGAAGGCCGCCGAGCTGAAGAATCGCGGCGTCCGCAACACGCGCGAGACGTCGATGATGAAGTGGCACGCCTGCGACGTCGCCCTCCAATCCGCCGACGACGCCATCCAGATCCACGGCTCCTACGGCTACTCGAACGAGTACCCCGTCGAGCGCTTCTGGCGCAACGCGCGCGGCGCCGTCATCTACGAAGGCACCCGTGAAGTGCACACGATCCTCCAGGCCGAATACGCCCTGGGCTATCGACGCGACAAACCGCTCCGCCACCCCCAGCCGCCCGCGGCCGGCTACGAGGAGGCGGAACCGGTGGCGGCGGGATAGTCGCGGGTCTCAGGTCTCAGGTCTCAGGTCACAGGTCTCAAGTCCCAAGACGTGCCACCTGCAACTTGAGACTTGAAACCTGAGACCTGGGACCGGCGCCTCCAGTAGGAAGGGCTTATACCGTGGCCAAGAGCGTCATCCTCGCCGGTGCCCGCACCCCGTTCGGCAAACTCAACGGGGCACTGGCTTCGAAGTCGGCGGTCGATCTCGGCGGCATCGCGATCAAGGGCGCGATCGAGCGCAGCGGTGTTGCGGCCGAGGAGATCGAGCACGTCATCATGGGACAGGTGTTGCAGGGCGGCGCCGGTCAGATCCCGTCGCGCCAGGCTGCCTTCAAGGCCGGACTCTGCAAAACCGTGACCTCCGAGACGATCAATCGCGTCTGCGGTTCCGGTATGCGCGCGATCACCCTCGCCGACAACCTGATCCGTCTCGGCGACCACCAGGTGATCGTCGCCGGCGGCATGGAGAGCATGACCAACGCGCCGTACATCCTGCGCGGCGCCCGCGCCGGCTACCGCATGGGCAACGCCGTCCTCGAAGACCTGATGATCGCCGACGGTTTGCAGTGCAGTCTCGAATGCGTGCAGATGGGTGTCCACGGCGATACGGTTGCGGCCGAGGAGTGCGTTGGCCGCGCCGATCAAGACGCCTGGGCGCTGCGCTCGCACCGGCGTGCCGTCGCGGCCCAGGACGAAGGGAGACTGGCCGAGGAGATCGTGCCGGTCGAGATCGTCGACAAGAAAGGCACGACGGTGGTCGACCGCGACGAGGTCCCTCGCCGCGATACCAACGCCGAGGCGTTGGCCCGGCTCAAACCCGTGTTCAGTCAGGATGGCACCGTGACCGCCGGCAACGCGCCCGGCGTCAACGACGGGGCGGCGGCCGTCGTCGTCGTGTCGGACGAGTGGGCGCGGGAGCGCGGATTGACGCCGACGGCGACCATCCTCGCCCACGCGGCGGCAGCCTGGGGACCGGCGTACCTCGCGTACACCCCGCAGATGGCCGCCGACATCGCGCTCAAGAAGGCCGGGCTGACGGTCGCCGACATCGACCTCGTCGAGATCAACGAGGCGTTCGCCAACGTGGCGATGATCTCGTCGCGACGGCTCGGCGTCGATCCGGAGAAGGTCAACGTCAACGGCGGCGCCGTTGCCCTCGGTCACCCGATCGGCGCCAGCGGCGCCCGGATCGTCCTCTCGCTGATGCTCGAACTGAAGCGACGCGGAGGCGGACTCGGTCTGGCCGCGATCTGCTCCGGCGGCGGGCAAGGCGACGCGATCGTGATCCGGGTCGGTGGCTGACGCGATGAACGACCTGGCTCCGCCGTTCGTCCTCGCGGTCAATGGCATCTCGCCCCGGATCGCACCCGACGTCTTCATCGCGCCCGGCGCCGTCGTCGTCGGCGATGTGGAGATCGGACCCGGTTCCAGCGTCTGGTTCAACGCGGTCATCCGCGGCGACGTCGCGCCGGTCCGCATCGGCGCCCGCACCAACGTCCAGGACGGTGCCGTGCTCCACGTCGATCCCAACGCACCGTGCATCGTCGGCGACGACGTGACGATCGGACACCGCGCCGTCGTCCACGGCACCACCGTCGGCAACGGTGTCACCGTCGGCATGGGCTCGATCGTCCTGTCGCGCTCGAAGGTCGGCGACCGGGCGATCGTCGCGGCCGGTGCCGTCGTCGCCGAGGATGCGGTGGTCGCACCGGGCGCGCTGGTGATGGGCGTGCCGGCGAAAGAACGGCGAATCCTCGAAGAAGAGCGGCAATTGGCATCGGTGGCGAACGCGACGGGTTACGTCGCCAATGCCGGCCGCTTCAAGAAGACGCTTGCCGACATCGGCGCGGCCTGGCGCTCCAAACAGATGGGAGACGACGACGATGGCGGTTGACGTCGATCGCCAGGATGGGATCGCGGTCGTCACGATGAACCGGCCGGACGCGCTCAACGCGTTCAACTCCGACCAGCTCACCGCGATGATCGCAGCGTTCCGCGGGTTGCGCGCCGACCACACGGTTCGCTGCGTCGTCCTCACCGGTGCCGGCGAGCGGGCGTTCGCGGCCGGTGCCGACATCAAGGAGATGGTCGACAAATCCCCGGAAGAAGGAATCGCCTTCGGCCGCCTCGGTCACGCGATGGTGAACGCGGTCGAATGCCTGCCGCAACCGGTCATCGCCGCCGTCAACGGGTTCGCGCTCGGCGGCGGGAGCGAGGTGGCCCTGGCCTGCGACATCCGCCTGGCTTCGGAGAATGCCGTCTTCGCCCAACCGGAGGTGATGCTCGGGATCGCACCCGGTTGGGGCGCGACGCAGCGGTTGCCTCGGCTCGTCGGTCCCGGTCTCGCGGCAGAGTTGATCTTGACCGGACGGCGGGTGAAGGCGGACGAGGCGCTCCGCATCGGTCTCGTCAACGCCGTCTATCCACTCGATCAACTCCTCCCCGCGGCGACGAAACTGGCGAAACAGATCGCGGGGAACAGTCCGCGCGCCGTCGTCGGTGCCAAGCGCCTGATGCAACTCGCGTTCAACGGACAAATCGCGAGCGGTCTGGAAACCGAGGCGCGCCTATTCGGCGAGTTCTTCGGCACCGCGGACCAGCGCGAAGGCATGGGCGCCTTCATCGAGAAGCGGACACCGGTTTTCACCGGCGAGTAAGGAGGGGATCAGCCGTCGATGGCTCTGACGATCGTCGTTCTCGTCAAACAGGTACCCGACATGAACGCGGTGCGCGTCGACCGCGCCACCGGCAAACCGATCCTCAGTGGCCAAAACGTGATCAGCTCGTTCGACGAGTACGCGATCGAAGAGGCGCTTCGCCTCAAAGAGCAGTACGGCGGCGAGGTCGTCGTCCTCACCGCCGGACCGCCCTCGGTCAAAGACGTCGTCTCCCGCGCCCTGGCGATGGGCGCCGATCGCGGCGTGATCGTTCCCCTTGCCGACCAGAACGCACTCGACACCCTCGCCCTCGCCGAAGTCATCGCCGGTCAACTCAAAGCGATGACCTTCGACGTCGTTTTGACCGGGCAGATTTCCGACGACTACGCCACCGGGCAGGTCGGGTCCCAGGTCGCCGAGCTCCTCGGCATCCCCCAGGTCGGTTCGATCACCAGGGTCGAGGCGAACGGCGACACCCTGACCGTCGGTCGCGACACCGAGGACGGCCGCCAGACGATCGAGGTGCGCACGCCCGTCCTGTTGATGGCGCAGGCGGGTCTGAACGAACCGCGTTACCCATCGCTCAAAGGCATCATGGCGGCGAAGAAGAAACCCGTCGACCAAGTGCCGCCTGCTTCGGTCAACCCCGGCGATCGAATCTCCTGGGGCGAACCGTTCGTCCCCGAGCGAGCGGCAACCGGTACGATTCTCCAGGATGTCCCGGCGGCCGATGCCGCCCGTCAACTCGTCGGCTGGCTGCGCGAGCAGAAACTCATCTAGCGAGAACCTCGATGGCCGCCGGCATCGACCGGCGTCGTCGGCATGGAGCGAGGATGGCGACACACGGCGGAGTCTTGATCGTCGCGGAGGCAGGAGGCGCGGAGCTACGCCCCGCCTCCTTCGAGTTGGTGACCGTCGGCAAGGCGGTGGCCGAGGAGTTCGGCGGGCCGCTCACGGCGCTCCTGATGGGGTCGGGCGTCCATGAGGCCGCTCGCCGGCTTGCCGGAACCGGTGTCGACCGAGTCCTGGTGGCCGAGGACGAGCGCCTTTCTCACCTGCCCGTCGACGCCGCCACCGCGGTCGTCGCGCAGATCATTCGCGATCGTGCCCCGGCGGCGGTGTTGGTTCCGGCGACGACCGCCGGCATTGAGTACGGACCGCGCGTCGCGGCCCGCCTCGGCGTCGGTCTTGCCGCAGATTGCATCGGGTTCTCGGTCGAAGGTGGGGCGCTGGTGGCGGTTCGCCCGATCCTTGGCGGGCGGGTTCAAACCGCCGTCAAGCTGGGGCAGTCGAAGCCGCAAATGGCGACCGTCCGACTCGGCAGTTTCGAGCCGGCGACGCCCGGCGACGGTGGCCCCGAACCAGAGACCATCGCGGTCACGCTCTCTGACAGCGATCTCGGGATCAAGGTAACCGGCGTCGCCGACAAGCAGGCGGCGGGCGGCGTCGCGCTCGAGGAAGCCTCGGTCATCGTCGGCGGCGGGCGCGGTCTGAAGGAACCGAAGAACTTCGAACTGGTCGAGCAACTCGCCGCCGCCCTCGGCGGGGCCGTCGCCGCCACGCGCGCGGTGACCGACGCGGGTTGGCGTCCCCACCACGAGCAGGTCGGCCAAACCGGCCGTACCGTCTCCCCGCGCCTCTACATCGCCGTCGGCGTCAGCGGCGCCGTCCAACACCTCGTCGGCATCCAGGGCTCCGACTACGTCGTCGCCATCAACCGCGATCCCGACGCGCCGATCTTCAAAATCGCCACCTTCGGCATCGTCGGCGACCTGTTCGAGGTCGTGCCGGCGATCATCGCGGAGTTGAAGGCGTAAGGCGGAAGGCGGAGAGAACGGGTTCGTGCTCCGTCCGCCTTCCGCCTTCCGCTTTCCGCCTCGCGGAGCAACGCAACGTGTCAGACGAGCGATTCGACGCCATCGTCGTCGGTGCCGGACCGGCGGGGATCACGGCCGCGAAGGACATGGCCGCGACCGGTCTCAGCGTCGTCGTGCTCGAGCGGGGGCAATTCCCCGGTGCGAAGAACGTCTCCGGCGGCATCCTCTACCGGCAGCCGACCGAAGAGATGTGTCCGGGCTTCGAAGCGGAGGCGCCGCTGGAGCGGCCGATCATCGAACAGCGATACCTCGTCTTGACCGAGGACGCCATGCTGGGCGGTCTCTACCGCTCGATGAAGTTCGCCGAGCAGCCCTACAACGCCTACTCCGTCCTCCGCTCGGAATTCGATCGCTGGTACGCGACGAAAGCCGAAGGGGCCGGCGCCGAGGTCTATCCCGAGTTCACGGTCACCGATGTCCTGTGGGAGGACGGCCGCGTGGTCGGCGTCACCACCGGTGAACCCGACGGCGATTTGCTCGCCCATTGCGTCGTCCTCGCCGACGGCGCGAATTCGCTGCTCGCCCAACGCGTCGGTCTCCACCGCGAGTGGGAGCCGATCGAACAAGCGCTCGTCGCGAAGGAATTGATCGCCCTCCCCGCGGAGAAGATCGAGGATCGCTTCGCCTTGCCGGCCGGTTTCGGCACCGCCTACGAGATCTTCGGCGAATCGACCTGGGGGCTCCTCGGGTACGGTTTCATTTACACCAACAAGGAGTCGATCTCGATCGGCACCGGCGCCCTCTTGCACGACCTGATCGAAACCGGAATCAACGTCAGCGACATGCTCGACCGCTTCAAACGCCACCCGGCGATCGCCCCCCTGATCGCCGGCGGCGAAACGATCGAATACTCCGCCCACCTCATCCCGGAAGGCGGTTTCGATCGCCTTCCGCAGCTCTACGCAGACGGCGTCGTCGTCGTCGGCGATGCCGCCGGTCTCGTCAACCCGCTGAACCGCGAGGGCGCGAACCTCGCCATGATCTCCGGCCGCCTCGCCGCCCAGGCGATCATCGAAGCCAAGCAGCGCGACGATTTCTCGATCGCTTCACTCTCCCGCTACCGCGAACTCCTCGACGAAAGCGTCGTGGTCAAGGATCTTCACAAGATCAGACGCGTCACGCCGTTTGCCCACGCGCGGCCGCATCTGCTCCGCGACTACCCGCTACTTGCCTCCGACATCGCCCGCGAATACCTGACCGTGGACGGAACCCCGAAAAAAGACAAGCAAGCCAAAATCGCCGGCATGATCCGGCGTTTGCCGAAGAAGAGGCTGCTTGGCGATGCCGTTGGGGCGTTGCGATCTCTTACGTGATTTGCACCGTTTCGCACGTTCGGAAGCGCGGGTAGGGGCGGACCTCCGTGTCCGCCCTGTGCGAATTCCAGCACGCGCCATGCGGGAACCGGGCAGCGTGATGCGCGGTCCCCAATCGCCGCGTCGCGGCATTCGGGCAGGGCGGACTCGGAGGTCCGCCCCTACAATCGTGGTCGCCGCCCGGCCTTGCTGCTCAAGTCGACGTGGTTGCCACCGCCGGCACCCCCGCTTCGGTCACGACCGCATTGAACTCGGCCACATCCTTCTCCAGAACCGTCTTCAGTTTGGCGATCTGTTCGTCCACCTGCCGTGCCAGGACCTCGTACAACTCGCCGGCTTGCGTCGTCGGCGCGGCGTCGGCGTTGCCGACCATCCCGGCCAGCGACGAGAGTTTGGCGTTGAGCTTGACCGGGAAGTTCAACGTGTCCTGTTCGCTCTGGACCTTTGTCTGGAGCAGTTCGCCCTCGATCGCGTCGAGTTGATCCGACAGTGACTTTGCCGCCGCCGTGACCTTCTCTTCGGCGTCGGTTTCCTTGACCCGGCGCGCCCACTCGATCGCCTGCGTCCGCGCCGCCCGGATCTGGTTCACCGCCTTGTTTAACTCGTCGTGCTTGTCGTGGATCCGCTTCAGCAGGTCGTACTGCGCCTGAAAATCCTTCTTCGTCGTCGCCTGCCGCGGGTCCTTGACGATTCGAATCGGTGCGGTCTGCGTGATGCCCTTCGTTTCGAGCCGCACCTGATAGTCGCCGGGAAACACCTTCGGACCGGTCCGGCCGGGTTGGTCGCCGCCCTTCGTCGCGATCTTCGTCGCCGGTGCGAGCCGCAGATCCCAGACGAAGCGGTTGAGACCCTTCTTGGCCGGAACGTACGGATCTTCGTCCTTGTCCTCTTCGCCCTCGGCCTTCGGCGGGAACTCGACGTCCTTCTTCTCTTCGTCCGGTTTCTTGCTCTTGACCGTGCGCAGTTCGTTGCCGCTCCCGTCGAGGAACGTCAACGCGACCTCGCCGGGTGCGTCCTCGGGCAACGTGTAGTAGACGATCGCCCCGTCGGGCGGGTTCGTCCCGGCGTCAAGCCAGGTGATCTTGATCTCCCCGTCGGGCGTCTTTTTGTAGTCGTAGGCGGGGACTTGGGTGGCGGCGAAGGAGTAGTTCAGCCCCGACACCGGCGAGTGGCCGAAGCCGAACATCGAACCGAAGCGGATCGTTTCGCGCGGCGCGAACAGGTGTATGCCGTTCTCCGACGGCGACAGGGCGGCGAGTTGGCGGAACAGCGTCATGTCGTCGAAGATCCAGAACGACCGGCCGTGGGTGCCGATCACGAGGTCGTCGTTGTGGATCAGCAGATCGTGCACCGGCACCACTGGGAAATTGCCGCCGAGGCGGTGCCAACCCACCCCGTCGTCGTACGACACGTAGATACCGGTCTCCGTCCCCGCGAACAGCAATCCGCGTCGTTCTGGGTCCTCCCGGATCACCCGTGCGAACACGTCCTCCGGGATGCCGCCGGTGATCTTGGTCCACGTCTTCCCGTAGTCGGTCGTTTTGAAGAGGTAGGGCTGGAAGTCGTCGTGCTTGTAGCGGTTGGCCGCCAGATAGGCCGCCGCCGGGTCGTGCGGCGACGCCTCGACGATGCTCATCAACGACCAATCCGGCAAATCGGGCGGCGTGACTTCGGACCAGTTCTTGCCGCCGTCCTGGGTGACGTGCAGCTTGCCGTCGTCGCTCCCCGCCCAGAGCACGCCCTTCTGCTTTGGCGACTCGGCGATCGTGAAGACCGTGGCGTAGACCTCGGCCCCGGTGTTGTCCTTGGTGATCGGCCCGCCGGAGGAGCCGAGCGTCTCCGGATCGTTGAACGTCAGATCGGGCGAGACCGCCTCCCAACTCGAACCCTCGTCGGTCGAGCGGAAAACGTGGTTGCCGCCGCAGTAGACGGTGTTCGGGTCGTGCGGCGAGATGATGATCGGGTAGGTCCACTGGAACCGGTACTTGTAGTCGATCGCGCCCGAACCCGAATACTCCTCCGGCCAGACCGACACGCTGCGCGCCTGTCCCGTCTCGTGGTCGTACCGCGTCATGTACCCCTGGTACTCGCCGGCGAAAACGATGTTCGGGTTGTCGGGCCGCGTCGCGATGTACCCCGCTTCGCCACCGCCGACCTCATGCCACTCGGTGCGCGTGATCACCCCGTGTTGGGACCGGCTTGGCACCGTAATCGACGTGTTGTCCTGCTGCGACCCGTAGACCCGATAGGGCACCCGGCTGTCGACGGTGACGTGGTACATCTCGGCGGTCGGCTGCGCGTACTGCGACGACCAGCCGATGCCGCCGTTGAAACTCACGGTGCCGCCGCCGTCGTTGCCGAGGATCATCCGCCGCGGATTCGCCGGATCGATCCAGAGGTCGTGGTTGTCGCCGTGCGGTGCCGGGACGACGTTGAACGTCTTGCCGCCGTCGACGCTGCGGAACATCTCGACGTTGAGCACCCAGACTGTTTCCGCGTCCAGCGGGTCGGCGTAGATGTGCGAGTAGTACCAGGCCCGCTGCCGCAGCTTGCGGTCCTCGTTGACCTTTTCCCAGGTTTCGCCGCCGTCGTCGGAGCGGAAGACGCCGCCCTTCTCGTTCTCGACGATCGCCCAGACGCGTCCGGTCCTGGCCGGCGAGACGGCCACGCCGATTTTTCCCTTCAAACCCTTCGGCATGCCCGGTTTCTCGGTCAGGTCGTCCCAGGTCGTGCCGCCGTCGGTCGACCGGAACAGCCCGCTCCCCGGACCGCCGCTCGTCAGGTACGAGGGACCTCGGTGCGCCTCCCAGAACCCGGCGTACATGATCCGCGGATTCTTCGGGTCCAGCGAGACGTCGTTGGCTCCCGCCTTGTCGCCCCGCGAGAGGACGAGCTCCCAATTCGCGCCGCCGTCGGTCGAGCGGTAGAGCCCCCGTTCGGGATTCGGACCGTGGGCGTGACCGAACGCCGCGACGTAGACGCGATCGGGGTCGCGCGGGTCGATCCGCACCTTGCCGATGTTCCGCGTCGCCGCCAGCCCGAGGCGACTCCAGGTGCGTCCGCCGTCCGTGGACTTGTAGACACCGTCGCCGTGGGAGACGTTGCCACGGATCGTCGTCTCGCCCATGCCGACGTAGATCACGTTGGGGTCGGAATGAGAGACGGCGAGCGCACCGACCGAGGCGCGCTTGAAAAAACCGTCCGAGACGTTGCGCCAGTACAGTCCCCCGTCGTCCGACTTCCAGATCCCGCCGCCCGTCGTGCCGAAGTAGAAGACCGCCGGGTCGCTCGGGTCACCGGCGACGGCGACGCTCCGACCGCCCCGAAACGGTCCGATCAGTCGCCACTCCAATTGGTCCAACAACGCCGCTGACTCCATCCGCGGTTTCCCTCCCGATCGACGAGCGCGCGAGCCCTCATCCCCACTCTTCGAATCGATGCCGGCGATTATAGGTGCGAACGCTCAAAATCACCGTCGCGACCGGATTCTGCCGGAATCGACCCAACCTCCCATCCGGCCGGCTTGACGGCTAAGCCCGCCGTCCACGACCATGCGCGTGCCCGCCTGCCCCGTCGCACTCGGAGATCGCAGTGGATCGCCACGACCAGTTCTCTTCGGCGGTGTTCGTCCCTGGACCGGTTGCCGTTTCGCCGACGGACGTCGCCCAGTTCGTCCGCCTCGACCAATGCCGCCGTTTCCTCCGCCTGCGCCTCCACGAGTTGCGGGCGGGCAGCACGTTTCTTCGCGCCACCGGTGTCGCGCCACAGGAGGCGCCACCCCTTCTCGCGCGCTCCGGCGTCGACTTCGAGGCCGAGTTGGTCCGACAGCTCCGTGCGGTCTTGCCCGTCGAGCACTTCCGCGCGGAAACGAGAAAGCGAGAGGGGCGAGCGGACGACAACGCGCGGGTGATCGACGCCGCCCGTGCCCTTCCGACCGGCGCCACCCTCTGCCTCCTCCAACCCCGCTTGCGCGCCGACCTCGACGGTTGGCTCATCACCGGCGACGTCGATCTCCTCCGCCTCGACCGCCGCCCGGATGGCCGCCTGACCGCGTTCATCGCCGACATCAAGAGCTCAGCCGGTTCCAAGGTCGAGCACCGGCTCCAGGTCGCCTTCTACCACGAACTCCTTCGCACGCTCTTCGCCGACCACGGCCTGGACCACGAACCGATCGAACTCGGCATCGTCTATCGCGGCGACGTCGACGACCTGGAGGGTAAGGCTGAAGCAGACCAGGCCGACCTGAGCGAACAACGCGTCGCCGCCGAACAGCGGTTCGGGATCACGGGCGGCTATCTCGAATGTGTCCCTGACCCCGACTCGTACGTCGCCGCGGTCCGCGATCTGGTGACCGATTCCCGCTCCGCCGCGCGGCAAGCGATCGGAGCCGATTTCGCGGAGATCCCGTTTCACCTGACCTACAAGTGCGATTGGTGCCGGTACAACGCCTTCTGCACCCGTTGGTGCGCCGAACACGACGACCTCTCGCTGATTCCCCACCTGACCGAAGGCGAGAAGCGCGCGCTCGTTCGCGCCGGCGTCACGACCAACCGCGAACTCGCGACGCTCAAGACCCTTCCCGAAAAGTCATCGGACCTCGTCGCCGCTCCCGGCAAGGAGGCGCTCGTCGCGACGTTGGCGACGACCTGGCCGGTCGGTCCACGTCTCGACGAACTGGTCCACCGCGCCCGTCGCTACCGCCGCTACAAGGGCGACGACATCCGGGCGCTCTCGACCATTCCCCACAAGGGCCACGGCAGTCTGCCCTATTGCGACCCCGCCCACAATCCAAACCTCGTCCGCGTTTATCTCGACGCCCAACACGACTACTTGACCGATCGCATTTACCTCGTCGGCGCGCTCGTCGTCGCCTCCGAGGGCGGCGTCGAGCTGCCGCATCGCCGTCGCAGCATCGTCCGCCTGGCGGATGGGCCGGTCGATGCGGCGGCCGAAGAATGGCTCTTCCTCGACTGGATCGCGGACACGCTCCGGGCGATCGTCGAGTTGGCCGCGCCCGACCACGACGGTGCAGCCCGCGCCCCCATCCACCTGATCTTCTTCAACCGCTTCGACCAGCGCCTCTTCCTCGACGGTCTCGGCAGGCACGCCACCGGCATCCTCGGCGCCACGCCGCTCTACGACTTCGTGACCCAGCTCGCCGCCTACGACTCGCCGATCGCCACCTTTCTGGTCGACGAGATTCGCGAGCTCAAGAACTACCCGATGGTTTGCCAATCGCTGCAAGCGGTCTCCCGCTACCTCAAGTTCGATTGGTATACCCCCGAGCCGTTTGGCGAACTTTTCCACACCCGCCTCTTCGATCACGTCGGCCGTTTCCCCGACGAGGAGCGCCCCGAGCACGATACCTCGCCCTGGTACACGGCCCGTTCTCGCTTCAACAGCCAGATCCCCCTCGAATACGCCTACGCCGCCTGGGGCGAACTCGCACCGCCCGCCGACGGCGCGGCCGACGAATTCCGCGCCTTTCGCCGAGTCACCCCCGAAATCCTGCATTCCTTCCAGGCGCGACGCCTCGAAGCAATGGAGTGGATCGCCAAGGATTTCTCGGGCAAC
>DATBFX010000502.1:0-7667 GCA_036558305.1 Thermomicrobiales bacterium | reverse complement strand
GCCCTGCGGTTGGGCGTCAACGGCTCGCCGACGCTGAAGGAGCCGATCGGCGAATTGATCGCCTGCTGCGATCTCAAAGAGGACCTCGCCAAGCGCAACGCGAAGGTCTTCGCCTTCGAGCGCTCCTACACCGATCACCGGCAGATGCTCGAGAAGGAAGACCTCGACTGCGTGATCGCGGTTTTGCACCCGCGCGACCAACCGGGGGTCGCCATCGACTGCCTGAACGCCAGTCTCCCCGTGTTCATCGAGAAACCGCCGACCGAATCGCTGGAGGATGCCTACGCGATCAAGGAAGCCTGCGATCGTTCCGGCAAATCGTGCATGATCGCCTTCATGAAGCGGTTCTCCGAACCCTACCTGCGGGCGCAGGACCTGATCCATCGCCCCGAGTTCGGTCCGATCACCAGCTACGAGGCGCGCTACAACTACAAGCAGTACGCCGCTCCCGAGGTCTACAACTTCCTCAACGCGTTCTCCTGCCACCACCTCGACCTCGCCCGCTTCTTCATGGGGGACGTGACGTCCGTCTACGCCCTCTACGCCTCCCGCCAGGGCGACGGCAAGCGCGCCCTGAGCTACGCCGAGGTGCTCAAAGACCGGGACATGAGCATTCCGCAAGAGGAGGCGTGGTTGCTCTCGTTCCAGTTCGCAAGCGGGGCGGTCGGGTTCTTGCAGACGAACTGCCTGGAGCGGGTGCAAGAGCGGGTGATGATCACCGGCCGGCAGAGTTGGGTAGTCGTCGACGACTGGCGCAAGGTGACCGGCTACCTGGGCGACGCCGAGTCGCCGTACGTCTGGGAGCCGCACGACCAACTGCCGACCGACCTGCTCGATTTCCGGACCGTCCACGGCTACACCGGCGAGGTCCGCGAGTTCGTCGAAGCGGCCCGTGACGGACGGACGCCGGTCCCGAACATCGACGACGGCATCGCCCACCTGAAGATCGAGGCGGCCGCGAAGCGCTCCGCCGCCGAAGGACGACCGGTCGCGATCGGCGAGATCTCCTGACAGGAGGGGCCGTGGAACCCTTGCGCGTCGCGTTCGTCGGCTGCGGCGAACACGCCCGGATGAGTCTCTATCCCAGCCTGCGGGCCGCTTTCGGCGGGTCGCCGGCCGGGTTGCCGGCGCTGGTGCTGACTCAGGAGGGACGGTCGCAACCGCCGCTGCTGGCTCGCCTGGTGGCGCTGGCGGATCACAAACGCGACCTCGCCGAGCGCGTCGCCGCCTTTCACCACGTCGACGCGGTCTACACCGACCACCGCGAGATGATCGCGGCCGAACAGCCGGACGCGGTGATCGTTTGCATGCACCCGAAGCGCCAGGCACAAACGGCGATCGACTGCCTGGAGATGGGCACCCACGTCTGGGTGGAAAAACCACCCGCGGAGTCGATCGCGGCGGCGGAAGCGATGGCGCAGGCCGCGAAGCAGGCCGGCAAGCTGCTCGCGGTCGGTTACATGAAGCGATTCTCGCAACCGTACCGGCGGGCCAAGACATTCATCCAGCAGGAGGCGTTCGGCGAGCCGTCGGTGTGGGAGTCGCGCTACACCTACGGCCAGTATCCGATCGACGTTTATCGCTTTCTGAACGGCTTTGCCACCCACCACCTCGACCTTCCCCGGTTTTTCATGGGCGAGATCGAATCGGTCTTCGCCGAGAAGGTCAGCCGGGGATTCGGTCTCGATGGCTATGCGGTCGTGCTCCGGTTCGCGAACGGCGCGGTCGGTCTGGTCAACATCAACTGCCTGGAAGGCGCCCATATCAACCAGGGCGAACGCGTGGCGGTGACCGGGGTCGGCGGCCGGGTCTTCGTCGAGAACTGGCGACGCGTGATCGGGTTCCTCCCCGACGATTCGCCCACCTACTACTGGGAGCCGGAGGACATCCGACCGGCCGACGACCAGAACAGTCTCGATCTCCACGGTTTCGTGGGCGAGTTGCGCGACTTCGTCGAGCGGGTGCGCGACGGCGGTACGCCCGGGGCGACGATCGCGGACGGGATCGCGGCGCTCCGCCTGGAGCGCGCCATCGAGTTGTCCGTCAAGCACCTGGCGCCGGTGAAGCTGAGTGAGGCGAGCGACGATGTCGGCTGATGCTGAGCGGTTCGACGAGGTCACCGGCGAGCGGATCGGCGGCGGCCGGGGCGCGGGGACCACCCGCCACGAGGGGGCTTTCCGGTTCGGCGTGGCGGGGTACGATCTCTGGCCGCACGCCATCAACTTCTGCGAGTCCCTCAAGGGAGTCGACTTTCTGAACATCACCGCCGTCTGGGACGACGAACCGCGCCACCTGGAACGACTGGTCGAGTTGACGGGCGCCAAGGGGTACGGCAGTCTCGACGAGTTCGTCCATTCGGACATCCAGGGAGCCGTCATCACCGCGCGGACCAGCCGGCGCTGCCAGATCGCCAAGGCGCTGGCGGGCGCGGGCAAGCACGTTCTATCGGACAAGCCGATGGCGATGTCCGCCGCCGAAGGTCTGGAGATGATCCGGGCCTGCCGCGACGCGGGCGTCTTGCTGATGGGGGGCTACAACTTCCGCTTCTGGCGCACCTGGAACCTGATGAAGCGGGTGATGGAGACGGGCGAACTCGGCAAACCGTTCCACCTCTACTGCGCCTACAACACCGGTTCGATCCGCAAGAGCGAGTGGGAAGAGACGCTGCTCTCGGATTGGACCGACGCGGCGGCGACGCCGGGTGGCGGCTGGCTGACGCACGGCGACCACCCGATCGACCTCACGCGCTGGTTGTTCGGCGTCGAGTTCGTCGAAGTGCTCGCCGACATGCGCAAGCTGCGCTATCCGCAGTTCGATGTCGAGGACTACGGCGTCGCCCACTACCTCCTCAGCAACGGCGGGACCGCGCTGATCGCCTCCGACGCCATCTCCGATCAAATCCGGCTCGACGTCGTGATCGCCTGCGAGAACGGCGGCATCTCCTACTCCATCCGCCCCGAACCGAAGATGAAGGTCTGGGGTGCCCCGTCGCTCGGGGCCGATGTGATCGAGTACTCGGTGCCCGAACACTGGGTCGATGCCTTGCGCGAGTTGACGCGGGCGTTCGTCCACGCAATCGAGACGAACAGCCCGCCGCCGGTCACCGCCATCGACAACCTACGGGTCATGGAGGTGGTCGACGCGACGTATCAATCTGCCCGCGAGGGCCGCACCGTGCCGATCCGGCAGAACCCCGTCTGAGCATGGGACGGGAGACGCTGCGGTTCGGCGTGATCGGTCTCGGCGAGTTCGGGGTGGTCTACCTGGCGAGTCTCGCCGAGCTGCGCGACGTGCTGGACCTCCAGACCGTCGCCGTCTGCTCGCGTTCGGCCGCCCGCGCCCGGGAACTCGCGGCGCGCTACGACGTGCCGCGCTGGTACGACGACCCTAGCGAGTTCGCGCGCGACGCCGAGATCGACGTCGTCTGCGTGGTCACGGCCGAGGCGGACCACACGGTCCCCGCGCGAGCGGCGCTCGAAACGGGCAAACACGTGATCGTCGAGAAACCGCTGGCCACGAACCTGGACGAAGCGGATGTGCTGATCGCCACCGCCGCGCGCGCCGGGCGACAACTCCTGGTCGGGCACCTGCTCCGTTTTGCCCCGCTCTACCGAGGGATCGCGGCGCGTGTCCACGCGGGGCAACTCGGCGAGATCGCCTCGCTCCACACGCGACGCAACCGTCCGGGCCGGGCGGTCGCGCGCTACCGGCGCACGCACCCGGTCCTGGAAACCGGCATCCTCGACATCGACGTGATGCTCTGGCTGACCCGCTCGCGCGTCATCCGGGTCTCGGCGGTGACGCGGACGATCAACCCCGGTCCGACACCGGATCTGGTCTGGGGTATCCTCGAATTCGCCTCGGGCGCGGTCGGTGTGCTCGAAACGAGTTGGCTGGCGCCCGTCGAGGGCGGTGTTTTCACGGACGACGCGCTGAGCGTCGTCGGGACTAGAGGCACCGCCCGTATCGACTTGAGCCGCGCGCCGGCCGCGACCTGGTCGGCATCGGGGTACGAGGTGCTCGACCCCTTCTACAGCCCCGCGATCGGCGCGGAGGTCGCGGGCGCCTTTCGCGATCAGATGATCTCGTTCATCACGAGTATTCGGGCTGGCCGTCCGAACGAACAGGTCCCGCTTGCGGACGTTCGCCACGGTTTGGCGGTGGCGTTGGCGCTGGTGCGGGCGGGAGAGGAGGGCCGGGCAATTGCCCCCGCGACCACGACCGCGTGAACGCCCGCGGATGCGCGGACAGGCGGTTCTCGCGGGAAACGACGCCCGGGCCGCGCTCGTCCGCGGGCTGGCCGCGATGGCGGCCGCGGTGGCGCCGACGCTGGGGCCGACGGCACGGACCGTGGCGGTCGCGCCGATCGGCGGCACCGGCGTACCCGAGGTCCTCGACGACGCGGCGACGATCGCGCGGCGCACGATCGCGATCGGCGACCCCTTCGAGAATATGGGTGCGATGCTGCTGCGCCACGTCGTCTGGCGCGTCCACGAGGCGGTCGGCGACGGCGGGGCCACCGCGGCCGTCCTCGCCCGCCGGCTCATCGAGGGCGCCGTCAACTACGTCGCCGCCGGCGGCGATCCGCTCGCGCTGGGACGGGGTATCGAGCGGGCGTCGCAGACCGCGATCGCGGCCCTGTGCTCGCTGGCGCGTCCGATCGAGTTTCCGCGAGAGATCGCGGCCGTGATCGCCGGTTCCCTACCGGATCGCGCGACGGCGATGCTCCTGGGGGAGGCACTGGAGGCCGTCGGCGCCGATGGGGTCCTCCTCGTCCGCGACGGGCGCAGTGCGGACACCGGATGCGAGTTCGTCGAAGGCATCCGCTGGGACGCGGGTTGCGCCTCGCCCTACCTGCTCGCCGACGATCGCGCGACGGCCACGCTGGACAATCCGCTCGTACTCGTCTCCGATCTGACACCGGCGAGTGCTGACGATCTGGTGCCGGCCCTGGACTACGCCGTCGAGGCGAAGCGACCGCTCTTGATCATCGCGCCCTCGCTGCAGGAGGCCGCACTCGCCGTGCTCGTGGCCAACCGCGAGCGTGGTCTCCTCGCGGTGAAGGCGCCGCCTTCGTCGGGGGTGCAAGATCGGGCTCTCGACGAAATCGCGCTGCTGGTCGGGGCACGGTTCCTGCGCCGGGCGCAGGGAGACCGTCTCCGCGATCTCCAACCGGCCGATCTGGGCACCGCCCGGCAAGCGTGGGCGACGCGCGGTATGACCGGCGTGATCGGAGGGCGCGGCGACCGCGCGGCGATCCGCGCCAGACTCGCCGAGGTTCGCGCGGAGTTGGAACGGGCCGAGAACGACGACGCGCGCGCGACGCTGCGCGACCGGATTGGCCGCCTCGCCGGTATCGCGGCGATCGTCCGCGTCGGCGGCCGGACGACCCGCGAACGCGACGAGCGCAAACTGCGCATCGAGACGGCAATTGCCTCCGGTCGCGCCGCGCTGCGGGAAGGCGTCGTGCCCGGCGGCGGTGGCGGACTGATCTTCGCCGCGCGGGCGATCGAGCAGTTAGATCTCGCGGGCGACGAAGCGGTCGGGGCGCGACTCCTCGCGCGGGCACTCGAAGCGCCGCTGCGGGCGATCGCGGACAACGCCGGCGTCGAAAACGCGACGATCGTGTACGACGCGCATCGATATTCGCCGGACCTCGTGTACGACGCCGTCCGTCGGGAATGGGTCGATCCCTGGGGGAGCGGCATCCTCGACGCGTTCTTGGTGCTGCGTCGGGTGATCGAGACCAGCGTCAGCTCGGCCGTCACCACCCTCCTCACCGAGACCCTCGTCCGTAGCCCGGCACCGTCGATGGCGGCGACGCCGTGACCGCACCCGGTCTCGCCGCGTACGGTCTCATGTCGCTCGGCCACCGGCTGATCGCCGCCACCTCCCGCGGTCTCTGCCGGTCCCTCGACGCCGGCGCCACCTGGCGTCCGCTCGACGGTCCACCGGTCGTCGCGCCAGCGCTCGCCGCATTGGAAGCACCAGACGGCTCCGCCGTACTCCTCGCCGGCGGTGCGGGCGGCGTGCGGCGATCCACGGACGGCGGCGCGTCGTGGGCGACGACGCTCGTCGGCAGTCCGATCACCGCACTCGCATCGGACCGCGACCGGACCGGCGACGCTATCGCCCTCGCCGGCACCGAGACCGATGGCATCCTGCGCTCGGTCGACGGCGGCAACCGGTGGCAGAGCGCGATCGCCGGGCTACTTGACCTGGAGATCCTCTGCCTCGCCCTGTCGCCCGCGTTCGGCGCGGACAACACCGGCTTCGCCGGAACCGCGAGCGGTCTCTACCGGACGCGCAACGGCGGGCGGGCGTGGCGCCCGCTCTCGTCGCCGGCCGGGGAACCGGCCGTCCAATGCGTCGCCTTCGCCCCGGATTTCGACGAGACGGGCGTCGTGCTGGCGGGGACCGAGGAGGACGGACTCGTGCGGTCGTCAGACGGCGGCAACACCTGGGCCGCGGTCGCATCCCTCGGTGACTGCGGAATCACGGCGGTGGCGTGGTCGGCGACGCCGGGGCTGGTCCTGGCGGCAACGGCCGAGGGAATTGTCCGCTCCGTCGACGCGGGTCAGAGCTGGCACCGGGTCGGCGAGACCGCTCCCGTGTTCGCTCTGGCGTTCGCGGCGGGGCCCTCCGAAGAGGTCGCGCTTGCCTGTCTCGCCGAGGGGGGCATCGCCCGGTCGGTCGACCGCGCGCGCAGTTGGCAATTGGCCGAGTTTTACGACCTGGATTCGGCGCCGGGCTGAACCGCGCCGAAACCGGCGGATGTTCGCAACGCGGAGAGAGGTGCCGGATGGGATTTCGATACGCGGGGGTACAGCACCGGCCGGCGGTGACCGGGCGGCGCGGGATGGTGTCGTCGGCGCACCCGCTGGCGTCGGTCGCCGGGCTGCGCACGTTGATGGAGGGCGGCAACGCGATCGATGCCGCCGTCGCGGTCGCCTCCTGTCTCGGCGCGACGGAGATGGGGCTCTCGGGGATCGGCGGAGTCGGCTGGATGCAGATCTACCACGCGCCGACGAAGACCCACACCTGCCTGGATTACCAAGGATGGAGTCCCTACGCCGCCGATCGCTCCGTCTTCGCCGGTCCCGAGCAGCTTCTCCGCGGCATCCTGTCGCCGATGGTCCCCGGTGCGCCGGCCGGGTGGTGCGCCGCCTTGGAGCGCTTCGGCACGATGGACCGGGCGAGCGTCTTCAAGCACGTGATCGAAATCTGCGAGGAGGGTCACCCCGTGACGGTCCACGCGGCCGGAGTCGTCAATCTCAATACGACGTGGCTCCGCGACCACCCGTCGTCGATGGCGTTCTTCTTTCCCGACGGCGGCCCGATGCGACCCGGTCAACTTCGCAAGCAACCTGACCTGGCGCGTACGTTCCGCGCACTCGTCGAGGGCGGACCGAGCGCGTTCTACCGGGGTGAGATCGGCGACAAGATCGTCCGATTCTGTCAGGAAAACGGCGGTCTCCTCACCGCGCGGGACCTCGCCGACCTGACCGTCGAATGGGTCGCGCCGATCGGCATCCGCTATCGAGACTACGCCGTCTACGGTCCGCCGCCGCCGTCGAGTGCGATCCAGTGGTTGCAGACGCTAAAACTCCTGGAAGGGTTCGATCTCGTCGCGATGGGGCACAACTCCGTCGACCACCTCCACACCC
>DATBFX010000501.1:0-3860 GCA_036558305.1 Thermomicrobiales bacterium | reverse complement strand
TCAGCCCGAACGCGGCGGGGACGCAGGGGTACGACGGGTACGCCTACGCCGACGGCAACCCCGTCACCTGGACCGACCCGAGCGGGCACGGCGTGGCCGGGGTGTTCGCGGTCGTGGCGCGGGTGCTGGAGTGCGCGCTGCGGGGGGAGTGCCGGTACCGGCGGCAGCACGAGGCCACGCACCCGACCCAGGAGGCGGTCTCCGGGGTGCCCTCGGCTGGTCATTGGGGCGGGGGTGGCGGCAGCGGCGGGAGTATCGGCGGCATCGTCGTGGTTTGCAAGCCCCGACCCGGCCGGCGCTGCGGGGGCGGCGTGCCCGGCGGGCCGTTCGGCCCGAGCGTCGGCCAACCCGAGGAGCGCCCCATGGTGGACGAGGGCGGGGGCGGGGGCGGCGGTGTCGTCGCCGGCGGCGGCGGTGCCGTCGACGACGAGGGCAGCGCCGTCGGCGCGGAGTTCCCGTCGACTCCGTCCGAAGAGGGCGGGGAAGCCGCGGGGGCCGGTGGCCTTGATGAGGCAGGAGGAACGGAACCGTCCGCCGGTTGGAGCCAGCCGATCGGAGGCGAACCGATCGGCCCCGGTTCCGCGGACTTCGTCGAGTTGTTTGGCCCGGGCAATCCGGGGCCGCTGAGACCCATCGTGGCGCAGTCGTTCGCGGGCGACACCTACGGCGAATGGGAGACCACGCAGCCGGTCCAGATGGTTCGCGTCTGGGGTGGCAACTCTGCCGAGTTGGGACGATTCTTAACCGGGATCGACGAGATCGACCCGCTCACGCGTGAGCAAGCGATCCGCGTGCTGGCGCTCGCTCCGGACTTTGGCAACACGGCGGAGAACATCACGGAGTTCATGGTGCCCGAAGGCACGGTCTTCTATGAGGGGCGGGTCGCGCCGCAAGGCGATCTCCCCGGCGGGGCGTGGCAGATCTTCCTCCCGGACCTTCCATCCAACGATTGGATCGTCAGTAGTGACAAGCTTCCCTGAGTCACCCGATGCGTCCGTGGCCGACGGTGCGTCCGTGGCACGGGCGAGCGAACGGAGGCGGCGCCGATGACCAGTGCCGACGCGTTGGTGGCGAAACTGGAAGAGGTCGCGGCGTTTTTCCGGTCCTACCGGGACGACGACTTTGCTCCCCGCTACCTCGAAACCTGCGCCCGCCTGATCCGCGAGAAGAACTTCCAGGGGGTCGTCGACGCCGGCCGCGCCTACCGGATGACTGGCCCCATGGACACCGCCATCCGTCCATTGAATGGGTACGACGTCGATCCCGCCGACCAACCGGCGGTAGACGCGCAGTTCGACCGTCTCTACAACGAACTGGCCGACGCCATCGAGCAAGTGCGCCAAGATTACGGGCAAACGGGCCTCCCATAGGATGCAGCTTGTCTCGGTCTGCCGCCGATGCCGGCGCAACGCGTCCGCACCGATGCGACGCCGTCTGCCGGCGCGAGCGTCGATACCGCCGGCGGCGTGCGGCCGGCGATCCTATCCATGACGCGGCGACCGGGCGCAGTTCGGCGGGGCAACCCGCACGCCGCCTCGGGCGAGTCCGGGGCGTTCGGCTTGGCGGGGGACCAATGGGACCCAGAAACGGGGCTGACGTACCTGCGGGATCGGTACTACGCGCCGGCGTCCGGACGGTTCCTGACGCGCGATACTGTGCAACCGAACGCCGGGGGGACGCAGGGATGGAACCCCTACGCCTACGCGACCGGCAACCCGGTGACGTTCGCGGACCCGAGCGGGCACGGGGTGGCCGGGGTGTTCGCGGTCGTGGCGCGGGTGCTGGAGTGCGCGCTGCACGGGGAGTGCCGGTACCGGCGGCAGCACGAGCACACCGAGCCGACGAAGGAGGCGGTCAGCGGGACGCCGTCGGCCGGGCACTGGGACGGGGGGGGAACGGGCGGCATCATAGGTACCTGCTCGCCGTCGGTCTGGAGTCGGTGCATGGGAGGTGTCCCTCGCGGTCCGTATGGCGCGGGTCCGAGCGGCAATCCCTACCTCCGACCGACCGCCATGGACGCCAGCCCGTGGACCAATCCCCCAAGTGACCCCTTCACGCCCGACGCGACCACGGGAACCGACGATTGCATCGGCGCGCACGGCCTCGGTCCGAGCGGCCTGGCGTATTGGGGAGCCATCCCAGGCTTCCGGGGGGGCCAGCTCGAGGAATTGTTCACCTCCTTCTGGCTGGACGATTGCCAGGCACAACGGATGATCTACGAGGACTTCAACCCCAGTCTCGTGACGGAGATTGCCGGCCTGTTTGCCGGCGCCCTCGCCGGGCTCATCATCGGAGGCGTCGTGGGCGGATTCGTCGGCGGGGTGATCGGTGCGGTCGCCGGTTTCGTCGCCGACCAGTTCACCGCGCAGACCGTCCAGGAGGCGATCGTCGACTCCTTCACCCACGCGGATTTTCGCGAGGCGGTGAAGGAGGCCGCCAATGCGACGTCGTCCTGGGGCACCAGACCTCAGCTCCCGGGGCTTGTGGTGCCCCAAGACCCGCTGACCGGGAACGACGGCAACAACCCGTTGACGATCACGATCTTCACCTCAGGGAAGGGCAAGACCACTGGGCGGTACGTCCACACGCAGATGGAGTGGCAGTGGATGAACCCGTGCGCGGATCGCTTCTACATCTGTGCTGGCGAGCCGCCGGTGGCGTATGACGATCCCAATGGATCCTAGGCAATGCGCCGCACGGGCTGGCTACGAGGAGGGAACGGTCCCTACGGAACTGGGGCGGTCGGGATCAGGGCGAGCACCTATTGTCGGTTGTCGCGGCCGCAGGGACTGATCGCGCAGGTACAAGGCCGATGCCTCGCCGTTCGGGCTGCTGGTGGCACCGCCGGGGGTACGCCCAACGAGCGACGGAAAAGCGATCGAGAAGTTCCGTTTGAGTCGGTCGGAGCGGCGCGCGTTGCCGTTGGATCGAGCAAGGAGACCGTGATGCCGACATACGATGCGGCGTTGACACTGCCCTTAGCGCAGGCTGACTGCATGGCGGTTTGCCTCCGCGCCGTCGACGGGTTGGGGTGGTTGCTTCAGGAGCAGAGCATGTGCCACTTGCGGTGCCGGGAGGCGAATTGGATCGGCTTCCATTGGCCGGTGCGGGTAGTGGTGATCACGGAGCCGGAGGGCGACACGACTACGCACCTACGGCTCCACGGGGACGTGTTCGGCCTCGGACCGATCGCGGCGAGGGCCGTGCGGCAGCAGACGGAGAAGCTCCGCGGGGAGATCGAGCAAGTCGCGCTCCAATGGTCTCCGGTCGGCTCGCCCAAGAACCATGAGCGGCGGGCGACGCCGGCAGGGAGAATTCGCATCGGTCGTCGCGCGGTACGTCGGGAAGCGCCCGGCCCAGCCGGTACGAGGCCCCCGGTGCCGCCCGGTTCCTGACGCGCGACACCGTGCAAGCGAACGCCGGGGGGACGCAGGGGTACAACGCGTACGCCTATGCCGAGGGCAACCCGGTGACGTTGACTGACCCGAGCGGGCACGGGATCGCCGGGGTGTTCGCGGTCGTCGCCCGGGTCTTGGAGTGCGCGCTGCGGGGGGAGTGCCGGTACCGGCGCCAGCTTTCTGATAGAGCGGCGGCTTGAGTGGTCCGGCCGCCGCTCGTGCGTGATCCCCTACGACTCGCTCAGGGTGAAGGTGAGGCTGCCGGTTTCGTCGCCGCGTTCGGTGAGTTCGCCCTGGCCGCGGGCGTTGTGGTAGGCGCCGGTGCCGCCGGTGATGGCGAAGGTCTTCTGGGGCGGCGGGGTGTTGAGGAATTGGCTGGTGATGGTGCCGTCGGGGAGGGAGAAGGTGACGGTGCAGTTCAGCTCACCGGCGGTATCGACGACGGTGCAGACGCCGCCGTCG
>DATBFX010000500.1:0-28817 GCA_036558305.1 Thermomicrobiales bacterium | reverse complement strand
GCGGTTGGCCGCGGCGGTCGGCCTGCACAACTTCTGCATCCTGCTCAACCGCACGCTCGGTCGCCCGGACTTGGCGACCGCCGACCTGGTCAGCTGGTGAAGGACGGTGCACACTCAACCCCTAACTAGCACCAGGCGTTTCAACCCTGGGACGCGATGCAAGCGAGCGATCCCGTCAGTCCGCCGCCATCCCCGCCGCCACCGGCTCGTCCGCGCGCACCGAAGAGACGGCGAGCGCCTCGTAGCCGACGGTCAACGTGTCGGCGAGGACCACCCCCACCTGGAGGAGATTGTCGAACCGCTCCGGTTCGACCAGGCATACGCACCCATGCAACCCGATCCACGTCGCCGGCCCCATGTCGTGGTCGTCGGCCGTCCCGAACAGCGCGTCCATCTCGTAGTAGGCCGGCACCAACGAATCAAAGTCGCGGGAGGTCGACGCCACGATCTCGTGCACCGTCGACGAGGCCCCGACGACGAGGAACGCCCCTTCTTCCAGGTACCCGATGCTGACCGGATTCGACCCGGCCGCGTGCCGCCGCAGCAAGACACTGACCAGCACGACGAACTGGTCCAACCCCGTCCGCCCGAAGTCCTGCCGGTAGGCATCCGCCTCCCGCAACGACAACACCCCGATCCCGAACATCTCCCGCGCCAGCATCCGCCGCGCGATGTCGTCCAGAATCGAGCGCCGACGGGGGAAATTGGTCAGATCGTCGAGCGATCCCGACCCCGACGGCACGGGGAGCAACGTTTCCAGGAGTTGCAACAACTCGTCGGGGTCCCACGGCGACTGGGTCACCGCGTCCGCCGGCATCCCGGCCAGCAACCAGGCCGGCGGCGGCGTGTCCTCGACCAGGACCAGCGGAATCCCCGACGTCAGCGCGTTCGACTTGAACCGTTGGCAGAGATGCGCCGCCTGTCCGTGCGTGCCATCGCCGTGGATGACGATGACGTCGGGGGTATCCTGCGCGGCCAGCGCCAGGGCCTTGCCGCGATCCGGCGTCGTCATCGTGGTCCAGTTTCGCTGGCGCAAGAGCGGTTCCGCTTTCGGCGCCACCGCGTTTTCGGGATCGACGATCAGGATGTTCATGGGCGCGGGTATCCCGACTCCTTCCTCTTGTTCTATCGTACGGCACAATGCGCGTCGCGCAACCGGCGTGATGGCCCCAAAGTCAGGATTGGCTCGGGCGCCTAGTACGAAAGGCACGGATTTCGATCGGGGTTCGGGGTTCGGGGTTCGGGGACTCGTCGTTTCCTCGAACTTCGAACCCCGAACCCCGAACCCGCCAACGGAGGGACGCATGCGACCACTACGGGTCGGGTTGATCGGCGCGGGCACGATCGCCCTCAGCGCCCACCTGCCGGCGATCGGCCGGCTCAACGAGCTTGTCGCGCTCGTCGCCATCGCCGACGTCCGCCAGGAGGTTGCCGAACGAGCCGCGTCCCGCTTCGGCGCCGGAGCGGCGTACGCCGACTATCGGCAACTCCTGGATCGTGACGACGTCGACATGGTCGACATCTGCACGCCCGAATTCCTCCACGCCGAGCAGACGATCGCCGCCGCCCAGGCCGGCAAGCACGTCCTCTGCGAAAAACCGATGGCCGCGACCGTTGCCGAAGCCGACGCCATGCTCGACGCCTGCCACCGGGCCGGCGTCCGCCTGATGATCGCCCACAGCCGCCGCTTCACCCCGCGCTACCAACGCATCCGCGCTGCCATCGACCGCGGCGAGATCGGCGAAGTCCGTTTCGTCCGCGAGAACGAGCGCCGCCCCCGTGCCATGTACGAGGCCCTCGACGAACCGACCGACTACTGGAACCCGCACGCTGCCGAAGGCGATACCCGCCCCTGGATTTCCCTCGCCGGCTACTCGCAGGGGGCCGCCCTCACCAACGCCGTCCACGAAACCGACCTCATCCGCTGGTTCGTCGGCGCCGAGGCCGTCTCCGTCTACGCCGAGAGCCGGATCACCGACCCCCTTGGCGAAGTCCCCGACTTCCTCACCTGCCTCATTCGCTTCGCCAACGGTGCCGTCGGCGGCACCGAGGTCGTCAACCGGCTCCCCTCCAACTACCCCATCTACCACCAGATCGAAGTCATCGGCACCGAGGGCACCATCCGCGCCTTCGACTCCGAGATGGCCCCGACTCGGATCACCGGCGCCCAGGGCACGATCTACCCGGCCAACTGGAGTACGCTGCTCCACATCGGCGCCGCCTACGAAGCGGAGATTCGCGGGTTCGCCGAGGCCGTCCGCCGCGACACTCCCCTCCCGATGGCCCCGTGGGAAGCGCGCCAGGCGCTGGCAATCTCCCTTGCTGCCGTAGCCTCCAGCAAGGAGCGCCGCTGGGTCGGCGTCGGCGACGAGACCACGCCCGAGGAAGGTCGACGATGAGCGACAAACCGACGAACCCCCTTTTCGCCCACCCCGCCTTCGCCCCCGTCGCCACCGAGGTCGGTCGCGGTGCCTTGGGTCAACGCCTCGCGGTCTACGCCAGCGCCCGATCGAAACGGCGCGACCGCGATCCCCTGGTCGACCTCGGCGTACCAATCCTCGACTTCCTGCTCACCATCCTCGGCGACCCGGTCGAATCCGTCATGGCCACGAACCAGCGCATCCTGGGGCCATCCCCCGACGCCTGGTTCCTGACGATCCGCTTTGCCGACGGTCTCGTCGCCACCCTCGACCTCGGCACCTTCCTCCCGGACTCCTATCCGCACGACCTCGAACTCCGCCTCGAACTCTGCGGCACCGATCGCGCCATCCTCGTCGAACCCGCCAACGTCGCCGTCACCGTGATCGGCCCCTCCGGCCCGAGACGCGACGACGGCTATCCCGACGAGTTCGACGACCGCCTGCGACACTTTGTCGCGGCCGTTCAAGCGGACAACGTCGTCAGTCCGGCGTTGAGCGTCGCCGCCGCCGCCCGCCGTTCGGCGGCCGCCGGCGAAGTCGTGACCGTGTCCGAACATCGAAAGTGAGGTGGCCCGTGACCGGTGAAGTGATCGGGATTTTCGTCGCGGCTTCGGCCGGTGCACCCATGCGAGAGATTGCCGAGGCGACCGCGATCGCCGGCGCGGGAATCGAAGGGGATCGCTACCGAGACGGCACCGGGTTCTACTCCCCCGTGCCGGGCCCCCGGCAGCTCACCCTGATCGAAACGGAAACCCTCGATGCCCTCCTCGCGGAGCACGGGATCGCTCTTCTCCCACGGGAAAGCCGGCGCAACCTGACCACCCGTGGTCTTCGCCTCAACGACCTCGTCGGCAAGCGTTTCACCATCGGCGACGTCCTCTGCGAAGGTATCCGCCTCTGCCCGCCCTGCACCCATTTGGAAGAGATCACCGGCAAACCGGTCCTCGCCCCGCTCATCGACCGCGGCGGTCTCCGCGCCGACATCCTGACCGGCGGCACGATCCGACGGGGTGCGACGATTGCGGTCCAGGAGACAGTCGCATGATCGGCCGACCACGACCCGTCGCGCCAGGGCTCGTCATGGCAACCCCTTCCCCAAAGCGAGAGGAGGCTTTGATGTCCGACCCCCGCACCTTCCGCATCGCCGTCATCCCCGGCGACGGCATCGGCAACGAAGTCGTCCCCGAAGGATTGCGCGTCCTGGAACGCCTCGCCGAAACGAGCGGCAACCGTCTCCGCTTCGCCTTCGAGTCGTTCCCGTGGGGATGCGCGTACTACCTGAAAACCGGCCGCATGATGGACGAGGACGGTCTCGCCCGCCTCGAAGCGTTCGACGCCATCTATTTCGGCGCCGTCGGTTGGCCCGGCGTCCCCGACCACGTCAGTCTCTGGGGTCTCCGCCTCGCCATCTGCCAGGGTTTCGACCAGTACGCCTGCGTCCGCCCCGTCCGCCTCCTCCCCGGTATCCAGAGCCCGCTCCGCAACGCCACCGCCGAGACCATCGACTGGGTCGTCGTCCGCGAGAACTCCGAGGGCGAGTACGCCGGCGTCGGTGGCCGCAACTTCGCTGGACGCGGCGACAACCGCGAGGTCGCCGTCCAGGCCGCCCTCTTCACCGAGCAAGGTTGCGAGCGGATCATCCGCTACGCCTTCGAGCTGGCGAGGACCCGCAAGCGCAAGAAGGTCACCAGCGCCACCAAGAGCAACGCCCAACAGTACGGGATGACCCTCTGGGACGAGGTCTTCGCCCGCGTCGCCGCCGACTACCCCGACGTCGAAACCGAGCAATGGCTCGTCGACGCCATGGCCGCCCGCTTCGTCCTCCGCCCGGACGCGCTCGAAGTCGTCGTCGGTTCGAACCTCTTCGGCGACATCCTCTCCGACCTCGGCAGCGCCCTCGCCGGCAGTCTCGGTATCGCCGCCAGCGCCAACATCGACCCTGAACGCCGCAAACCGAGCATGTTCGAACCGGTCCACGGTTCCGCCCCCGACATCGCCGGCAAAGGCATCGCCAACCCCATCGCCGCCATCTGGACCGTCGCCCTCATGCTCGACCACCTCGGTCTCGCGGCGGAGGCCGCACGCGTCATGCACGCCATCGAGACGACAACGGCCGCCGGTATTCTCACGCCCGACCTCGGCGGGAAGGCGACGACACGCGAGGTCGCAGACGCCATTATCTCCGCCGTCTAGGCCAACACGGCACTGGAAGTGCCGTGCTCATCCCAATCAGTCGGCTGAAGCCGACTGATTTGTTGAGACCGGCACTTCCAGTGCCGGGCGTGCCGGGCGACCTTCCCGCCTCCCGCCTTCCGCTCTTTGTTACACCCCTGTTACGTTCCCCTCCTACCCTGCGATCGACGCATCCGCTGTTGTGCAGAACGCGGGAAAGGAGGCCCCCGGCATGGCCATCGACGAGCGGCGGCAGATCGCCCATCTGCTCCGCCGCGCGGGTTTCGGCGCGACGCCGGCCGAACTCGACGAATACGTCAAGCTCGGTTTCGACGACAGCGTCGATCGCCTGCTCCACCCGGAAGACGTCGAGGAGGGCGACGTCGAGCTCCCGGCCGAACTGAACCCCGACCCTACCCGCCTCCAATCGATCCAGCTCCAGTGGCTCTACCGGATGGTCAACACGAACCGGCCGCTGGCGGAGAAGATCGCCTTCTTCTGGCACGGCCACTTCGCCACGTCGATCGAGAAGGTCAAGAGCGTCACCCTGATGTGGAACCAGTACGAGACCTTGCGGGACAACGGACTCGGCAAATTTGAGGACCTCGTCCTGGCCGTCTCCAAAGATCCCGCCATGCTCGTCTGGCTCGACAACTCCCGTAGCCGCAAGGAAGCGCCAAACGAGAACTACGGCCGCGAGCTGATGGAGCGTTTCACCCTCGGCGTCGGCAACTACACCGAGGATGATGTCAAAGCCGCTTCCCGCGCCTTCACCGGTTGGTCGATCCAGATCCAACGCGGCGCCCAGGTCGGCGACGAAGACCTCGCGAAGGATCCCCAACTCGAATCCGGCCTCACCGCCGACGAGCTCAAGCAACTCAAAGAAAAGAAGAAGAACGGCACCCTCACCAAAGAGGAAAAGGCCCAACTCAAGCAGGAGAAGCGCACCCGCGACGCCGCCTTCATCTTCCGCCCCGCCTGGCACGACGACGGCCAGAAAACCTACCTCGGCCAGACCGGCAACTGGGACGGCGCCGATGTCGTCCGCATCGTCACCGAGGATCCCGCCTGCGCCGAGTTCGTCGCCCGCTCCCTCTTCTCCTTCTTCGTCTGGGACAATCCCGACGACAAGACGCTCGCCCCCTTCGTCGACGCCTTCACCAAGAGCGGCGGCGACATCCGCGAGACACTCGGCGCCATCTTCCGCTCCCCGGAGTTCTCCTCCGACCAGGCGTACCGCGCCCTCGTCAAGAGCCCGATCGAGGTCCTCGTCTCCACCGTCAAACTCCTCGATCTCGACATCACCAAACAGACCGTCAACCCCAAAACCGTCCAGGCGATGGGGCAGGTCCTCTTCGCCCCGCCCAACGTCGGCGGTTGGACGAGCGGTCTCGGCTGGATCGGCCCAAGCAGTCTGCTCGAACGCTACAACGTCGTCGGGCAACTCCTCTCCGGCGGCAAGAAAAACGCCCAGGGCGGTTTCGACCAGAGCGCCTTCCTCGGCGATGCCGCGATCAAGACCGCCGACGACCTCGTCGACCTCGTCGTCGCCCGCATGCTCGACGGCGACATCGAACCCGACCAGCGCACCGCACTCGTCACCTACCTCGCTCTCGACGACAAGGGCGCCACGAGCACTTTTTCCCCCGACGAGGCGCACTTTGCCGACAAACTGCGCGGTCTGATTCGGTTGGCAACCACAGTTCCGACGTATCAGCTCAATTGAAGCCGATGTAGGGGCGTACTGCGAACGCCCTCGTGGAGACGACGGCGTTCGCAGTTGAGGACCGTGCGCACGCAGTACGCCCCTACAAGATCGTCCCACCCCAAGAAAAGGAGATCCTCAATGCCTTTCACCCGACGCGACTTCCTCACCCACGGCACCCTCTTCATGGCGATGGGGGTCACAGCGCCGACGTTTCTCACCACGACCGCCCGCGCCCTCGCCGCGCAGGCCGATGCCTGCATGACCGGGACGGCGAGCAAGCGCATCCTCGTCGTCGTCCAACTCGGCGGCGGCAACGACGGGCTCAACAGCGTCATTCCCTACTCCGATCAGCTCTACTACCAGGCCCGCCCCAGCCTCGGCATCGCCGAGAAGGACGTCCTTACCATTTCGGACGCGGTCGGGTTCAATCCGAGTCTCGCCCCGTTCAAGAGCCTCTTCGACGCCAAGCAGTTGACGCTCCTCCAGGGCGTCGGTTATCCGAACCCGAACCGCTCCCACTTCCGCTCGACCGACATCTGGACCTCCGGCGTTCCCGACAAACTGGAGCAGACCGGCTGGCTCGGCCGCTACATCGATGCCCAGTGCTCCGGGGAGGACCGCCGCCTGCACGCCGTCGACATCGGCACCACCGTCTCCCGCCTTTTCTGGACCGGCCAGAGCATCGTCCCGGCGATCAGCTCCCTCGAAACCTTCGACCTCGAAGCCGACGCCCAATTCCCCGACGACCAGAGCAACCAGGTCGAAACCCTCAAACTCCTCAACGGCGGCGACAGCGACAAACCCTACGACGACTACATCCGCAAGGTCGCCCTCGATGCCCTCCAAACCTCCGACGAGTTGAAGCGGATCGCCGCCGGGTACAAGAGCACGGTCGAGTATCCCGAAACCGCCTTCGCCGACGGGCTGCGCACCATCGCCAAGATCATCCAGGGCGACCTCGGCACCCGCATCTTCCACATCACCATCGGCGGGTTCGACACCCACGCCGCCCAAGCCACCAGCCACGGCACGCTCCTCAAAAACGTCTCGGAGGGCGTCCAGGCGTTCATGCAAGACCTCGAAGGGATGGGCGTCGCCGACGACGTCCTCGTCATGACCTTCTCCGAATTCGGCCGCCGCGTCAAAGAGAACGCCTCGAAGGGGACCGACCACGGCGCCGCCGCGCCGATCTGGCTCGTCGGCGGCGGTCTCACCGCCGGCATCGTCGGCAAGCACCCCAGCCTCTCCGACCTCGACGACGGCGACCTCAAATTCGGCATCGACTTCCGCGCCGTCTACGGCACCATCCTCCGCGACTGGCTCGGCGCCGATCCCTCTCCCATCATCGGCACCGGCACCTTCCCCAACCTCGGCTTTGTCCGCGACCCCGCTCAATCGACGAGCCAAGCCGCGGAAGTCATCGCGCTTGCCGCCGATTGAGTTCATCGCGTAGGGGCGGACCGCCGTGTCCGCCCCTACGACTCTGGTGCCCATTTCACAGAATTCGGGAGGGTTTCCATGTCCTCTCAGTCACGCCCACCTCACCCTACCAATTGCCCGCGTCGTGCCGCCCTTGCCGAAGGTCGCCTCCGTGCCGATGACCCCCCGTCCCAACCGCCCCGCTGCGCCGAATGCCTCGCGCGATTTCTCGCCGAACGACAAGGTGCGCAACAACGGGACGGCCGCGCCGAATCGGCGCGGCCGTCCCGTCTTGGTGGGGAAGATGGTGTCTTGCGCTACCCGTCTCCGCCGCCGGCTGGTTGATGGCCGGGAGACGCTTCTGACGCCGCTGTAAACCCTCTCCGTGGCGCGACCATCAACGCGCGATGAAACCATCGTCAAGTCTTTGCCGTTCCGGTCCCCCAAACCCGGATCAGACCCGGGGCGATTCATCGGAACTGAAATCGCCCAGGTAGCACCGGTGACCGTTTCGGCGATCGGTCGCACAACGCCTCCCGGTCCCCCTTGTCCTATGATCTCCACCTCCTGACGCGGCAGTCGTGCCACGACCGCTCCAATTCGATTCTTCCACAAATTAGGTAAATCTCGCAAATCAGTGCAAACCGGGATGGTATGATCGCCGCCGACGGTCCGCGACCGTGGAAGCGCGCGTGACGCGTGTTGCGGCCACATCAGGGGAGGATCCCCTCAAGCGTCTCGAGTCGCCCCATGCCCTCGGGGCACACTCGGCCGTATCGCGTTGTCGTCGGCGCGGTACGGCGCCAGGAGAGGTTGTTCGCCGTGACCTACCGTACGCTCCGCGTTGCGCTCCTTGCGCTCCTCGCCCTCACCGTCGCCCTTTCGGCGCGGGCGACGCTCGCCTTCCAAGCGTCTCCCGCCACACCCGAAGCCGTCACCCCGCAACTCCCCGCCACCGTCACCGACGTCAACGGTAAGCAGGTCACCGTCAGCGACGTCAGCCGGATCGTTCCCCTCAGCGGCGACATCGCCGAGATCGTCTGGACCCTCGGGCTCGGCAAGAACATCGTCGGCGACGACGTCAGCGCCGTCTATCCGGCCGACTTGACGAAACTGCCGAAGATCGGGTTCGAGCAGGCCCTCTCCGCCGAAGGCATCCTCTCGCTCAATCCGACGCTGGTGATCGGCAAGCAGCAGGCCGGCCCGCCGAACGTCCTCGATCAGGTCCGCGCCGCCGGCGTTCCGGTCGTGATCGTCAACGAACCCTCGACGATCGAAGCGCCGACCGCCAAGATCCGCGAGGTCGCCGCGGCCCTCGGTCTGAAGGACGAAGGCGAAGCGCTGGCGACCAAGACGCAGGCGCAGATCGACGACGCCCTCGCCCTCGCCAAGACCGCAACCTCGCATCCGAAGGTGATGTTCCTCTACGTCCGTAGCGGCGGTGTCCAGTTGATCGGCGGTGCCGGTTCGGTCGCCGACGCGATGATCGCCGCCGCCGGCGGCACCGACGCCGGATCGGCCGCCGGCATCCAGGGATTCATGCCGGTCACGGCCGAAGCGGTCGTCTCCGCCCAACCCGACTACATCATCGTCCCGCAGTCCGGTCTCGATTCGATCGGCGGCATGGACGCCCTGATGAAGGTGCCCGGTGTCGCCCAAACCCCGGCCGCCAAGAACGGGCACATCCTCGCCGTCGACGACCTCCTCCTCCTCTCGATGACCCCGCGCACCGGGCAGGCGCTGCACGACCTCATCCTCGCCATCCATCCCGAACTCGCGTCCGCCACCCCGGAGGCGAGCCCGGCGGCCGCCTAACCGATGATATTCCCGGCGGCGGCGGCACGACGCTGGACGCGCGGTCTCCTGGGCACCGGCTCGGTGCCCCGGATGCCGCCCGTCGTTCTGCTGCCGTCGCTGGCAACCCTCCTCGTCGTCTCGTTCGTCCTCAGCGTCGGCGTCGGCGCTGTCAAACTCCACCCGCAACAGACGCTGGCGATCATCGGCCACCACCTCGGTCTCGACGTCGGTGTCTCCTACACGCCCCAGCAGGACGCGATCGTTTGGGCGATCCGTCTGCCGCGCGTCGTCATGGCCGTCCTCGTCGGCAGCGCCCTCGCCGTCTCCGGCACCGCCTTGCAGGGCATGTTCCGCAATCCCCTGGCCGATCCCGGTCTGATCGGCGTCTCCAGCGGTGCCGCCCTCGGCGCCGTGACTTCGGTCGCCCTCGGACTTTCTTTCCTCGGTCTGGCGACGCTCCCGCTCTTCGCGTTCATCGGCGGCATGATCACCGCCGTCACCGTCTACTTGATCTCCCGGCACAATGGGAAAACCGAGATCGTCACGCTCGTCCTGACCGGGATCGCCCTCAACACCGTCGCCGGTGCCGGCACCGGTCTGCTCACCTACGTCGCCTCCGACGAGCAACTGCGCGCCGTCGTCTTCTGGTCGCTCGGCAGTCTCGGCAGCGCCACCTGGAGAAACGACCTGGCCATCCTTCCCTTCATCGTCATCGGACTCCTCTTCGTTCCCCGCTGGGGGCATGCCCTCAACCTCTTCGTCCTCGGCGAGCGTGAAGCCCGTCACCTCGGCGTCGACACCGAGCGCGTCCGCCTCGAACTGATCTTCCTGACCGCGCTGATGACCGGGGCTGCCGTTGCCGTGGCCGGCGTCATCGGTTTCGTCGGTCTGATCGTTCCCCACCTGATCCGTCTCATCGCCGGCCCTGACCACCGCGTCGTCTTGCCCGCAAGCGCCCTCTTCGGCGCCTCCCTCCTCCTCCTCGCCGATCTCCTCGCCCGCACCATCGTCGCCCCCGCCGAACTCCCCCTCGGCGTCCTCACCGCCCTCGCCGGCGGCCCCTTCCTCCTCTTCCTGATGCTCCGCACTCGGCAAGCGCAAGGCGGTTGGGGATGACCGCGACGGCCACCCGCGCGGCCCTCGCCGCCGAAGGCATCGGCGTTTCGATCCGCGGTCGCTGGCTGCTTCGCGACGTTTGGCTCGCCGTCGCTCCTGGCGAAGTCGTCGCCCTCGTCGGTCCCAACGGCGCCGGAAAATCGACCCTGGTCCGCGTCCTCGCCGGCGACCTCGCCCCGACCACCGGCCGCGTCACCCTCGACGACCGCCCGATCGCCGATTTCCGCCCGCGCGACCTCGCCCTCCGTCGTGCCGTCCTGCCGCAACAGACCGTCGTCCAATTCGCTTTCACCGCCCGCGAGGTGGTCGAGATGGGCCGCGGTCCCCGCCGCAACGACGACGACGAAGCGGTCGTCGCCGCCAGTCTCGCCAAAACGGAATCGACCCACGTCGCCGACCGCATTTTCCCCTCCCTCTCCGGCGGCGAGCAGGCGCGCGTCTCCCTCGCCCGCGTTCTCGCCCAGGAAGCTCCTCTGCTGCTCCTCGACGAACCGACCGCCTCCCTCGACCTTCGCCACCAGCAACTCGTGATGGAGGTCGCCCGCGATCTCGCCGCCCACGGCGCGATGATCGTCGCCGTCCTCCACGATCTGAACCTCGCCGCCGCCTACGCCGACCGCATCGCCCTCATGCACGACGGTCGCCTCGTCGCCGACGGTCCCCCCTGGCAAACCCTGACCGAGCCACTCCTCACGGCGGTCTTTGCTTGCCCGATCGCCGTCGCCCCCCATCCGGTCCGCGGTTGCCCGCTGGTCATCCCCCTCCCCTCGAACGGTCACCCTCACACCGGGTAACGGCACGCAACAACCCGCGTCTCCTTCTTGCATCCCTTCCCCTTCGGGGCTTGACAGCCCGTCCACGGTTTCGTAGCCTATGGGCAATTCCGACGTAGCGCGTCGGATATCCCCAAACGTCGACGTCAGCCCGCTCGGGCAACCGCGGGACGGTTCGCCCTTGTCTCAACCTGTGCCTCGCGGCGGGGCACCCGAAACGACGGATCGGGCGAGGCACGGGCTTCTGTCCGTGGCCGAGCAAGAAGGAACGATACGGTGTTCAGATTCCGGATCGCCCCGCGCGTAGCTCTGGCATCCCTGGCGTTGCTCGTCGCTCTTGGCACCGGCGCACCGGTCTTCGCGCAGGACACGACGGCCGACACCGCCGACCTCGCCGGTCTCAAAACCTACATGGTCGATCACGTGACCAGGATGAAAGCCGGCACCGCCGAAGTCCTGGCCTTCTCGCAGGAGTATTACGACCTCGCCAAAACCGCGAACTTCGACTATCAGGCGCTCTGGGACCAGCACGGCGCCGACATCTTGCCGAAACTCGAACAGGCGCGCCAACAGTGGTCGAACGATGCCCATGGCAACTACGAGTTGAACGAAGGGATGGTTGCCGGTATGCCGGCGCTGGTCCACTTCGATGTCTTGATCGACGCCGGGCCGAGCGGCGCCGACGACCCGCAAAACGCCCTCGACTACCAGGTCAAACTCCCGGACGGCCGCGTCCTCGACAAACCCGGCAACCTCTTCCACTACCTGACCGAACCGGCGCTCTGGGGCACCGAGGACGACTTCGTCGGTCTCCGGGTCGACATGAACGGCGACGGCAAGACCGAACTCGGCGAAGCGTTGCCGGAGGCCAACGTCCTGCTCGGTTCCGCCCAGGCCCTCGACGCCGCGACCGCCGACCTCGCCAAGGCGATCGACGATTGGCAGCCGACCGTCGAGGATGCCTTCACCGCGCTCGTCGGCATGATCCCGACCATCAACGGTTACTTCAACGACTGGAAACTCTCCCCCTTCGTCCTCGGCGACAAGAGCACCCAGCGCGGCTTCGTCGCCAACAGCCGGTTGGTCGACGTGCTCGGTATCTTCGGCGGTTTGCAACTGACCTACTCGAAGGTCGAACCGCTGGTCGTCCAGGCCAATCCCGCCCTCGGCGAGCAGATCCAGAACCAACTCGGCGCCGTCGTCGCCTTCGTCCAGGACCTCTTCGACCACGAGCAGGCCGGCACCCGTTACACACCGGAGCAGGCAGACGTCTTCGGTCAGCAGCTTCAGGACCAGTGCGACGCGGTCGCGGGTCAGGTGACCCAGGCGGCGGCATTGTTGGGGATCAACCTCGAACAGGGCGGATAGCACGATGCGATTACCTCGCAACGTCCTCCTGATCGTTCTAATCGGACTGGTCGTCGGGAGCGGTTTGAGCGGTCCTTCGACGGTCGCGGCCGATGATGCACCCGCCTCGCCGGCGATCGATGCCCAAACGGTGCGAACGGGTCTGGATGGCGCCCAAAACGCGCTTCTTGCGAGTGACGCCAACGGGGCCGTGACGGCACTGGCGCCGGTCGCCGAAGCGGCCGATCGGCTCTTCGCGCTGCTGACCGCCGATCCCACCGCAGCCACCGACGCGCGCAACGGTCTCGCCGCCGCCACGGCGGCGGTCGCCAGCGGCGATCAAGTCGCCTTCGCGGTCGCCCGTGCCCAGGTACTGACCGCCATCTTCCGGGGTTCCTACAACCAGACGATCAATGCCACCCTGGCCGGCGACGCCGCCACCGCCAACACCTGGCTCTTGATCCGGGATTTCCGCCCCACCACCAAGTTTGCCCGCCCCAACGCGGACGCCACCCTCGCCATCAAGCAACTCCAGCAGGGCGACCTACCCGCCGAGACCGCGGCCCAGGAGATCACCGCCGACCTCCTCGATACCTACCAGGGCCGGCTCGACGCCACCCTCTCCGAAGCCGCGGAATCGGCTCGACAAGGGTTCGTCTTGACCCAGGTCGGCTCCGCCGCCGAAGCCGCCGGCTACTGGGCCATCCTCGCCCCCTCGTACGAGACCCAGCGCGGTGCCGACGCCCGTCGGCAGGCCGACGCGGTCTTCGCCTCCCTCGTCCAGGCCGCGCGGCAGAACGATGCGGGCGCGTTCGCGTCGGCGGCTTCCCAGGCCTCGACGATCGAAGCGGGCTTCCGCGCGGCACCGCTCAGCCAGGCCGATCAGGCACGTCGCGGCCGGCAACTGCTCCTCTACCTGTCGCTGGTGCCGGTCGAGTACGGTCGCGGGGTGAAGCAAGGTCAGGTCCTCCTCGACATCGAGATCCAGGAGGCTCAGGCATTCGTCGACGCGGCGAAGGCGGCGTTTGCCGACCTGCGGACGGTCCTCGCGAACCAGGACGCCGCGAAAACCGATCAGACCGCGTCGATGCTCGCTGAACTTGACAAGGTGATCCAGGACGCGGGCGCGAAAACCGCCGTCGCCGACCCCGGTCAGGTGAAGAGCGACGTCTCGGCGGTCAGCACCCTTCTCAAGAGTCTCTATCCCAAATCCTGGTCCGAAAACGGCTCCCAGGCCGACTTCGACGTCATCGCCTCGATCCTGGATCAGGTCGAAGCGGCGGTGGCCGCCGGTCAGTACACGCAGGCCGAATCCGCCCGCCTCGAAGCCTACGCCATTTTCGAAGCCGGCCCCGAGAAGCACCTGCTCGCCTTCGCGCCCTCCCTCGCAACGCGAATCGAACAACTCTTCTGGCAGGGAACCGGCGACACACCGGGTCTCGCCTACTCACTGCAAGGTCGCGATTCGCTGAGCACCATCCAGGCGACCCACCGGGAACTCGAAAAGTCGCTTGCCGAAGGCGCGGAACGCCTCGGCAGCGGTCGCCCCGCCACCGCCGCCATCGTCTTCAACGCCGCCACCATCGTCTTCCGCGAGGGACTCGAAGCCGTCCTCATCCTCGCTTCCCTGATGGCGAGCATGGTCGGCGCCAACCAACGCTACAAGCGCCCGTTGGCGATCGGCGCCCTCGCCGCTCTCGCCTCCACCGCTGTCCTCTTCGTCCTCGCGCGAACGATCCTCCTCTCCCTCGGCAAATACGGCGAGAAACTGGAGGCGATCGTCTCCCTCGTCGCCATCGGCATCCTGCTGCTGGTCATGAACTGGTTTTTCCACAAGGTCTACTGGACCAAGTGGATCGCCAAGCACCACAACCGACGCCGCGTCCTGATCGGCGGCGCGGCCGGCCAGGTCCTCGGTCTGGTCATCCTCGGTTTCACCAGCGTTTTCCGGGAGGGTGCGGAGAGCGTCCTTTTCCTGCAGGCACTCGTCCTCGACGCCGGCACCTGGGTCGTGATCGAAGGGACGCTCCTCGGGCTGCTCGGCGTCGCCGTCGTCGGCGCCCTCGTCTTCCTGCTCCAGAAGAAACTGCCGCACAAGAAGATGCTGATCGTCACCGGGATCATGATCGCCGCCGTCCTGGTGACGATGGTCGGCACCACCGTCCACGTCCTCCAGATCGTCGGCTGGGCGCCGATCACCCCGATCCAATCGCTCCAGGTCCCCTTCTGGATGGGACAGTGGTTCGGTTTCTTCGGCACCTGGGAAGGCGTCCTCGCCCAGACCGCCGCGCTGATCTTCGTCGTCGGCAGTTACTATGTCGCCGAGCACGCCCAGGAACGCCGCCGCGCGGCGACCTTCCGCGCGCTCTCGACCGCCAATTCGTAGTCGTCAGTCGTCAGTCGTCAGTCGTTAGGACGGTGGGGAGCCGGCGACTTATCCGTCTGTCCGTCTCTCTGACGACTAACGACTGACGACTGACGACTCCGCCAGGTCAGCCCTTGCCCGCAATCGCCTTCGTCACCGACAGCGCCGACCAGACGCGCTCCCTCGGCGCAAACCTGGGCCGGCTCCTCTCTCCCGGCACGGTCGTCCTCCTCCACGGCGACCTCGGTGCCGGCAAAACCACCCTGACCCAGGGTATCGCCCTCGGCCTCGGCATCCACGAGCCGATCCAGAGCCCCACCTTCACCCTCGTCGCCGAACACAAAGCCCAATCCGGCGGTTCCGCCGTTACCCGCCTCTACCACCTCGATCTCTACCGCCTCGCCGGCGCGGACGACCTCGACAGCATCGGCTGGGACCAGTACCTCTCCTCCCCCGACGCCGTCGTCGTGGTCGAATGGCCCGAACGCGCCGGCACCTGGCTCCCCGACGAATACCTCCTCGTCAACCTCGAACCTTCCGGACCGGACCAACGCCGAATAACGATCGAAGCCGTGCCGCCCAACGGCGGGCTGGTCGACGTCATCGCAGCGGCACGGCATGCCGTGCCCGTCTCATTGGCACGAACGCCGCCCTGATGCGGAGGGCACGGCATGCCGTGCCCCGACGGCCATGCGAACATTACGCCCGAGGGAAAACACCGGGCGCCGGCGCTGTTCGCACCGGCGCCCGCCACGTTCCAATCGAACCCGCGGCGCGCTACCCGCCCAACGCCGCGAGCGCGTCGATCACCGGTTTCGCCTCTTCGGTCAACGTCTTGGCGACGTCGTCAAAGGCCGACTGCGCATCCTTGTTGTTGATGACGATGTCGGCCAAGCCCTTGCCGATCGTCGCGTCGCCGTTGGGGATAAAGACGCGCGCTGAATCCTGCGGTTGCGTCTTCGGCAGTTGATCGACCGCGACCTTGTATTGCGGGTGTTGGGCGAAGAAATCCTGCATCGCCTGACTGGCGATCGCAGACTTGCGGACCGGCATGTAGCCGGTGGCCTGCGACCAGTAGGTCGTGATGTCGGGCGAGGTCGCGAACGCCATGTACTTGAAGGCCGCCTGCTGCTTTTCGGCCGACGTGTTGGCGAGGATGGCCAGACCGGCGCCGCCGGTGCTGCACCCGAACGTGACTTCTGCCGGCAAAAACGCCGTGCCGACGTTGAACTTGGCGTTCGCGAGAACGGTGGTGAGTGAGCCGGTCGAGTCAATGGTCGCCGCGGTCAACCCGTTGTAGAAGTCGCTTTTGGGTCCTTGGTCCAGATCCTGCGAAACGCTCGCCCAACCGTCCTGGATCGACTTGCGCTCGAACTCGCCGGCGGCGACCGCTTCGGGCTCGTTGATGCGGATCTTGAAGTCCGGATCGGAATAGTGCCCGCCGAACGCCCAGCAAACGCCCTGGAAATGCCAGGAGAGATCGGAGGGATTCGGGGCATAGGCGAACGCCGACCGGGTCACCGTGCTCCCGTCCTTCTTGACGAGTTTCGGCGCGGCCGCGGCGAAGTCCGACCACTTCGCCGGCGGACCCTCCAGCCCGGCCTCGTTGAAGGCATCGACGTTGTAGTAGAAGAGCGGCGTCGAGCGGGCAAACGGGAGCCAGTAGTTGACGCCGTCGCGGATCCCCTCGTTGTAGAACGAATCGACGTAGTCCGTCGTGTCGAGTTGGGCCGCGGTGATGAGGTCATTGAGCGGCGCGATCGCCTTGTTCAGGTAGAACTTGAACCACCAGACGTCGGACATCGCGGAGAGGTCCGGCGTCTGCTTCGCGGCCAGCGCCGCCGTCAACTTTTGCGCGGTTTCGGCGTAGGTTCCCTGGTACTGGTTTTCGACCTGGACGTCTTGCTGCGAGTCGTTGAACCGCTTGACGACCTCTTCCTCCGCCTTGCCGTTATCGCCCTTCCAGGAGCCCCAGTAGGTGATCTTGACCGTCGAACCGGTCTGCGCGATCACCGCCGGCGCGGCGAACACCGAACTCCGCTTGCCGACCGTGGCGACCGCCGCGGCGGTCGCCGTCCCCGCCACACCCTTCAGCAACGACCGCCGATTGACGTGCCGATCCATCTGCACCCTCCTGTCTTCGACCGGTAACCGAGGCGCCCCGCCGGCGCCCACTGCCCGAACCCCGAACCCCGAACCCCGAACCCCGAACTCGCGTCGCCCGGCGCCGGGTCAGCCCTTGGTCGCGCCGGCGGTAATCCCTTCGATGATCCACCGTTGGGCGATCGCGAACACGACCAGCAACGGGACGATGACGAAGATCGTCGCCGCCATGACGACGCCCCACTGAGTATTGCTCTCGTGGTTGACCAGGTACGTGAGCCCCACCGTCAACGGCCGCATCCGGTCGGTGTTGGTGATGACCAGCGGCCAGAGATAATCGTTCCACTTGGCGACCGCCACCAGCAGCGTCACCGTCACGATCGCCGAGCGCGACATTGGCACGACCATGTCCTTCAGCAGGCGCAGGTGACCGCAGCCGTCGACCTTGGCCGCGTCGATCACCTCGTGCGGCAGCCCCAGGAAACTCTGGCGCAGGAGGAACGTGCCGAAGGCGATCGCCGCCCCCGGCAGGATGATCCCCTGGTAGGTGTTGATCCAGTTGTGACCGAAGACGTCCGCCAGCGTCACGTAGTTGGGCAAAATCGTGACCTGCTCCGGTACCATCAGACCGGCGAGGATGATGACGAAGATCAGGTTCTTCCGCGGGAAGCGCAGGAAAACCAGGGCGTAGGCCGTGAAGACCGCGTTGAGGAGCTTAATCGCCGTGCCGAAGAACGTGATGATCAGACTGTTAATGTAGAAGCGCCCGAAGGGAGCGGCGTGCCAGGCGTCGACGAAATTGCTCCAGCGCGGGTTGTGCGGCAACCACGTTGGGGAAACGGAGAAAATTTCCTGGGTCGTTTTCAGCGAGCCGACGGCCATCCAGTAGATCGGCACGCCGACCAGCACGACCGCCAGCACCATCGCGGCGTAGCCCGCCGCCCGCATCGCTCCTCCCCGCTGCCGCTTGCTGAATCGCGGTTGCTCGAACGGTGTCGAACTATGCATAGTGCACCTTCCGCTCGGCGTATCGGAGCTGCAGCAACGTCACGCCCAGCATCGCGACGAACAGGATCAGCGAGGCGGCGGCGGCGCGCCCGGCGTTGAAGGCGACGAAGCCCTGCTCGTACACGTAGTAGACGAGCGTGTTGGTCGCATCGACCGGGCCGCCCTGCGTCATCACCTGGATGATGTCGAAGGCCTGGAAGGTGTTGAGAATGGTCGTCACGCCGAGGAAGAAGGTGATCGGCGACAGCATCGGCAGGGTCACCGAGCGGAACCGCCACCAGGCACCCGCGCCGTCGACTTTGGCGGCTTCGTAGAGATCCTTCGGGATCGTCTGCAGTCCGGCCAGGTAGATCACCGTCGTGAAGCCGAGGTCCTTCCAGATGTAGACGATGATCACCGCCGGCATCGCCCAACGGGAATCGGTCAACCAATGCGGAGACGCGAGGTTGAGCGCGGCCAGACCGCGGGCGATCAGACCGAAACGGGGATCGAAGAGGTAAATCCAGACGATGCTGATCGCCGCCCCGCTCAAGAGCGAGGGCGCGAACAGCACCGCCCGCGCCCCGTCGCGCCCCCGCAGCGGCTGGTTCAGGAGCATCGCGACGACGAGCCCGAGTACCAGCGTCCCGCCGACACCGCCCGCCGTGAAGTAGACCGTGTTGATGAGGACCTTGTGGAACGTCTCGTCGTGCGCCAGATAGCGGTAGTTCTCCAGCCCGACGTAGGGTTTGACCGGCGCGATCAGATCCCAGCGCGTCAGGCTCAGGTACGCGCTGTAGATCATCGGCCAGAAACTGAAGACGGCAAAGAAAAAGAGGTTAGGCGCGACGAAGAGCACGAACAATGCCTGCTCGCCGAGCAACCGCCGGCGGGCGCGCCCGGTCGCTTTCGCCGCCGGCCGTGCCGCTCCGGCCGTCCGCGGCATCGACAGCGCCGGTCCGGTTTGTATCGGCTCGTCTACCAACTCGACCCTTCCCCACCACCGTGCACCGGTGCTCGTATGGTCGGCCGGGCATGCCCATCGCCGGTGAACGACTGATTAAACTTTCGCCACTCCTCTGGTCGTACGATCGCCGGATGCGAGGGAGTGTAGCAGATGCGTCCTCCGCGATGACACGACAAACCGACTCGACCGGGTCGCTCTGGCTACTCGCGATCGACAGCTCGTCCGAGCAGGCGAGCGTCTGCCTCTCCGACGGCACCCGCCTCGCCGAGGTGACCTGGCTCGCCGGTCGCGACCAAACGGCGACCCTCCTCGCCGAGATCGATCGCCTCTTTTCCCTGCTGCACACCGGTGTCACCGACCTCTCCGTCGTCGCGGTCGCCACCGGACCCGGCATGTTCAACGGTCTTCGCGTCGGCCTGAGCGTCGCCAAGGGTTTCGTCCTCGGTCTCGACCTCCCCTTGATCGGTGTCTCCACCCTCGACGTCGCCGCCCACCCCTTCGCCGGTCTCGACCTACCCGTCCTTGCCGTCGTCGCCGCCGGCCGCGGTCGCCTCGTCTGGGCCGAATACCGCGGCAACCGGCAAACCACCCTCCCACGCAACGGCACGATCGAGGAACTCGCCGCCCACACGACGGAAAGCGCACCCTGCGTCGTCACCGGTGAGCTTTCGGCCGACCAGGAGCGCAGCCTGCGGGTCGGACCGGGCATCGTGGTCCCACCGTCCTCCGCCCGCCTCCGCCGCGCCTCGGCGCTCGCCGACCTCGCCTGGACTCGCTTCCAAAACGACGTCCTGGACGACGCGGTCGCCCTGGAACCGGTCTACGTCCACGCGCCAAGCAAGCCTTGACACCGCGGCCGGAATCGAGGTTGGTATCCGTCCGGAACCGCGATTCCTCATCCCACGAGTAACCGCGATGCGAACAGAGAAGGGCGGTCTCGATCGACCGCCCCTCACACTCATCGGTCCGATTCGAACGCCGCCGGGTGCTACCCCTGTTCCGGCAGCGCGAGATGCTGCGCCATTGCCTCGTTGAACAACCGGCTTTGCCAGTTGCGACCGAGCAGCGCCGTCGCCAACCGGCACGTCGCCGGGTCGCCACCGATGCGGCCGATGCTGAAGTGCACGCCGTCCGCGGTCTCCTTGAGGATGACTTCCGCCGTCGCCGGTTCGGGCATCGCGGCCGCCCGCCAGCGGAACGTCAGCCGCTTCGGCGCCTCGACCTCCAACACTTCGACGTCGATCGCCCGCTCGTTTCCCCGGAACGGCACCCGAAGCCGGAATCGCCGACCGGTCTCGGGCAGGAATCCGCTCGCCATGCCGATCGTCGTCAGCGCGTCCGGCGTCGACAACGCCTGCCAGACGGCGTCGGTCGAAACCTGCTGGCCCGGTGTCACGCAACTGCCGTCCACGCAGATGGAATCCGACCCGCAGCACTTGCCCGAGCACGGCTGCCGACCGTCGAAACAGATACAGACCCGTCGCCCAGTCTGATTCTTCGGGCCGCAGTGACCATCGCAACAGTTCGCGTCTTCGCGGCACACCTGACCGAGTTCTCGACAGCTAACGGCCTCCGCCCGGCCACGACTGAACATTCCCAGCGCGCCCGCCGCCGTCGCCCCGGCCACTTTCCGCAGTGTTTCTCGTCGCGTCACTCCATGAGCCAATATCTTCACCATATCGTCGAACCGACCCCCGTCCACGTCATTCCCTTTCATCCGCCTAAGCGCGATTTCCAACGCACACGGGATGATCGTCGCCGAGCGCACCCGACGACGCAATACGCGGTTTTGACTATTCCCGGCCGGCCTCCGGCGCGCCGAAGCAGGTAATGCCCTGACCGACGACGTCCGATCGGCCGCTACGCCTGCCCCATCCGTCCCAGATACCGCGGCAGCGCCTCGGCGAACAGCGCGCGCTGCCAGTTTCGTCCGAGCAGTTGGTTGGCGACGTCGCACGACGCCGGATCACCGGCTAGCCGGTTCACGCCCAGGCGCGGTCCCCTGTCGGTCTGCTTCAACGTGAACGCGGCGGTTGCCGGCGCGTGCATCGACGCCGTGCGCCACTCGAAGACGACGCGCGTAGGGTACTCGACCGCGACGACCTGGCAGTCGACCAGGGATTCGGAGGCTCCCGCCGGCGCGACCCGAAGTTGGAATCGGTGGCCGGCCGTCGGTGCGAATCCGACGAACGACAAGGTCGGCGCCAGCGCCTCTTCCTCGAATACCGCCCGCCACAACGCCTCGCTCGAGCGTTCGTCCGTCGTCGCCGTCAATACTTCGCATTGCCCCAGATAGCAGGTGGCACCGCTGAAGACACAGCACTTGCCGCGACACGACACGGCCCCGTCGTCGCAGAGACAGGCCCGCCGTCCAGACGGATCGCTCGGACCGCACATGCCGTTGCAGCAGTTGGCGTTCTCGCGACACGCCTGACCGGGCGCACGACAGGTGAGCGCGTCACCTCGGTGACGCCCGCCCAGGGCCAACCCCACGCCCAGAGCCCCGCCGACCAACCGCCTCACGGTGACGCGGCGCGAGACGCTCTCGGCTAATATCCGAGCCATGTCATCGAATCGCCGCCCGTCCATCGGCTCCCCTTTCGTCTTCGGCGTCCTGCTCGAATATATGCGAACCTTGGTATCGAATATTGCAGAGAACGGGCGAGAATGCAAGACGTCGCCGGGCCGAACTCCGTTCCAACCCGGCAGCAGCCCGCGTCGGTTGTCCCGTCACCGGACACGTGCTAACGTCCGTGCGGCACCGCGGGCGCCCGCCGTTTGCCCGCGCCTCGTTTTCCAACGAAGGGACCGACCGATTCCGAACCCCGCCTTCCGCTTGGAAACGATGGCCCAGGACGACGTGGCCGAAGTCGGCCGCGTCGAACGGCGCTGCTTCGCCAACCCCTGGCCCGCCTCCGCCTACCGCCGCGAGCTGCGCAACCACGAGCAGAACTACTACGTCCTGTTGCGCGCGCTCCCGGACGACGTCGCATCGGCATCCGACAACGGCCATGCCAACGGTCACGGCTCGACCCGCCTCGGCGAGGGCCTGCGCGTCTTGCCTCGGCTTCCTCTCCTGCCCTTTTCCCGGCGCTCGACGGCACCGCCCACTACCCCCCACGTCGCCGGTTTCGCCGGGATGTGGACCGTCTTCGACGAGGCGCACATCACCACGATCGGCGTCGATCCGCTCTACCGGGGGCGCGGTTTCGGCGAGTTGCTCTTGCTGGCACTGGTGGACGAAGCCGTCCGCCGCGGTGCCACCTGGTTGACCCTCGAAGTCCGCGTCTCCAACCACGTCGCCCAGGACCTCTACCGCAAGTACGGCTTCGTCGTGCAGGGCACCCGTCGTCGTTACTACAGCGACAACGGCGAGGACGCCTACGTCATGTGGTCCCGGTCGCTGCGCGATCCCGCCTATCTCGCCCGGATCGAAGAGCTCCGGCGCGCGCTCGCAACCCGCCTGGGCCCGTCCGTCGCCGTGCCGGCCGCCCAGCGCAGCCCCTGGGTCGGTTTGCCACCCTACGGCGCCGCGGGTAGCGGCGATCACCTCCGGTGAACGTCCTCGGGATCGAGACCTCCTGCGACGAAACGGCCGCCGCCGTCGTCGTCGACGGCCGCCAGATCCGTTCCAACGTCATCTCATCACAGATCGCGCTCCACCAAACGCACGGCGGTGTCGTCCCGGAGTTGGCGGCCCGCGGTCACGTCCGCGCCATCATCCCCGTCGTCGAGACCGCGCTCGCCGAGGCCGGCGTCGGTCGCCGCGAGATCGACGCGATCGCCGTCACCGAGGGCCCCGGTCTCGCCGGCTCGCTCCTGGTCGGCGTCAACGTCGCCAAGACCCTCGCCTACGTGCTCGATCGCCCGCTCGTTCCGGTCAACCACCTCGAAGCGCACGTCTACGCCAACTGGCTGGCCAGACCCGACGAGGAACCACCCCCTTCCCCTGCCTTCCCCCTCGTCTGCCTCCTCGTCTCCGGCGGTCACAGCGAGTTGATCCTGATGACCGGGCACGGCAAGTATCGCCACCTCGGCCGCACCCTCGACGACGCGGCCGGCGAGGCGTTCGACAAGGGCGCCCGCCTCCTCGGTCTCGGTTACCCCGGCGGTCCCGCCATCCAGCGCGCCGCCCAGGGAGGCGACCCGGCCCGATTCGACCTCCCGCGCGCCTGGCTCGGCGACTCCTACGACTTCAGTTTCTCCGGTCTCAAAACGGCCCTCCTCCGCCTCGCCGAGCCGTACCGGCTCCCACTACCCGTCACCGACGAACGCCCACCCGGACCGTTCGCCGAACACCGCCCCCCCGTTTACTCGGCCGACTTTCCCGGCGCCGACCTCGCCGCCGCCTACCAGGAGGCATTGGTCGAGGTGCTGGCGGTCAAAGCCGTCCGCGCCGCCCGCGAGTTCGGCGCGAAGACGCTGCTCCTGGCCGGCGGCGTCGCCGCCAACGCGGCCCTCCGACGGCGGATCGAAACCGAGGCGGCGTCGGTGTTCGGTCAAGACGGCCTGCCGGTCCGCTTCCCGCCGATCGAGCTCTGCACCGACAACGCGGCGATGGTCGCCGGTGCCGCCTTCTTCGCGATCCGTCGCGGCGCCCAGGCCGGATGGGAAGCCGACGTCCACCCCCGCCTGCCGCTGGTTCCAGCCCAAGCCGTGACTTTCGGGGGTGAGGCATAGCCGGTTCCTCCTGGTAGGATGTCTGCGGACGCGCCGCCGTGCGCGCCCAACGACGTGCGATCCACGACGGTGACGACGACATGACGACGACACAGGTACCCGCCTCGGCGCGCGAGGTTGCGATCTCGGCGGCGCGCGACGCGGGTGCGATCTTGCGGGACCGCTTGAAACGCACCCGTACGATCGATTTCAAAGGGACGGTCGATCTTGTTACCGACGCCGATCGGGCGTCGGAGGAGTTGATCGCCTCGCGCCTCCGCCGGGCCTTTCCCGACCACCGCCTGCTCGGCGAGGAAGGGGCGCGCGGTGCCGGTCCCGACGGCAGCGAGGTCCCAGCATTTGGCTGGGTCGTCGATCCGCTCGACGGCACGACCAACTATGCCCACGGTTATCCCCACTTTGCCGTCTCGATCGCCCTGGAACACCAGGGTATCGTCCAGCTCGGCGTCGTCTACGACCCGATGCGCGACGAACTCTTCGTCGCCGAGCGCGACCGAGGCGCCACGCTGAACGGCGAGCCGATCCACGTCTCGACCACCGACCAACTGATCCGCTCCTTGCTCGCGACCGGTTTTCCCTACGACATCGAGCAACGGGGCGAAACCTCGGCCATCTGGGACGTCTTCCTCAACGCCTCGCAGGGAACCCGCCGCGACGGCGCCGCCGCCTTGAACCTCTGCTACGTCGCGGCCGGTCGTCTCGACGGTTTCTGGGAACGACCGCTCCAGCCCTGGGACCTCGCCGCCGGCGGTTTGATGGTCCTCGAAGCCGGTGGCACGGCGACGACCTACGACAACGAACCGTTCGACCCCTACCGGCGGCAGGTGATCGCCAGCAACGGTCGCATCCACGACGCGATGCTCGGCGTCGTCCGTCAGGCGATCCTCGGCGGCGCCGCGTTGGTTGGTGGTCGACGTGGGTAGGGTAGACTGTCCGCGCCGGGAGCGATGCGACCGATCGACCTTGATGGCGACCCGGCGGGGGGCTCCGATGGACCCGGCGACGGACGATTTCCACGAACGGTTCGTGGCCGCCGTGCGCACGGCCGAGGTGATGAGCGTCTTCTTCCTCCGCGTCGGCCAGTCGCTGATCCTCGACATGCGCCGCCACGGCGACGAGGGCCCGCTGCTCCTGCTCGACCAGATGGTGGAGACGCCGAGCGACCGGCTCCTCTCGTTCCGGCGGTTGCGCCCGGAGTTGCCGTTGCCCGAACGGTTGACGCTCGCCCCCTGGCCGGGGGCGGTGACCAGTCTGTCCGAGAGCGGTATCCTCGACGCCATCGTCGACCGCTGCCGCCTCGAAGGCGGCGAGGAGCTCGTCGATCAGGTCCAGGAGCTCTACCGCGAGCTGAAATCCATCGAGCGGACCCAGTTGCGCGATCTCGTCCGCGGCGTCGGCATGAAGACGCTCTGGCAGCGCGGGACCGGAGATTGACCCATGCACCTGGGAGGGGAGCGGGGATGAAAGCGTACGTTTTGATCACCGCCGAGGTGGGCAAGTCGCCGTCGATTCAGGATACCCTGCGGCAGGCCGGCGTCTCGCAGGTCGACGCCGTCGCCGGCACGTACGATCTCGTCGCGGTGATCGAGGCCGAGGATCCGAAACGCCTCGGCGAACTCGTGATGGGCATGATCCAGCGGACCGACGGCGTCTTGAGCACGGTCACCTTGCTCTCTATCGGGTAGGTGGTGATGGACCGGAATCTGGTCATGGTACGGCCGAACGCCGCGCCCGAAAACGGCGCCCAGGCCAACGGTCACCCCGGCGGCGCCGGGTCGGAGGAGCGCGCCCGCGAGGAGCGCAAGCGCTACACCACGCAACTCCAGCGCCGCGCGCAGGCGCACATCACCGCCGAACTCGGCGTCGACGGCGGCGCCGCCGACGTCGACCGCCAGATCGCGATGCTGCTGCAGCACGCGATGCAAACGACCGGCGCCCGCCGGGTTACGCTCTTCCGTCCGGTGCCGAAAGGGCAGCGGTGGCACGCCGCGACGGTCCTCGACGACGGCGGTTTCTACTACGGTCTGATCGCGCCCGACTCGCTCGTCCTCCCGATGTCCGCTTATCACCAAAAGCGCGCCCTGATCCTCTCGCCGGACCGCCCGCACGAACCCGCCGTGCCGCGCCCATCGGATCTCGGCTTCAAGAGCTACCTGGGCGTCCCGGTCGTCAACGGTGGCGAAGTCGTCGCCGTGATCGAGGCGGTCGACGTCGCGCGCGTCGAGGAGATGGAGCGCCACGCCGACGCCATCGAGCAAGCGGTCGATGCCCTGGCCGAGGCCCTGGCGGCGGAGAGTCGCCGCCACGGTTGGCGGCCGACCGGGACGCCATCCCACGGTTTGACCGAGACGACAATCCTCGACCTCGTTTTGCGACCGCCGATCGAGGCCGACGACACGTTCGAGGTCTCCCCCCAGGAGTGGGTGATCCTCAACCAGTTCGACGGCAACCGGTCCCTCGACGACGTCGCCACCGCGGCCGGTCTCCAGTTCGGCGTCGCCTCGGCCGTCGCCGCCTCGCTCCTCGAACGCGGCCTGGTCCGCATCGGTCGCGAGAGTCGCCGTCGCCTCTAAGCCGCGCCGTGCCACGCCGGGCACGCGGTTAACATTGTTGATCACCAACCGAAGAAATGGCATTTCTCCCGGTCCTATCTGGTAAACTCTCCCGTGCCCGTGAGACGACAAGCTCGACCGCATCGTGACGAGGGATCGCCCTCCGATCGCGGTTGAGCGGCCCTCATGGCCAACGAGAAAGGAGCTTCGACGATGAAGCTGATCATCGCGATCGTCCAAGACGAAGACGTCGACGGCTTGACCGCCGGTCTGATCGAGGCCGGGCACCGCTTCACGAAAATCAGCACCACCGGTTCCTTCTTGCGAACCGGCAACACCAGCCTGATGATCGGGGTCGAGGACGTCGTGGTCCCGAACGTGATGGCGATCCTGCGCCGCACCTGCCGCCGCCGGACGCAGATCGCCGTCCCGTATTCGCCGGCGCTGGAACCCGGACTCCTCTACATGCCGGAGAATTTCGAGGTCGAGGTCGGCGGCGCCGTCGTCTTCGTCGCCAAGGTGTCGCGCTTCGTGCGCGTGTAGGACGCGGGTCGCAGGTCTCAAGTCTCAGGTCCCACGGCGATGGATCATGTCACTTGGGACCTGAGACCAGAGACTTGAGATCGTCAATTGGGGAGAGTGCTGCGTGGCCGTCAATCGGTGGACCGAGCAGATCGACCGCGAGGCGATCGTCAAGATCGCCGGCGACCTCGTCGCGATCCCGAGCCCGAGCGGTCAGGAACGCGACGTGATGGCCTTCGTCGCCGACTGGTGCGGCAAACGCGGGCTCGAATTCCAGATCGTCGCCAAAGACCCGAACCGGCCGAACGTCGTCGCCTCGATCGGGAACGGCGACGGTCCGACCATCGCCATGAACGGTCACCTCGACACCGTCCCCGTCTCCGACGCCGACTCCTGGCGGACCGACCCCTTCACGCCCGTGGTCAGCGCCGACGGCTCCCGTCTCTACGGGCGCGGCGCCTCCGACATGAAGTCGTCCACCGGCGTCATGCTCTATCTCCTCGAACTCCTCAAGGACGCCCCGCTCCGTGGCCGACTCCAGGCGCACGTCGTCTCCGACGAGGAAACGAGCGGTGCCTACGGGACGCTTCACGTTCTCGCGGAGATCGCGGCTGGGCACCTACCGAAGCCCGACTATTGCTTCATCGGCGAGAAGAGCGACCTCATGGTCCGCAACGCCGAGCGCGGCATCTTCAACTTCGAAATCACCTTCCACGGTCGCGCCTCCCACACCGCCACCGCCCGCGCCACCGGCATCAACGCCATCGCCAAGGCGGCCAAGGGCGTCCTCGCCCTCGAAGGCGACCTCGACAAATTTCACCCCTCGGTCGGCAAACCGGTGATCAGCGTCAACACCATCCACGCCGGCATCGCCCACAACGTCGTCCCCGGCGAATGCACCATCCAGGTCGACCGCCGTCTCATCCCCGGCGAGACCCGCGAGACCGTCATCACGGAAGTCCGCGCCGCCCTCGACGCCATCACCGCCGACGACTCCGACTTCCGCTACACGATCGAGGAAGACCCCCGCCACGACTACATCCCCGCCAACATCACGCCCGAGGACTCGCCGCTGGTTCAAGCCTTCCAGGCCAGCGTCCGCGCGGTGACGGGCCAGAAACCCGAGTACTTCGTCGCCTGGGCCGGCGCCACCGACGGCCGCTTCTACCGCCAGGCCGGGGTCGACACCGTCGGCTTCGGCCCCGGCGGCGAAAATGCCCACGGCGCCAACGAAGCCGTTTTCATCGACGACCTCGTCACCGAGGCGAAGGTGTATGTCCAGACGATCGGGCGACTCTTGGGGTTGTCAGCCTGACGCCCGCGACGATGTCGTGTTTGGCAAGGAACGGCGGTCTGCAATCGTGGCACCGCGTCAGACTTTTTGACTTCGCGCGCTCGTTGCCAAGGAGGCAAGGATGTACAGCCAGTTGTACCAGGCCGATATTCTGCCCGAGCGGCGCGAGGACTTCCGGCGGTTGGCCCGGCAACTCGCCGAGGAGAGCCTCAGGGAAGAGCCGGGGACGGTGCGCTACCATCTCGTCCAGGATGAGTCCAATGAGAATCGCTTCTACGCCTTCGAGAGCTACACGGACCTGGCGGCGATGGAAGCCCATATGCACGGGGACGTGATGGGGCGGAACATGGAGCAGCTAGCCCCGATGCTGGCGGCGCCGCCCGTCAAGCTCGGAGGCGGCTTCGACGTTTTTCCACCAGACGTGCCCTAGCGAAACAGATCATTCACGGAAACGCGGAAGCCGGGCATGACGTCGCCGCCGTCGAAGACGTCGCCCTCCTTCAGCACCTCGGTTCGCCCGTCGGCGTGCTCGACCGTGACGGTTCGCTTCTCGTCGTTGACGAAGAGGACCAATTCCGTTCCGGCCTCATGATAG